>DASTSE010000403.1:0-18659 GCA_035760865.1 Dokdonella sp.
TCGTCGTCGCGATTTCGTCGCAGTCGCCCATTGCGAGGCTGATCGAGTCGCCGTCGACGTCGTTGGAGTCGCCCGAGGGGACGTCGTTCGCATCTTCGTCGGCGAGGCCGTCGCAATCGTCGTCGTAGCGGTTGCCGACGATCTCGGCATGCCCGGGATACACGTTGGGATCGTTGTCGTTGCAGTCGCCGCCGCCGGGCGCCGCGCCGGACGGCGAGCGCCACTCCGATGCCGGGGCAGGTATCGCGAACCCCGCGGATACGCAGCCGCACGCGGCGAGGACGATCAAGCCGGACCGGGCGAGGAACGCGTTCATCGTGCTGCTCCGCGGAAGCGCCGGCGCAAGTGTCGCACGCGGCCCCGCCGAAGCGAACCCGCGTGCACTGCGCCGACGCCGCGCGGCGGTGGCGCGCACGCCGCGCGCCGGAACTGGTCCGCGACGCCGCCACGTCCCCGGCGCGCTTCACAGCGGGCCCGCGTGCGGCCGCCACGGGAAGCGCAGGATGCCCGAGTGCGCATTCGGATTGCGTTAGGATCGCGTCACGCGGGCACGCAGGTGCGCCGCCGTTCACGCCGCGTTGCCGAACCGGAGGAAGGAGTTTCTCATGGCCGTTCACTCGCGCAAGCGATGGGCAGCGCTCGCCGCCTGGTGCGCACTCTCCTTCGCGGCCGGTGCCATTGGCGCAGCCGCTTCGCTGCACGCACGCGACTTCTACGCGCAGCTGGTGCGGCCGGACTGGGCGCCGCCGCCGTCCGTGTTCGGGCCCGTATGGAGCGTGCTCTACCTGCTCATGGCGATCGCCGCCTGGCGCGTGGCGACGTCGAATGCCGCCGGTTCGCGTACGGCGCTCGTCGCGTTCGTCGTCCAGCTCGCGCTCAACGCGCTGTGGAGCTGGCTGTTCTTCGGCTGGCACCTCGGTGCCGCGTCGGTGCTCGACATCGGCCTGCTGTGGCTGCTCGTCGCGTCGACGCTCGTGCTGTTCTGGCGCATCGACCGTGTCGCGGGCGCATTGCTCGTCCCGTACCTCGCCTGGCTGTCGTTCGCCGGTGCGCTGTGCTGGACGATCTGGCGCACCAATCCCGCCGTGCTCGGTTGATACCGGCGTCGGCGACGCCGGCTCGCGGAGCGAGCCGGCGTGAACGCATCACGCCGATTGCTTCTGCCGGATCCAGTCCTCGATCACGCGCTGCAGCAGCGCGAGCGGCAGCGAGCCGTGCGTGAGCACCTGGTCGTGGAATTCGCCGAGGTCGAATTTCGTGCCGAGCGCCTGCTTCGCGTGCTCGCGCAGTTCGAGGATCTTCAGCATGCCGGCCTTGTACGCGAGCGCCTGGCCCGGATCGACGAAGTAGCGCTCGATCTCCGAAGTGACCGCGCTCTCGGCCATACCCGTGTTGTCCATCATGTACGCGATCGCCTGCTCGCGCGTCCAGTGCTTGTAGTGGATGCCGGAATCGACGACGAGGCGTACCGCGCGCATCATTTCGTCGCGCAGGCGGCCGAGGTCGTCGAGCGGGTCCTTCTCGAAGCCGAGCTCCCACGCGAGCCGTTCGGCGTACAGCGCCCAGCCCTCGGCATACGCCGTGAACGGCAACACGCGGCGGAAGAACGGTACGCCCTGGAGCTCCTGCGCGATCGAGATCTGGAAGTGATGGCCCGGGATGCCCTCGTGATAGGCGAGCGTGCGCATGCCCCACTTCGGGTTCTCGGTCGTGTCGCGCAAGTTTGCGTAGAACACGCCGGGGCGGGTGCCGTCGAACGAGCCCGGCTCGTAGTACGCGCCGGGCGCGGTCTTCTCGGCGAAGTCGGGCACGCGCTTGACGACGACGCCGAGCTTCGGCCGCACGTGGAAGGCCGAGCCGAGGCCCGCATTCACCTCGTCGAGGATCGCCTGGTAGCGCTCGAGCATCGCGTCCTTGCCTTCCGGCGTGTTCGGATAGGCTGCATCCGGCGCGTGAGCGAGCTGCTGCACGCGCGGGCCGATCGGCCCGTCGGCGAGACCCTGCGCCTTGAGGATCGCATCCATCTCCGCTCTCACGCGTGCGACCTCGGCGAGGCCGAGCGCGTGCACCTGCTCGGGCGTCATGTCGGTGGTCGTGTGCATGCGCACGCACCAGGCGTAGTAGGCATCGCCGTCGGGCAGGCTCCACGCGCCGTCGTTGCGCGTGACGTTCGGCTGCAGTGCGGCGAAATGGTCGATGAGCGTGCGGTAGGCCGGATACACGCTGCGTTCGATCGACGTCGCGACGCGCGCGAGCAGCACCTCGCGGTCCGCGGCCGGGATCGCGTCTTCGGGCAGCTTGTCGAGCTTCTCCTTGAAGCTCGTGTAGAGCATGTGGTCCTTCGGCTGCGGCGCGATGAAGCCGCGCATCTGCGCGAGGACTTCGTCGACGGTGAATCGCGGCGGCACGACGCCCTTCGCTTCGCGCTCTTTCAGGCCTTCGACGACCTCGTCGAACTTGCGCGGGAACAAGTCGAGTCGCGCGACGTAGTTGTCGGCGTCGTGGCGACCGTTGACCTGGTGCGTCTGCACCATGAAGTTCGGCAGGCTCGATTGCACGCCGAACATCTGGTTGACCGGGAAATCGTGGCCACGGAATGTGTCGCCTTCGACCTGGATCGCGAGGAAATAGTCGAGCACGTCGTAGGAGAGCTGTCCCGCAGGGTCGAGCGCACTGCGGTCGTAGCGATGCAGCATGTCGAGGTCGTCGCGGACCATCTGCGCCATGTCGGCCTCGTGTCGCGGCGAGGCGTCGTCGAGCTTGTCGCCGTAGAAGTCCGCCCATGGCGGCAGGATGCGCAACTGGCTGAGCAGCTCCGGGCTCTTCAGCGCGAACTGCGCGAACACGCGCCCGTAGAACCAGTCGATCGAGTACGGCTTGAAATACCACACGTGCACGAACAATGCGCCGCCGAGCACGAGTACGAGCAGGACCAGGCGCAGCAGCCACTTCAACAAGGTACGCATCGGAAAACCTCCCCGGAGGAAAGCGCAGCCTAGCGCAGGCCGCGGGTCGCCGGGAGCGGTCCTTGCGACTCGTCGTGCCGGCGCCCACGCCGCAGGGACGAGCAGCGCATCCGTCTACCGGCCCGACTGCATGGTGCGCGATCCTCGGCGGGTTCAAAGCGTCGCGTCGGCGCCGCGAACGCGTCAGACCTCGAGCGAAGCGAGATCGCCCTTCGTCTCGAGCCATTCCTTGCGGTCGCCCGCGCGCTTCTTCGACAGCAGCATGTCCATCACCTTCGACGTGCCGTCGTCGGTTTCGACGGTGAGCTGGACGAGGCGGCGCGTGTCGGGGTGGATCGTCGATTCGCGCAACTGCGACGGATTCATCTCACCGAGGCCCTTGAAGCGCGTGACGCTGACCGCGCCCTTGATCTTCTCGCGCTGGATCTTCTCCAGCATCGCGTCGCGTTCGGCCTCGTCGAGGCAGTAGAACACCTGCTTGCCGACGTCGACGCGGAACAGCGGCGGCATCGCGACGAACACGTGGCCGTCGCGCACGAGCCTCGGGAAATGGCGCAGGAACAGCGCCGACAGCAACGTCGCGATGTGCAGGCCGTCGGAGTCCGCGTCGGCGAGGATGACGACCTTGCCGTAGCGCAGGCCCGAGATGTCGTCCTTGCCCGGATCGCAGCCGATCGCGACAGCGAGATCGTGCACTTCCTGCGAGGCGAGCACCGAACCGGACTCCACTTCCCAGGTGTTGAGGATCTTGCCGCGCAGCGGCAGGATCGCCTGGAAATCCTTGTCGCGCGCCTGCCGCGCGGAGCCGCCCGCGGAGTCGCCTTCGACGAGGAACAGTTCGGTGCGCGACAGGTCGCTCGACGCGCAGTCGGCGAGCTTGCCGGGCAGGGCGGGGCCCTGCGTGATCTTCTTGCGCACGATCTGCTTCTCGGCCTTGAGCCGCAGGGTCGCGCGCTCGATCGCGAGCTGGGCGATCTTCTCGCCGATGTCGACGTGCTGGTTGAGGTAGAGCGAGAAGCCGTCGTGCACCGCGTTCTCGACGAAGCCGGCGGCGTCGCGCGAGGACAGCCGTTCCTTGGTCTGGCCCGAGAACTGCGGGTCGGTCATCTTGAGCGAGAGCACGAAGCAGAGCCGGTCCCAGACGTCTTCGGGCGCGAGCTTGATGCCGCGCGGCAGCAGGTTGCGGAACTCGCAGAATTCGCGCAACGCGTTGGTGAGGCCCGAACGCAGCCCGTTCACGTGCGTGCCGCCCTGCGCGGTCGGGATCAGGTTGACGTAGCTCTCCTGGGTGAGCTCGCCCTCGGGCAGCCAGGCCACCGCGAACTCGACCGCGCCGTTGTCGCGCTGGTGATGGCCGACGTAGAGGTCGGCGGGCAGGTACTCGACCGCGCCGAGCATCGAGCGCAGGTAGTCGCGCAGGCCGTCCTCGTAATACCACTCGAGTTTTTCGCCGCTCGCCTCGTCGGCGAGGCGTACGGTGAGGCCCGCGCACAGCACCGCCTTCGCGCGCAGCACGTGCTTCAGGCGCGCGAGCGCGATCTTCGGCGAGTCGAAGTATTTCGGGTCGGGCCAGAAGCGCACCGTCGTGCCGGTCTGCCTCTTCGGCACGCTGCCGGTCACGGCGAGTTCGCTCGCGCGCTCGCCGTCCTTGAAATCCATGCGGTAGACCTGGCCGTCGCGGCGGATCGTCACCTCGACGCGCTGCGACAGCGCATTGACGACCGACACGCCGACGCCGTGCAGGCCGCCCGAGAACTGGTAATTGCGGTTGGAGAACTTGCCGCCCGCGTGCAGGCGCGTGAGGATGAGTTCGACCCCCGGGATGCCTTCTTCCGGATGGATGTCGACGGGCATGCCGCGACCGTCGTCGCTGACCTCGACCGAACCGTCCACATGTACGGTCACTTCGATCGCCTTCGCATGGCCGGCGAGCGCTTCGTCGACCGAGTTGTCGATGACTTCCTGCGCGAGGTGGTTCGGCCGCGACGTATCGGTGTACATGCCGGGCCGGCGCTTGACCGGATCCAGGCCGGAGAGGACTTCGATGTCGGCGGCGTTGTAGCGACTGCTCATGCAGGTGGCTCTGGGTGATCGGGTTGAAACGTGCGGCGCGCGGCCGGCGTGGGGTCCGCGTCCGGCGCCGGACGCACAGCCGGGCAGCATGGCGAGCACGGCGCCGGTGGTCAAGCGGCGCGGGCGGTTCAGCGACGGTCGACTACACTCGCGGCGCCGATGACGACCGAGACCGACGCCGCGCTGCCGAACCGCGCCCTGCTGTGGCTCGTCGCGCTCGGCGTGTTCATGCAGATGCTCGACTCGACGATCGTCAATACCGCGCTGCCGGCGATGGCGGCCGGCCTCGGCGAGAGCCCGTTGCGCATGCAGTCGGTCGTCGTCGCGTATTCGCTGACGATGGCGATGCTGATTCCGGCCTCGGGCTGGCTCGCCGATCGCTTCGGCACGCGGCGCGTGTTCTTCTTCGCGGTCGTGCTGTTCACGCTCGGCTCGCTGCTGTGCGCGCAGGCGCACACGCTCGCGCAGCTCGCCGCGTCGCGGGTCGTGCAGGGCGTCGGTGGCGCGATGCTGCTGCCGGTCGGGCGGCTTGCCGTGCTGCGCTCGGTGCCGCGCAGGGACTTCCTCGCCGCGATCAGTTTCGTGACGATCCCGGGCATGATCGGTCCGTTGATCGGCCCGACCCTCGGCGGCTGGCTGGTCGAGACGCTGTCGTGGCACTGGATCTTCCTCATCAACCTGCCGGTCGGCGCGGTCGCGGCGCTCGCGACCGTGCGCTGCATGCCCGATGCGCGCAGCGCGGTCGCACGCTTCGATCTCGGCGGCTACGTCATGCTGTCCTCCAGCATGGTCGCGATCTCGCTCGCGCTCGACGGCCTGACCGGGCTCGGCACGCAGCACGCGGGCATGCTCGTGCTGCTGATCTTCGGACTCGCGAGTTTCGTCGCCTACTGGCTGCACGCGACGCGCAGTCCGCACCCGTTGTTCCCGCTCGCGCTGTTCACGGTGCACAGCTACCGCGTCGGCGTGCTCGGCAATTTGTTCGCGCG
Organism: Dokdonella sp.; assembly: GCA_035760865.1. Classification (GTDB taxonomy): domain Bacteria; phylum Pseudomonadota; class Gammaproteobacteria; order Xanthomonadales; family Rhodanobacteraceae; genus Dokdonella_A. The sequence goes on from DASTSE010000403.1 coordinate 6,029, forward strand.
GCTCGGCAGCGGCAGCATGCCGTTCCTGATCCCGCTGCTGCTGCAGGTCGGACTCGGCCGCTCGCCGACCGAGGCGGGCATGATGATGATCCCGGTCGCGCTCGCGGGCATGGTGTCCAAGCGACTGATCGTGCCGATCGTCAAGGCGTTCGGCTATCGCCGCGTGCTGCTCGTCAACACCGTGCTCGTCGGCGCGGCGATGGCGAGTTTCGCGCTGATCGGGCCGGAGCAGGCCGCGTGGCTGCGCGTGCTCCAGCTCGCCGCGTTCGGCATGGTCAATTCGCTGCAGTTCACCGCGATGAACACGGTCACGCTGCGCGATCTCGAGGGCGAGCTCGCGAGCGGCGGCAACGGCCTGCTGTCGATGGTGATGATGCTGTCGATGAGCCTCGGCGTCGCGATGGCGAGCGGGCTGCTCGCCGCATTCACGTCGGTGTTCGGCGCCGCGCGCGGTACGGCGACCCTGCCCGCGTTCCACGCCACGTTCGTCTGCATGGGGCTCGTGACCGCCGTGTCGGCGTGGATCTTCTGGCAACTCGAGGCGAAGCGGCGCTTTCCGGTACCCGCGCCGGTCGAGCCGCTGTAGGGCGGATCGAAGCGGCAGGGCGAGTCCTGCCGCTGCAATCATCGCCGACGGCCGCGCGCGACGCGCGCAGCGCCCGGGCGGCGTCTCCGGTTCCACGGAGGAAGAGGTCGTGCGGCGGCGTCGGTGACGCCGTCGCCGCCGCATCGTCAGCGGCGCATCTCGGTGCCGGTCGCGAAGATGCGGTCCGCTTCGAACGCGCCGAGGTCGTAGGTGCCGAACAGGTCGCCCTGGTCGGCGTCGAGGCCGCGCGGCGTGTCGTCCATGTCGGGCGACTGGCTCGACACTGGCGTACCGTCGCACCAGTCGATCGCGACGCTGTCGGCGGGGAGGTGATAGTCGCCGCGAGCGGCGTCCTGGAACGTGAATGCCATGACCGCGCTGCGCGCAGCGGCGACTTCGTCGTTGCCGGTGTCCTTGAGCACGCAGTCGTACGACACGGTAGGCACGGCGCCGAGGAAGTCGAAGATCTTAGGCTTGCCGGAAACGAGGCTCGAGTAGCCCTTGATGTCGGTGATGATCGCGTCCTGCTCGCCGTCACCCCAGATGAGGCTGTCGGCGCCGCCGTTGTCGGCGAACGTCGTGTGTTCGAAGCGCAGCGAGCCGCCCGAGGTATAGATCGTCGCGCAGCCCGGCGCGCCGTCGACGCACGCGTTGCCGACGACGAGGCTCGAGTAGATGCGCACCTGCGAACTGTCGCCGTAGAGCCAGAGCGCGGAGCCGCCGGCCGCGGTATTGCCGCGCACGATCGCCTCGTCGACGTGGGCCGTGCCGCCGTCGCGCACCGAGATCGCGCCGCCGCGTTCGGCCGTGTTGCCGGACAGGCGCAGGCATTCGAGCTCGTGCGGGCAATGGCGGAACGGACCGTCGCGGAAGCGAGCGAACTGGGCGTAGCCGCCGTTGCCGGCGAACACGCCGCCGCCTTCGCCCGCGCTGTTGTCGCGCACGACGGTGTCGTCGGCGAGCATCGAGGTGCCGCTGCCGCTCACGAGCGCGCCTCCGCCGTAGTTGCCTGCCGTGTTGTTCGCGACGAGGAAGCCGTCGACCGGCGTCGCCGAGTCGTCCGGATCGGTGCCGACGCTGAGCAGCGCGCCGCCGAACAATGCGATACCGCCGCCGTTGAGCGCGTCGTTGTCGCGCACGGCGACGTTCTGCGGGCGCACGCGCAGCGTCGCGCCGTCCGAGAAGATGCCGCCCCCCGCGGTCGCATGGTTGTGGCGGATGTCGACGTTCCGCTCCAACTGGACGATCGCGCCGCCGCCGAGCTGCAATCCGCCGCCGAACAGGTTGTGGTTGTCGTGGATGGCGACGTCGGCAAGCGAGACGAACGCATGTCCGTCGACGTTGAGGCCGCCCCAGGTGCCGATCTCGCCGCTCGCGCCGCCGCCGCTGATGTCGAGGCGTTCGAGCCGCACGCTGATGCCGGCCTCGCTGCCGCCGATGGCGACGGTCGCCCATTGGCCCGTGCCGACCAGGGCGGTGGTGCCGACCGGCGAAGTCGCGCCGCACGCGGCATGGCCGCCGACGAGGTCGACCGAGGTGCCGATGAACACGGTCTGGCCCGCGTAGGCCTGGTCGTCCGCGAGGCGGATCGTGTCGATTTCGGGGGTCGCCGCCGCAAGGGTCAGGGCGTCGGCGATCGTGTGGGTCGTGCAGGCCGGGCCCGCACCGACGCTGATCTCGGCCGCATGCAGGGGGGCGGCAATCGCGAAGGCGAGGCCGGACAACAGGGAAAAGTATCGCATCAGGGGCTCCGTCGTGACCGTCCATGGCGGTCGTCAGCCCCCAGAACGGCTCCGCAGCGGGCTTCCTATCACGAGGCGTGTCGTAGCCGCCGGTTCGTTCGCCGCGCATTCAGCTTCGTATCCGGCGCGGCGCGAACGCGGTCGCGAGCGCGGCCTGCGCCCGCGCGACGGGCGCGCGCGAGCGAGATGCGCGGGGAAGGCGGAGCAACTAGAATATGGGTTTCCAGCAGAAAGCTCCGCCCATGACCCCCCTCATTTTCGTGACCGGCGGTGTGGTGTCCTCGCTTGGCAAGGGCATCGCCGCCGCGTCGCTGGCTGCCATCCTCGAAGCACGCGGGCTGCGCGTGACGATGATGAAGCTCGATCCGTACATCAACGTCGACCCGGGCACGATGAGCCCGTTCCAGCACGGCGAGGTGTACGTCACCGACGATGGCGCCGAGACCGATCTCGACCTCGGCCACTACGAGCGCTTCGTGCGCACGCGACTGACCGGCAAGAATTCGATCACGACCGGCAAGATCTACGAGAGCGTGATCGCGAAGGAGCGTCGCGGCGACTACCTCGGCGCGACGGTGCAGGTGATTCCGCACATCACCGACGAGATCAAGCATCGCATCTACGAAGCGACCCAGGGCTACGACGTCGCGCTGGTCGAGATCGGCGGCACCGTCGGCGACATCGAGTCGCTGCCGTTCCTCGAGGCGATCCGCCAGATCCGCATCGAGCACGGCGCCGAGCAGGCGATCTTCATGCACCTCACGCTGGTGCCGTTCATCAAGGCGGCCGGCGAGATCAAGACCAAGCCGACGCAGCATTCGGTGAAGGAACTGCGCTCGATCGGCATCCAGCCGGACGTACTGCTGTGCCGTTGCGAGCAGCCGCTGCCGCAGAGCGAGCGGCGCAAGATCGCGCTGTTCACCAACGTGCCCGAGAAGGCGGTCATCAGCGCGACCGACGTCGATGTCATCTACCAGTTGCCGATGTGGCTGCACAGCCAGGGCCTCGACGAGATCGTCATCGACAAGCTGCGTCTCGCGGCGAAGCCGGCCGACCTGTCGGCATGGGAGCGCACGGTCGAGGCGGTCGAGCACCCGCAGGGCGAAGTCACGATCGCGATCGTCGGCAAATACGTCGAGCACAAGGACGCGTACAAGTCGCTCGGCGAAGCGTTGCGCCACGGCGGCATCAAGCAGAAGACGCGCGTGAACCTGCGTTGGGTCGAGTCGGAGGAGATCGAGCGCAAGGGCGCCGACATGCTCAGGGACGCCGACGGCATCCTCGTCCCGGGCGGGTTCGGCAAGCGCGGTTTCGAAGGCAAGATCGCCGCGGCGCGCTACGCGCGCGAGCACCGCATACCCTATTTCGGCATCTGCTACGGCATGCATGCGGCGGTGGTCGACTTCGCGCGCAACATCGCCGGACTCGCGGGCGCGAATTCGAGCGAGAACGACCGCAATTGCGCCGACCCCGTGATCGCACTCATCACCGAGTGGACGACCAGTGCCGGCGACGTCGAGAAGCGCGACGAAGGTTCGGACAAGGGCGGCACGATGCGGCTCGGCGCGCAGGAATGCCGCCTCAAGGCCGGCACGCTCGCGCGCGAGCTGTACGCGCAGGACGTCGTGCGCGAACGTCATCGCCATCGCTACGAGTTCAACAACCGCTATCGCCAGAAGTTCGAGGATCTCGGCCTCGTCATTTCGGGCAAGTCGATGGACGACCTGCTCGTCGAGATGGTCGAACTGCCGAACCACCCGTGGTTCGTCGCGTGCCAGGCGCACCCGGAGTTCACCTCGACCCCGCGCGACGGCCATCCGTTGTTCATCGGCTTCGTGCGCGCCGCGCGCGAGCAGAAGGCGGTGCGCGAGGCGCCGCGCCTCGCTGCCGCGGATGCGAAGGAGGCGGTCGCGTGATGATGCCGCGAGTTCGTGGGAGCGGCGGAAGCCGCGATGCCCTTGCGGGGAGGCCCGTTCGAAGCATCCCGGCTCATGTCGCGTCCCCGGGAGCGGCCTCGCGATGAACCTCTGCGGTTTCGAGGTCGGCCTCGACCAGCCCCTGTTCCTCATCGCCGGCCCCTGCGTGATCGAGTCGATGCAATTGCAGCTCGACACCGCGGGCACGCTCAAGGAAATCACCGATCGGCTGGGTGTGCCGTTCATCTTCAAGTCGAGCTTCGACAAGGCCAATCGCACCTCGGGCACGAGCTACCGTGGCCCCGGACTCGAGGAGGGCCTCAAGGTGCTCGCCGAGGTCAAGCGCCAGATCGGCGTGCCCGTGCTCACCGACGTGCACGAATACACCCCGATGGCCGAAGTCGCGAGCGTCGTCGACGTGTTGCAGACGCCCGCGTTCCTCTGCCGCCAGACCGATTTCATCCACAACGTCGCGAGCGCGGGCAAGCCGGTCAACATCAAGAAGGGCCAGTTCCTCTCGCCGTGGGAAATGAAGCACGTCGCGGCGAAGGCGAAGGCGACCGGCAACGAGCAGATCATGGTCTGCGAGCGCGGCGCGAGTTTCGGCTACAACAACCTCGTCTCCGACATGCGCAGCCTCAGCGTCATGCGCGATACCGGCTGCCCGGTCGTGTTCGACGCGACGCACTCGGTGCAGCTGCCGGGCGGCGCCGACGGCAAGTCGGGCGGCCAGCGCGAGTTCGTGCCCGTGCTGTCGCGCGCCGCAGTCGCGGTCGGCATCGCGGGCATCTTCATGGAAACGCACCCGGATCCCGACAAGGCGCTCAGCGACGGCCCGAACGCGTTGCCGCTCGGCAAGATGGCGGCGTTGCTCGAGACGCTGGTCGAACTCGATCGCGTCGGCAAGCGCAACGGATTCCTCGAAGCGGTCTGATGGAGGCGCGATGCCGTTCGACCACCGACCCGTGACACCGCGATCGGTGCGCATCGTCGCACTCGTCGCCGCCCTGTGCGCCTGCAACCTCGCGGGCGCCGCTGCACCCGCGTCCGCGCCCGCGCCCGCGCCGAAGGTCGTATCCGGCCATGACGACTGCGCGGGTGCGAGCGTAACGGCGACCTACTCGCCGCAACTGCAGTTCGGTCTCGACGGCCAGAACATGTCGCCGGCGATGTTCACCGCCGAAGTCGTGCGCCGACGCGAAGGCAAGCCGCTTCGATGCGTGATCGTCGTCGCCTCGTGCCGCGACGCCGCGCTTTCGAAGCAGACGTTCAAGGCACTCAAGCCGTTCGGCGTCACGCACATGTCGTGGCAGCCGGACCGCACGTTGTTCCCCGATTCCACCACCAAGATGCCGGAGTGCAAGCAGTGAGCCGAATTGAACGCATCCACGCGCGCGAGATCCTCGATTCGCGCGGCAACCCGACCCTCGAAGCCGAGGTCACGCTCGCCGACGGTTCGTTCGGTCGCGCCGCGGTGCCGTCCGGGGCTTCGACCGGTTCGCGCGAGGCGGTCGAACTGCGCGACGGCGACAAGGCGCGTTACCTCGGCAAGGGCGTGCGCAATGCGGTCGCCAACGTCAACACGACGATCGCGGATGCGCTGAAGGGCTTCGATGCGGCCGACCAGCGCGGACTCGACGCCAAGCTCGTCGCGCTCGACGGCACGCCGAACAAGGGCAGGCTCGGCGCGAACGCGCTGCTCGGCGTGTCGCTCGCGAACGCGCATGCGGTCGCGGCGTCGCGGAAGCTGCCGTTGTGGAAGCACCTCGCCGGCGACCGCGCCGCGCGCCTGCCCGTGCCGATGATGAACATCATCAACGGCGGTGCGCACGCGGACAACAATGTCGACATGCAGGAGTTCATGATCCTGCCGATCGGCCTGCCGAGTTTCTCCGAAGGCCTGCGCGCGGGCACCGAGGTGTTCCACGCGCTGAAGTCGGTGCTGAAGGGGCGCGGGCTCAACACCGCGGTCGGCGACGAAGGCGGCTTCGCGCCGAACCTCAAGTCGAACGAGGAAGCGATCGAGACGATCCTCGCTGCGGTCGACAAGGCCGGCTACGCGATCGGCAAGGACATCTGGCTCGGCCTCGACGTCGCGAGTTCGGAGTTCTACAAGGACGGCGCCTACCACCTCGAAGGCGAAGGCAAGGTGATGAGCGCGGACGAACTGATCGAGTTCTACGCCGGCTGGTGCGCGAAGTACCCGATCGTGACGATCGAGGACGGCATGGCCGAGGGCGACTGGGACGGCTGGAAGCGGCTCACCGAGCGCCTCGGCAGGGACGTGCAGCTGGTCGGCGACGACCTGTTCGTCACCAATACGTCGATCCTCGAGCAGGGCATCGCCCGGCACGTCGCCAATGCGATCCTGATCAAGGTCAACCAGATCGGCACGCTGACCGAGACACTCGACGCGATCGCGATGGCCGATGCGGCGAAGTACGCCTCGATCATCTCGCACCGCTCGGGCGAGACCGAGGACACGACGATCGCGGATCTGTCGGTGTCGACCGCGGCGACCCAGATCAAGACCGGTTCGCTGTGCCGATCCGACCGCGTCGCCAAGTACAACCAGCTGCTGCGCATCGAGGAGGCGCTCGGGACGTCCGCGCGGTACGCCGGCAAGGACGCGTTCCCGAACCTGCCGAACTTCGCCCGCTGAGGCTCGCGCATGCTGCGCTGGGTCGCCCTCGTCCTCGTGATCGTGCTGATCGCGCTGCAGGTTCGCCTGTGGACGGGGCAGGGCGGCCTGCGCGATGTATGGCGGCTGCAGCAACGCGTGGCCGAACAGAAGGCGGAAAACGATCGCCTGAAGAAGCGCAACGAGACGCTGTCGGCCGAGGTCGAGGACCTCAAGCACGGCGAGGAAGCGATCGAGGAACGCGCGCGTTCCGAGCTCGGCCTGCTCAAGCCCGGCGAAACGTTCTACCAGGTCGTCGAACCCGGCGGCGCTTCCGCGGCGGACGACGCCGGCGCGCATGCGCACTGATCGCTCGTGGTGCGTCGTGCCGGCGGCCGGGCGCGGACAGCGTTTCGGCGGCGATTGCCCGAAGCAGTACGTCCCGCTCGCCGGACGACCGCTGATCGAATGGACGCTCGAACGCCTTGCGGCGACGCCGTGCGTCGCCGGCATCGTGCTCGTGCTCGCCGCGGACGACCGCCACTGGGTGTCGCGCGATCGCATCGGCGGCAAGCCACTGCTTGCGACGACGGGCGCGGCGGAGCGCAGCGGTTCGGTGCTCGCGGGCCTGCACGCGCTGCCACCCGAGGTGGACGGCGAAGCGTTCGTGCTCGTCCACGACGCGGCGCGTCCGTGCGTGCGCAGCGAGGACATCGAGCGCCTGGTCGTGCAGGCCGGCGCTGCGGGCGGTGGCCTGCTCGCGGCGCCGTTGCGCGACACGCTCAAGCGCGCGGACGGCGACGGCCGGGTCGCCGCGACCGAACCGCGCGAAGCGCGATGGCGCGCGCTGACGCCGCAACTGTTTCGCCGCGGAGAGCTCGTCGCGGCGCTCGTGCGCGCGCAAGCGGACGGCGTCGCGATCACCGACGAGTCGATGGCGATGGAGCGTGCGGGCCATCGCCCGCTGCTCGTCGAGGGCGCGGAAAGCAACATCAAGGTGACGACGCCGGCGGACCTCGCGCTGGCGGAATATCTGTTGCTGAGGGCGGAGCGCTGAGGGTCGGCCAATGCGTGCTCGCATCCTGCGCGGCGCAGCCGTCCGGAATCACCGCACGCTGCACGCTTGCCGTATCCTTGCAGCCCTCAGTCCTCGTCCCTCACAAGATGCGCATCGGCCAAGGCATCGACGTCCATGCATTCGGACCGGGTGACCACGTCACCCTCGCCGGCGTCCGCGTGCCGCACACGCACGGCCTCGTCGCGCATTCGGATGGCGACGTGGTCATCCACGCGCTCTGCGACGCGGTGCTCGGTGCGCTCGCCCTGGGCGACATCGGCCATCATTTCCCACCGACCGATCCGCGCTGGAAGGATGTCGACAGCCGGCATTTCCTGCTGCGCTGCATGGCCTTCGCGATCGAGCGCGGCTACGCACTGTCGAACGCGGACATCACGGTCGTGTGCGAACGGCCCAGGCTCGCGCCGCACGTCGAGGCGATGCGCCTCAACCTCGCGGCCGACCTCGGTTGCACCGTCGGCGACGTCAGCGTGAAGGCGACGACGAGCGAGAAGCTGGGTTTCACGGGCCGTGGCGAGGGCATCGCCGCGTTCGCGGTCGTACTGCTGCACCGGCATCGCGCCGCGGCGACGGTCGCGCCTCCCGACACGCCCACGCTGGAGGCATTCGCGCGCCGGCTCGAGCCGGACGAACTGGAATGAACGAGCCGCTGCCGTACGCGCACGGCGGTCCGCCGGCGAGCGGGGTGCTGCGCGCGGAACCGGCCGATTTCCGCGTCGATGAAGTGCTCGGCTTCGAGCCTTCCGGCAGCGGCGAGCATGCATTCGTCGTGGTGGAAAAGACCGGCGCGAACACCGAGTGGGTCGCGCGCGAGCTCGCGCGCGCGGCCGGCGTCGCGCCGCTCGCGGTCGGCTTCGCCGGACTCAAGGATCGCCACGCGGTAACGCGGCAGGCGTTCACGGTGCAGCTCGCGGGGCGCGCCGACCCGCCATGGTCGTCGCTGGCGATCGCCGGCGTGCGCGTGCTGTCGGCGACGAGGCACAACCGCAAACTCAAGCGCGGCGCGCATCGCGGCAACCGATTCCGCATCGTGTTGCGCGACGTGCGCGGCGATCGCGACGCGATCGAAGCGCGCATCGCCGCGATCGCGGCCCGCGGCGTGCCGAACTACTTCGGCGAGCAGCGCTTCGGTCGCGACGGCGGCAACCTCGCGCTCGCGGCGCGCCTGTTCGCGGGCGAACGCATGCCGCGCGAGCGTCGCGGCATCGCGCTGTCGGCGGCGCGCTCGGAGCTGTTCAACGCGCTGCTCGCGTCGCGCGTCGGGCGGGGCGACTGGGATCGCGCGCTCGACGGCGAGGTCTGGATGCTCGACGGCACCCATGCGATCTTCGGGCCGGAACCGTGGAACGACGACCTCGCGCGTCGCCTCGACGCCGGCGACATCCACCCGACCGGGCCGCTGTGGGGGCGAGGCGAACTGCGCCCGACCGGCGCCGTCGCCGCACTCGAACGCGCGGCGGTCGCTCCGTTCGCGTCCTTCGCGGACGGCCTCGAGCGCGCGGGCCTCGAACAGGAACGGCGCGCGCTGCGCCTGCGCGCGGCGGGTCTCGCGTACGGATGGGAGGCGTCCGACCGCCTCGTCGTCGAGTTCGCCCTCGGCTCCGGCAGCTTCGCGACGACCGTGTTGCGGGAAGTGTGCGACTGGCACGCCGCGCCGGCGTGATGCGCCGAATCGATGGTCCTGCGCGGCAGGGCACATGTCCGGCACGCCGATCGGGCGTATCGTGGCCGTGCGGTCATGGCGATCGTGCCGTGATCGCGCTATCCGAAGCGGAGGTTGTCATGCGATCGCTCGCGATTGGATTGGTGGTGCTGCTCGCCTTGGGCCTGTCGGCGTGTGCCGGCAGCGACGGACGCAACGGTGTCGCACGCCGCTCGTACGACGGTGACATCGACTACGGCAAGGTCATCGCGGTGAACCAGTGGGCGCTGCGTCGCCATGCGACCGTGATGTGGGTCAACTACCCGACGCGCCCGGCCCGCCTCGCGAGCAACGACGGCTGAGCGAACGGCGGCAGCGTTCGAGGCGTGCGGCGGCATGCGCTGCTGCGCGTAACGCCCCGTGCGCGCGCTTCCGCGATCGCCTTAGAGGCCCTGCAGGAGCACGATCACGGCGCCGGTGCCGCCCTGAGCAGGGCGCGCCGAGGTGAAAGCGAGCACGTCCGCGCGCCGGCGCAGCAGGCCGTCCGTGAGCTGCTTGAGCACGGGTCCCTGCGCCTTGGAGCGCAGGCCCTTGCCATGCACGATGCGCACGCACAGCTCGTCGTGGCGACGGCAGTCGTCGAGGAACTGGCGGATCGCCTCGCGCGCGACGGCGACGCTCATTTCGTGCAGGTCGATCTCCGCGCGCACGCTGAACTGGCCGCGGCGCAGCTTCTGCAGCAGCTTCGGTGGCTGGCCCGGCTTGAGGTAGCTGATCTCCTCGCCGAGCTCGATCGTGCCGTGGTCGATCGCATGCGTGAGCAGTTCGTCGCGCACGCTCGCTTCATCGCGTTCGGACTGGAGCGGTTCCGGCGCAGGCCGCGGCCGCGTCGAGTCGGCCGCTTCCGGCTCAGGCAGGCGACGCACCTCGCCGATCGCCGAGCGGAACAGGCGCGCGTCTTCCGCGTTCGCCGCGACGTCCTCGATCGGTTCGCGCGCGGCGACGGCGCGCCTTCGCAGCGCGTCGCGCACGCGTGCCGACCAGGGCTTGTCGTCGGATCTCGTCAAGGAAGTGCGTTCGCGCTGCGTGCTCGTTCTGCTTCGGCGACCCGATGCAGCGGGCCGCTGCGATTCCTTCGCTACCGTCGGAGCGTACTCATGCGGGTCGGCGTCGACAACCCGCGCGCGGGGCGCGGGTCGGCGTCCATGGGCTCGATCCGCTATCATCCGGCCTTCCCCGAGAACAGATTCCCGCTGGTGTGCCGTGCGCGCTGGCGCGGGCGCAGGAAGCCGCATGCGAGTCCTGGTTTCAAACGATGATGGCGTCGACGCACCGGGCATCCACGTGCTCGCGCGGCGCCTCGGCGCCGTCGGTGACGTCACCGTCGTCGCGCCCGATCGCGACCGTTCCGGCGCGAGCAATTCGCTGACCCTCGACGCGCCGATCCGCGCCCTGCGCCTCGACGACGGGCGCTGGCGCGTCGCCGGCACGCCGACCGACTGCGTGCACCTCGCGCTGTCCGGCCTGCTCGACCACGAGCCCGACATCGTCGTCTCCGGCATCAACAACGCGGCCAACCTCGGCGACGACGTCATCTATTCGGGTACCGTCTCGGCGGCGATGGAAGGGCGCTTCCTCGGCTTGCCCGCGATCGCGGTGTCGCTCGTGACGAAGGACCACAAAGGCACCCATTACGACAGCGCCGCCGAAGCCGTGCTGCTGCTCATGCGCCGCCTGCTCGTCGATCCGCTGCCGGCGGACACGATCCTCAACGTCAACGTGCCCGACAGGCCGTGGCACGAGATCCGCGGGCTCGCGGTCACGCGTCTCGGTCGGCGACACCGCTCGGCGCCGTGCATCGCCCAGAACGATCCGCGCGGGCGGCCGATCTACTGGATCGGTCCGCCGGGCGAGGCGGCCGACGACGGACCCGGTACCGACTTCAACGCGGTGCGCGACGGCTACGTATCGATCACGCCGATCCACGTCGACCTCACGCGCTTCCAGGCGCTCGAGAAAGTGAGCGGCTGGGTCGCCGCGCTGCAACCCGACGTCGCCGGGATGGCCGGGGCATGAGTCCGCTGTTCTCGCGCCAGGATCCGTCGTCGCGCGGCCTCGGCATGACGTCGCAGCGTGCGCGTGATCGCCTCGTCGAGCGCCTCGTCGCCGAAGGCATCCGCGACCGACGCGTGCTCGACGTCGTGCGCCAGCTGCCGCGTCACCTGTTCATCGACGAAGCGCTCGCGTCGCGCGCCTACGAGGACACGGCGCTGCCGATCGGGCAGGGACAGACGATTTCCCAACCGTGGGTCGTCGCGCGCATGACCGAAGCGCTGATCGAGGCGAAGCTGCCGCGCCGCGTACTCGAGGTCGGCACGGGCTCTGGCTACCAGTGCGCCGTGCTCGCCGCGCTCGTCGAACAGGTCTACACGGTCGAGCGTATCGACGAACTCCTGCGCAATGCGCGGCGCCGCTTCCGCAAGCTCGGTCTGTCCAATATCCGCTCGAAGCACGACGACGGCCGCCTCGGCTGGCCCGAGGAGGCTCCGTTCGACGCGATCATCGTGACCGCGGCGGGTGCGGCGCTCGAGCCCACGCTGCTCGCGCAGCTCGCGCCGGACGGCTGCCTCGTCGCGCCGGTCGGTCCCTCCGGCCGGCAGGGGCTGTTGCGCGTGCGTCACGGCGACGACGGATTCGTGTCCGAGAATCTCGGCGCAGTCAGTTTCGTGCCGCTGCTCGGAGGCATTGGATGAAGGCCCGCACGATGGACCGCGGCGGGTCGACTCGCACGGAATGCGCCGGATGAGACTCTTCCGTCCGCTCTACGAACGCGCGCTCGCATGGGCGTCGCATCCCTCGGCCGAGCGCTACCTCGGCGTGTTGAGCTTCGTCGAAGCGATCATCTTCCCGATCGCGCCCGAGATCATGCTCGCGCCGATGGTGCTCGCGCAGCCGCGCCGATGGGCGCGCTATGCGGGCGTGAGCCTCGCGTGCTCGCTCGTCGGCGCGCTGGTCGCCTATGCGCTCGGCCATTTCGCATTCGACGC
>DASTSE010000404.1:0-8550 GCA_035760865.1 Dokdonella sp.
TCGTTCCGCCATCGCTACAACCTCGAGCGCCGCTACGACGGCGCCGTGCTCGAGGTATCGATCGACGGTTCGCCGTACGTCGATCTCGTCGACGCCGGCGGTCGCTTCGTCACCGGCGGCTACGGCACCACGCTCAACGACGGCACCAACAATCCGATCGGCGGCCGGCGCGCGTGGTCGGGCGACAGCCAGGGCTGGATGACGACGGTCGCGACGCTGCCGGCCGCGGCCGCCGGGCACGCGACGCGCCTGCGCTTCCGTACCGCGGACGACGCCTCGTTCAGCGCCGACGGCGACAACGGCTGGTGGATCGATTCGGTCGCGCTCGGCGTCGACGCGATTCCGCCGAATGCGTCGGTCGCGCCTGCGTCGCTGGCTTTCCAGCTCGACGTCGGTGCGAGTGCGACGGGCGCGGTGGTTCTCTCGAACGCGGCGGGCAGTGCGCCGCTCGCGTTCTCGATCGAGACGCGCGGCGCCGCGCACGCGACGTTGATGCCGTACGCGCGCAGCAAGACGGGAACGGGCAAGGCGAATGCGGTGCGCGTCGCGGCGACGATCGGGTCGCGCACGATCGCACGCACCCCGCGTGCGGGCTCGCCATGGATGCCGGACGGTTCCTTCACGCTGCAGCTCGACGATGGCAGCGCGGAAACCGCGCTCGGCGCGGGCAGCGCGTCGGGCGAGCAGGGCGCGGTCTACCTCAATCGCTACGTCGCGAGCGATGCGATGACGATCCATTCGATCGGCGTGTACTGGCCGTCCGGCGACGGCGACCTCGGTGGGCTGCAGGCCAATCTCGTCGCCTACTACGACGCCGACGGCGACGGCGATCCGCGCAACGCGATGCGTCTCGGCGTCGATACGCTCGTTCCGATCGGCAGTACCGGCACGTTCGAGACCTATGCGGTCGACTTCGAGGTGCCCGCGGGCGGCGACGTCTACCTCGGCTTCGTCGACCAGTGGGCGATCGCCGGCCAATTCCTGCCGCGCCTGTTTCCTGCCGCGCTCGACCAATCCGCGTCGCAGGGGCGTTCGTACATCTCGTCGGCGACGACGCCTCCGGTCGACCTGTCCAACCTCGGCAACAACGACATCACCGGCACGATCGGCGACGTCGAGCAGGGCGCGCTCGACGGCAACTTCATGATCCGCGCGGTCGCGACGGGGCGGCGGTAACGGCGGCGCCTGCTCCGGGCCCGTCGTGCCTTGGCTCGGCGCGAGCGCGAGCGCGACGAGCGTCGACGGCGGCGCGGACGTGGCGATCGAGGTCGTCGCCGATGCGGGGGCGCTCGACGAAGGCGACTACCACGCCGAACTCTGCCTCGTCACGAACGATCCGCAGCAGCCCGTGCTCGCGATCCCGGTCGATCTCGTCGTCGGCCATCCGCCTGCGGCCGCATGCGGGGGCGGAACGGACACGGTGTTCTGCGACGGCTTCGAGTCGAGCGCGAACGCGGATATCGTCGGCGGCACGGTCGGTGCTGCGGTCGCCGACAGCGTCGACGGCAGTGCATTCGATTTCGCGACCGGCAACTTCCACGGCTACGACGCGAAGTCGACCAGCGACGACGTCAACCTGTACGACCTCGTCGGCGGCCCCGACGGCGACGGCCTTTACGTGTACTGGTACGGCGATGTCGTGCCGCCCGCGTTCGAGGCCGCGGTCGGCGGTGCGGTCGACGGCAGCGGCGACTTCGCGGTGCTGCATGCGGGCGACACGATCGGCCCCGGCACGCCGGTATCGGGCGCGTCGCGTCGCCTCGACCGCTGGGTCGGCGGCGCGGACGGCTATCTCGGCATCGCGTTCTACGACGAGGCGAGCGGACGTCCCGCCTACGGTTACCTGCATCTCGTGACGACTGCGCCAGACGGCTTCCCGGTGCAGGTGCTCGACTGGGCCTACGACCGCAGCGGCGCGGCGATCACGATTCCCTGATCGCGCGACCGCACGGCGCCGCGCGAAGCGCGCCCTGAAACGAAAAGGCCGGCGGTCCTGCGACCGCCGGCCTTCCCCGTTCGTCGGGAGCGGGCGCTCCGCGCCGTCACTGCGCGGCGGGAATCATCCCCGGCTCGAGCTGGATCAGGTAGTCGTCGACGTCCGTCTCGCTGCCCGTGCTCCAGTTCGAATTGAACGCGATGCGCGTGAAGTCGCGGTTGACCGCACCCTGGTTCTCGGTCCAGTAGCCGTCGTCGCCGCCGTGGTGGTAGCCGAGGCCGTAGACGCGACCGTCCGCCTTGAGCTCGACCGCGATTTCCTTGTTCGTGAACCATGGCCACGCGCCGTTGCGATCCTGGTGCGTGTTGTAGGTCGAGATCAGCACCCAGCCCGGCTTCGCGTACGCCTTGCCGGAGATGTGCACCGACGTCGACGAGCCGTTGACGTAGGTCGGGAACAGCACCGTGCGCGGGCATTCCGGCGTCGATGCGGGATCGGCATCGGCGGGCACGCTCGGGCACGCGTCGATGTCGACGAAGAAGACGTCGCCGCTGTTGCTCTGGAAATCGATCGAGGTGTACAGGTCGTGACCGTTCGCGCCGACCGCGATGTCCGAGTGCTCGGACTTGTGCAGCAGCTTCTTCTTCTGCGTGAAGTCCGGCGACCACGCCCACGTGCCGAGCGAATCGTCGGACGAGGTGAACCAGCGGCCCGACGGCGTCATGCTCGAGTGGTCGGGGCGCACCGTCGCGTTGCGCGTACCGACGATCTGGTCGGTCTGCATGTCGTAGACGACGTAGCCGAGGATGCCGAAGCTGCTCGTTTCGGCCTGGAAGCCCCAGTAGCGGCCGTCGCGCGAGGGCGAGCCTTCGCTCTTCGTCCACAGGCGCGCCGCGTTCGACCACGGCAGGCGGCCGCTGAAGTTCGCGACGGTCTGCGAGGTGTTGGTGCGGATGTCGAGCTTGAAGATCTTCATGCCGCCGTTGGTCGGCATGTAGTAGAGGCTGTTCGGATCGGTCGGATGCCACTGCACTTCCGAATCGCCGGCCGGACCGCTGAGCTGCTTGTCGTACTGCAGCGTGTTCGCGTCGTAGATGTGCCAGTAGCCGCCCGAGCCGTAGACGAGCACGCGGCTGTTGTCGGCGTTGAACGGCTCGCGCCGCGAATAGTCGTTGCGCGCGAACTGCTGCGGCGGTTCGACGTCGTGCTGGGTCATGCGCACCATGCAGGTGTCGAAGCCGGGGTCGGCGAACGCCTGGCCCTTGGCCGGCTTGGCGAGGCTGCCCGCCGGCGGATTGATCTTGCCTTCGAGCAGGGTGAAGCCGTCGGGATAGAACGTGTTGCAGGCATTCGCCATGCCGCCACCGGCGGGCGCGTCGAAGCCGCTGCTGAACAGGCCGTCGGCGACCGTTTCGGCATGGGCGGGTCCGACCACGAGGAACGACGATGACGCGGCGAGCGAGATCGCCAGCAGCGATGCACGATGGAAAACGGGAGCGAGCATGGATAATCCAGGGGTGGAGTCGAGGCGCGAATGATGCGCCGCGGTTCCGGCCCGGATTGCGATGAAATTCGCACCCTGAGACAACGACTTGCCGTCGATCGCCCGAAATGTGTGAGCGCCGTTGGAAAATCGTGAAATCGGTTAATGCCGATATTGGCGGAAAATGCCGTCGGCAAAATGGAACGCGATTTTCAGCGCTCGATTTTCGAGCGGCGTCGGCCGCCTCGATTCGTGACTGTCGTCACGGTTCTCCGAGCCCGGGCGGTCGCTCCCTGCCGCGGCGCAGCCTCGCGATGATCTCGACCGCTTCGGGCAGGCCAAGGCGCCAGGCGAGCGCGAACGCGAGCAGGCCGGCCGGCAGCGCAGCCACGCCGCACGCGATCGCCCACAGGCGGTGGCTCGCCTCGTACAGGCTCGCGGGCACGAGCACGCGCGCGAGAAGCACCCCGGCCGCGAGCACGCCGACCGGCAGCAGCAGCGGCGCCGACACGGTTCGCTGCGCGGCCGCGTTCGCGCGCAGCAGCCGGCGCACGACGAGCGAGGCGATCAGCGCCGACTGCAGCTGCGACAACACGGCCGAGAGCGCGACGCCGCGCAGGCCGAGCCGCTGCGCCCAGGCGAGGTTGAGGCCGACGCAGGTCGCTACGCCGGCGAGGCCGATCGCGACCTGGGTCCACGGCCGCACCATGCTGTGCAGCACGCGGTAGCTGAAGTACGCCTGCGAGCGGAACACCATGCCGACCGCGAGCAGGCTCATCGCCTCGACCGTGAGCGCCGTCGAACGTGCGTCGAAGCGACCGTGCTCCAGCAGCACGATCACGATCGGCTTGGAGAGCCCGACCAGCAGCACCGCGCACGGCAGCGTCAGCAGCAGGATCAGGCGCCGGCCGTTGCGCCACGTATCCGCGACGGCGGCGTGGTCGCCCGCGGCGACGCCGCGGCCGAGCGCGGGGTAGTAGCTCGTGATGATCGCCTGCGCGAACACCTCGACCGGCAGCATCGCCATCATCGTCGCGTAGGTGAGCGCGGAGATTGAACCCGCATCGAGGCGCGAGACGAAGTACTGGTCGACGAGGCCGGTCAGCATCGCGCCGACCGAGCCGACCAGCAGCGGCAGCAGGTGCGCGAGCGGTCGCAGGAAATCCGGATGGCCGAGCGCGAGCGCGGGCCGCAGGCTGCTGCGGAACAGGTCGCGGTTGCCGAACGCGAGAATGCACAGCTGCACGAAGAAGCCGAGCGTGATGCCGACGATGAGCGCGCGCACGCCGAGGCTGCGCGCGAGCAGCAGCGCGACGAGGATGATCGCCGTGTTGTTCACCACGCCGTCGAGCCCGGGCAGCACGAACCGCTCGCGCGCGTTGCTGAGCGCCGACAACAGCGACGACAGCGTGAGCATGAGCATGCACGGCAGCATCAGGCGGATCATGCCGATCGCCTGCTGCTGGAACTCCGGCGCGAGGCCCGGTGCGAGCCGGTGCACGAGCGCACCGGTCCAGAGCTGGATCGCAGCGCAGGCGAGCAGCGATGCGCCGACCGCGAGCGTGAACAGCGTGTTCGCACCGCGCCAGGCCTCGGCGCCGGTGCGGCCCGCGAGGCTCTTCACGAAGCGCGGCACGAACGCGACGGTGATCACCGTCGTGAGCAGGTTGGGCAGCATCAACGGCAGCGAGTAGGCGACCCAGAACGCGTCGAGCACGCCGCTCGTGCCGAACAGCGTGGCGATGATCAGCGTCTTGCCGATCGCGAGCAGCTTGCCGGCGAGGTTGAGGCCGGACAGCGCGAGCACGGCGCGTCGCGGTCGTGTCGCGTTCACGGGCCGCGCGCCGTCAGGCCGCGTGCGCGCGCGGCGAGCGGGAAGCGTTCCCGCATGCGGTCGGCTTCGCCGGCGACGAGCGCGGTCGAGGCCGGCGCCTCGCGCGTCTTGAGCAGCATGTAGCGCTCCAGCAGGCCGCACAGGATCCAGAACGTGCCCATCACGTTGCCTTCGAGGAACGGGCTGCCGTAGAGGTTGCCGAGCGCCATGCAGAAGGCGGTCACGCCGAACCCGATCGCGAGCGCGCGCGCTTCGGCGTCGTCGGGCGGCATGCTGCGGCGTAGCCACGCGCCGAGGCGGAACGTCGCCAGCACGAGCAGCAGCAGTGCCGCGAGCGCCTGCGGCCCGCCCTCGGCGAGCGTGAGCACGTAGAAATTGTGCGCATCGAAATGCTCGAACGCCGAATAGCGGCCGATCTCGTCCTTGAAGCGGTTCTGGCCGACGCCGGCCGGATGGTCCTGCCACATCGCAAGCGCTCCGGCCCAGATCTCCCAGCGGCTCGCGGTGCTCTCGTCGACCTTTTCCTCGCCGTGCGGACCCTTCTGCTCCGTCTCGGCGACGCGCTGCGTCACGCTCTCGGGCAGGTAGCCGACCAGCGACGCGAGCGTCGCGCCGAGCACGAGCGCGAGCACTACGCTGCGCCGGAGCAGCAGCACGACGAGCCCGATCACGGCGATGAAATAGGCCTGGCGCGAATAGGTGAACAGCAGCGCCATCGTCAGCAGCACGACGCCCGCGAGCGCGGCGACGCGCCAGCGCTTGTCGCGCAGGAACAGCCCGAGGCCGATGAACATCGGCAGGAACATCGCGTAGTAGACGCCGGCACGGTTCGCGTCGCGGTAGTTGCTGCCGAACGGCCCGGCCGCGCGGTGCGTCTCGACATAGGTGCCGATGCCGTAGTCGAAGCCCTGGCGGATCGCCTGCACCGCGGCGAGCGCGGCGACCGCCATCACGGCGACGACGAGCACGCGCGTGTTCCTTAGATCCTGCTTGCAGTGCAGGTACATGAAGTACAGCAGCGGCGAGAACAGCGCATTCTTGAGGTAGGTGACATCGACCATGAACGCGCCGGGAGCGCGCAGTTGCGCGATGGCGAACGCGAGCACGAGCATTGCCATGAAGAACAGCAGCGGTCCGCGCATGAACGCCTTCGCATGCACGACGTCCGGCTTGCCGGAGAAGCGCAGCGCGACCAGCACGAGCAGGAAAAGCGCGTTCGGCAGGTTGACACCCGGCACGCCGGACTCGAAGTTGTAGTGGCCCTGGTAGACCGTGTAGAGGATCTGGAACAGCAGCAGCAGGCGCAGCATCGTTCAGCGTCCGGGCATGGCCGCGCGGCGTCGCGAGCCGGCGCCGCATCGTTCGCGGCGCGCGCATCGGCGCATGCACCGGGCGCGCCTCATGCGCCCGTCCGGTCGAGGAAGCGGCGCGCCCACAGTTCGAGCGAGAGGATCAGCCAGAGCGACTCGCCGCGGTCGGCGCGGCCGGCGAGATGGTCGTCGAGGCAGGCGCGCGCGGCGGTCGCATCGATCAGGCCGCGTTCGCGGAACGCCCGGCTCGCGAGCACGTCCTCGGCGAGCGGCCGCAGCGGGCCGCGGAACCACTGCCCGAGCGGAATCGCGAACCCCTGTTTCGGCTTGGCGAGCACGTCCGCGGGCAGCCAGCGTTCGGCGACGCGCCGCAGCAGGTGCTTGCCGCGCCCGCGCCGCACGCGCAGCGCGTCGGGCAGGCTCACCGCGAACTCGACCACGTTCGGGTCGAGGAACGGAACGCGGCCCTCGAGCGAGTTCGCCATCGCCATGCGGTCGACCTTGACCAGGATGTCGTCGGGCAGGTAACTGCCGAAGTCGAGTTCGACGATGCGATCGAGCATCGAATGACGCGCGCTGCCCGCCTGCGCGAGCGCGTGCAGCGGGTCCTCGTAGCTGCCCGCCGCGGCCGGGCCGAGCAGGGCGTGCACGGTCTCGGGCCGACTCATCGCCACGCTGCCGAGGTAGCTTTCGGGGAACGGCATGCGCATGCGTTCGGCGATGCCGCGCAGGCGGTAGCCGAGCGAGCCGCCGGCGAGCGCGGCGCTCGCGCGCGCGGCGAGCGCGGCGGGCGCCTTCAGCACGCCGAGGCGCTGCAGCGCGAGAAAGCGCAGGTAGCGCGTATAGCCTGCGAACGTCTCGTCGCCCGCATCGCCGGTCAGCACCATCGTCACCTGCGTGCGCGCGAGCTGCGAGACGAGGAAGGTCGGCACCGCCGACGAATCGGCGAACGGCTCGTCGAGGTACCACACCAGTTGCTCGAGCAGGCTCACCGCATCGGGTTCGACGACGAACTCGTGGTGGTCGGTGCCGAGATGCGCGGCGACGCGGCGCGCGTCGGACAGTTCGTTGTAGGCGGCTTCCTTGAAGCCGATCGAATACGTGCGCACGCGTTGCGAGGAGTGGCGCGTCATCAGCGCGACGACCGTGCTCGAATCGAGGCCGCCGCTGAGGAACGCACCGAACGGCACGTCGGCGACCATTCGGCTGCTCACCGCGCGATCGAGCAGACCGGCCAGGCGCTCCTCGGCTTCCGCCGGCGCGATCGACTGGCGACGGCCGAAGTCGAGCGCGTAATAGCGCTCGATCGCGATGCGCCCGTCCGTGCAACGCAGGTAGCAGCCGGGCGGCAGCTTGCGCACGCTCGCGAAGATGCTCGCGGGCGCCGGCACGTAGCCGTAGCGCACGTACGAACGCAGCGCGGCGGGATCGAGCTCGCGCCGGAAGCCGGGCACCTCGATCAGCGCCTTGAGCTCGCTCGCGAACAGCAGGCGCGTCTCGTCGTGCGCGTAGAACAGCGGCTTCTCGCCGAAGCGGTCGCGCGCGAGCACGAGCGTCTGCGTGCGCCGGTCCCACACCGCGAGCGCGAACATGCCGTCGAGGCGCGTGAAGCAGCGCTCGCCCCATTCGGCGAATGCCTGCGCGACCACTTCGCTGTCCGATGCCGAATGGAATTCGCGGCCGAGCGCCTGCAGCTCCGCGCGCAGTTCGCGGTAGTTGTAGATCTCGCCGTTGAACACGAGCTGGATGCGCCCGCCGTCGGCCGACATCGGCTGGTGGCCGCCGGCGATGTCGATGATCGCGAGGCGGCGCATGCCGAGCAGCGCGCGCGCATCCCGGTAATAGCCCTCGTCGTCCGGACCGCGATGGCGGATCGCGTCGTTCATCGCCCGGCCGACGGCGGCGTCGGGCGGCTGCTGCGCGGGTGCGACGACGATGCCGATGATGCCGCACATGCTTCAGTCCCCCGTGAGCGGAATGGCGGGCG
>DASTSE010000405.1:0-7109 GCA_035760865.1 Dokdonella sp.
CGCCGGTGGTCGCGGCCGCCGCGCGCACGCCGTCGATGAGCACGAGTACCTGGTTCGAATTCGATCCGCGCAGGAACAGCGAGGTCTGCTGGCCGGCGCCGCCGGTGCGGTAGAGCTCGACGCCGGCCTCGAGGCGCAGCAGGTCGTAGACGTCGCGCGCGACGCTTGCGTCGATGTCCTGGCGCGTGACGATACTGACGTCGGCGAGGGTATCGTCGACCGTCTCGGCGACGCGCGACGCGGTGACCTGCACGGTCGGCTGCAACTCGACCTCGTCCGCGCGCGCGACCGCGCACGCGGCGGACACCGCGATCGAAACAATGGAAAGGCGCAACATGGTTCGTCTCCTTCGCACACCCGCGTAAACCAGGGGCGGCGAAGGCGCGCGCACGGACGTCCAGACGTCCATGCCCGTCCGTTGCCCGCCGCAACGCCTGGAGCCAGGCGCCTCCGCTCCGCGCGGAGGCGCACGCCCCGGGCCGGTCTCCGGGCTTGCGAGTGATGCGCGGGACGTCCCGATCGCATCGGCCCCGATCGCCTTCCCGCCGCGTGCGGCAGTGGCATGAGATCGGGGCGTGGCTCGCTTACCGTTGCGGGGGCAGCGCCGGATTCGCACCGGCTTCCCGTTTCACCCTGCGCGCGAGCTGCGGGCAAGGCACCTGAGGCGGCGCGCAGTGTAGTCGCGCTCGCCAGCGCGTTCAATCGCGGTCGGTCGACGTTCCCACGTGCAGCAGTCCGCCGTCGGCGCCGACTTCGAGCGTGACTTCGATCGGACGGCAGCAGACCGCGCAATCCTCGACGTAGCGCTGCGATCCGCCCGACGTGTCGGCCTGCGTCTCGAAGGCTTCGCCGCAGTAGGGACAGTGGAGGGTGATGGGTTCGAGCATGATTTTGGGCTGAGGGCGGAAATCGAGATTCGGGATTCGGGATTCGGGAAAGGCAAGGCGTCGCGGATATTCGGTCCTCGGCCGTCAGCCGTCGCCATCCGGCAGGAACGAACCGATCACGTCGTTGAGGAAGCGTCGTCCGAGCGCGGTCGCGGCGAGGCGCGCGGGATCGTCGACCATCCAGTGGCGCGCGCGCGCACGCGCGAGCGGCGCGGCGATCGCGTCGGGCGCGAGCCCCGTGCGTTCGGCGAACAGCGCCGCGTCGACGCCCTCTTCGAGGCGCAGCGCATTCATCATGAACTCGAACGGCAGGTCGACCGCCGCGACGTCGGCCTCGGTTCCGAACGCCTCGTGGCGCGCGGCGCGTTCGAGATAGCTGCGCGGCAGCTTCACCTTCGTCGTGCGCACGACGCGCGCGCGCGACGCGTCGCTGACCTTGCCGTGCGCGCCGGCGCCGATGCCGAGGTAGTCGCCGAACTGCCAATAATTGAGGTTGTGCGTCGCGCGCCGCCCCGCGTGCGCGTACGCGGAGACTTCGTACTGCACGTAGCCCGCGTCCGCGAGCGCGACCTGACACGCTTCCTGCATGTCCCACGCACCATCCTCGTCGGGCAGCCGGGGCGGCCTCGCCGCGAACAGCGTGTTCGGCTCGAGCGTGAGCTGGTAATGGGAGACGTGCGCGGGCTGCAGTGCGAGCGCGCGCGCGATGTCGTCGAGAGCGCCGTCTAACGCCTGCTCCGGCAGCGCATACATGAGGTCGAGGTTGATGTTCGAGTAGCCCGCATCCTGCGCCTGCTTGACCGCGCGCTCGGCGTCGCCGGCCGAGTGGATGCGGCCGAGCCGGCGCAGCTTGTCGTCGTCGAAGCTCTGCACGCCGAGGCTGAGGCGGTTGACCCCTGCGGCGAGATAGCCGTCGAAACGCCCGTGCTCGACCGTGCCGGGGTTCGTCTCGAGCGTGACTTCGGCGTCGCCCGGCAGCTCGAGCCGCGCGGCGACGCCGTCGAGCACGCGCGCGATCGCGTCGGGCGGGAACAGGCTCGGCGTGCCGCCGCCGAAGAACACGCTGACGAGCGGCCGCCGTGCGAGCGCGGCGCCGAATGCGGCGAGGTCGCGGTCGAGGTCGGCGAGCAGCGCGCGCACGTACTCCTCGACCGGCAGCGCGCCCGCCTGCGCGTGCGAATTGAAGTCGCAGTACGGACACTTGCGCACGCACCACGGAACGTGCACGTACAGGGACAGCGGCGGCGCGATCAATGGCATGCGCGCATTGTAGGCGGACGCGGCGCGCTCAGCCGCGCATGAGCTCGCGCAGGCGCGCGAGCGCGAGGCCGCGATGGCTGATGCGGTTCTTCGCCCGCGGGTCGAGCTCGGCCGCGCCGGCACCGAGCGCGAGGTCGAAGAACACGGGGTCGTAGCCGAAGCCGCCGGCGCCGCGCGGTGCGTGCAGGATGCGGCCGTGCCAGCGGCCTTCGGCAATCAGCGGCGCCGGATCGTCGGCCGAACGCAGCAACACGATCGTGCAGTGGAAGTGCGCCGTGCGTTGGTCGTCCGCAACGCCGCGCAGTGCATCGAGGAGCTTGGCGATATTCGCCGCCGCGTCGCCGTGCGCACCTGCATAGCGCGCGGAATAGAGGCCGGGCGCGCCGCCGAGCGCGTCGACGCACAAGCCCGAGTCGTCGCCGAGCGCGGGCAGGCCGGACGCGCGGGCGGCATGGCGCGCCTTCAGCAGCGCGTTCTCGACGAACGTCGTCGCGGTTTCGTCGGCATCGGCAATGCCGAGTTCCGACTGCGCGACGAGCTCGTGGCCGGCGCCGGCGAGGATCTCGCGCATCTCGATCAGCTTGCCGCGGTTGCCGCTCGCGAGCACGAGCTTCATGGGAGCAGCTTTCATCGGCGGGCGTCGTCGGCGCGCGGCCCGATCAGGTCCCAGCGATTGCCGTACAGGTCGGCGAACACGACGACGGTGCCGTAGGCCTCGTGGCGCGGTGGGCCGTCGAAGCGCGCACCCGCGGCGACGAGCCGCGCGTGGTCGCGCGCGAAATCGTCGGTGTGCAGGAACCAGCCGACGCGTCCGCCGTGCTGGTCGCCGACCGCGCCGAGCTGGCGCTCGTTCGCCGCCTTCGCGAGCAGCAACGCGAACGCGGCGTCGGCCGCCGGCGCGATCCGCACCCAGCGCTTGCCGCCGCCCAGGTCGGTGTCCTCGAGCAGGACGAAACCGAGCGCGTCGGCGAACCATGCGATCGCCTCGTCGTAGTCGCGCACGAGCAGCGCGACCTGCGCGATGCGCGCGCTCATGCGCTCGGCGCGAGCGCTTCGCGCTGCAGGGCGCACAGCTCCGCCACGCCCTTGCCCGCGAGAGCGAGCAGCGCGTCGAGTTCATCGCGACGGAACGCATGGCCTTCCGCGGTGCCCTGCAATTCGATGAAGCCGCCGCCGTCGTTCATGACCACGTTCATGTCGGTGTCGCAGGCGGAGTCCTCGGCGTAGTCGAGGTCGAGCATCGGCGTGCCGTTGACGATGCCGACGGACACCGCGGCGACCGCGCCGAACAGCGGGTCGCGCTTGAGCAGGTGGCGCGCCTTGAGCCACGCGATCGCGTCGGCGAGCGCGACGTAGGCGCCGGTGATCGCCGCGGTGCGCGTGCCGCCGTCGGCCTGCAGCACGTCGCAGTCGAGCGTGATCGTGCGTTCGCCGAGCGCCTGGCGATCGATGCACGCGCGCAGGCTGCGCCCGATCAGGCGCTGGATTTCCATCGTGCGGCCACCCTGGCCGCCGCGTGCGGCCTCGCGCTGCGTGCGCTGGCCCGTCGCGCGAGGCAGCATGCCGTATTCGGCGGTGACCCAGCCTTCGCCCTTGCCGCGCAGGAACGGCGGCGCCTTTTCCTCCACGCTCGCGGTGCACAGCACGCGCGTGTCGCCGAAGGCGACGAGCACCGAGCCTTCGGCGTGGCGCGTGTAATGCCGCTGGATGACTACCGGACGCAACTGGTCGGCGGCGCGACCGGACGGGCGCGTGGAACTCGGGGCGGAAGCCGTCATGCGGGGGCGCTTTGGCAATTGGGCCGTGGAGTTTACCATTGCGCCCCTTTCGTACCCGCGGGGCCTGACCGATGCTGCGTAGCATGACCGCCTTTGCCAGCGCCGAGGCCGATACCGGCCACGGCTCGTTGGCGATCGAGCTGCGCTCGGTCAACCACCGCTACCTCGAACTCGGCCTGCGCCTGCCCGAAGAGCTGCGTGCGCTCGAGCCGGCCGTGCGCGAACGCGTCGCGGCGAAGCTCGCGCGCGGCAAGGTCGACCTCGGCCTGCGCTGGAAGCCCGCCGCCGCGGGTGCGGCCGAAATCGCCGTCGACGATGCGCTCGTCGCGCGGCTCGCCGACACCGCGCAGATGCTCGCGGCGAAGTTCCCGCAGTTGCACGTCGACTTCGCCTCGCTGCTCGGCTGGCCCGGCGTACTGCTCGACCAGGGCACCGACCAGGAGTCGCTGCGCGAGGCCGCGTTGCGCCTGCTCGACGCCGCGCTCGACGACATGGTCGCTGCGCGCGGGCGCGAAGGCGAGCGGCTCGGGACCTTCCTGCGCGAGCGCCTCGACGCGATCGAACGCATCGTCGCCGACGTGCGCGCGCACATGCCCGAGGTGCGCAGTGCGCTTCGCGCGCGCTTCGACACGCGCCTGGCCGAACTCAAGATGCCGCTCGAACCCGGGCGCGTCGAGCAGGAGATCGTGCTGCAGCTGCAGCGCATCGACGTCGACGAGGAACTCGATCGCCTGACCGCGCACGTCGCCGAGGCGCGGCGCGTGTTCGGCCTCAGGGAGGCGGTCGGCCGCCGGCTCGACTTCCTCATGCAGGAGTTCAATCGCGAAGCGAACACGCTCGGCTCGAAGGCCGCCGACCCGCGCACGACCAATGCCGCGGTCGAACTCAAGGTCCTGATCGAGCAGATGCGCGAGCAGGTGCAGAACCTCGAATGAGCGGTTGCCTCTACATCGTCGCGGCGCCGTCCGGGGCGGGCAAGTCGAGCCTCGTCAACGCGCTGCTCGAACGCGAGCAGGGCATCGCGCTGTCCATCTCGCACACCACGCGGCCGCCGCGACCGAACGACCGCGACGGCGAGCACTACCACTTCGTCAATCGCGGCGTGTTCGAACGCATGGTCGCCGACGGCCTGTTCCTCGAACATGCGGAAGTGTTCGGCAACCTCTACGGCACCTCGCGCGCGGCGGTGGAGCCGCTGCTCGCGCAGGGGCGCGACGTGCTGCTGGAGATCGACTGGCAGGGCGCGCGCCAGGTGCGCGCGGCGATGCCGGGCTGCATCAGCGTGTTCATCCTGCCGCCATCGCGGGCGGAACTCGAGCGCCGACTGCGCAACCGCGCCTCGGACGACGCCGCGACGATCGCGCGCCGGCTGGCCGAATCGCGCGAGGAGGTCGCCCACGCCGCCGATTTCGACTACCTCGTCGTCAACGATCAGTTCGCCGATGCGCTGGCCGACCTGCGCGCGATCGTCGCCTGCCAGCGCCTGCGCCGCGACGTGCAGGCCGCCCGCCATGCGGCACTCATCGCCGACCTGCTGAAGGCGGATTGAACGCGCGCCCGCGCCGCTGGCTGCGCGGCCACCGCTTCGGCTAAGGTAGCGCGCTGCGCGGCCAGCCGCGCCTTCGCCGACCACGGTCCAGTCCCACGTGAACGACTCCCCCGCCAGCGCCGCCGCTGCCGCCCTCGTCGAAGTGCGCGGCTTGTCCACCGTGTTGAACGGCAAGGTCATCTTCGATGGCCTCGAGCTGGACATCCCGCGTGGCCGGATCACCGCGATCATGGGGCCGAGCGGCACCGGCAAGACGACCCTGCTGCGCCACATCACGGGGCAGCTTGCGCCGGACGCGGGTAGCATCCGCGTCGACGGTCACGACGTGCCTCGCCTCGGCCGCGCGCAGTTGTTCGAGCTGCGCGAGAAGATCGGTTTCCTGTTCCAGAACTCGGCCCTGCTGACCGACTTCAGCGTGTTCGAGAACGTCGCGTTCCCGTTGCGCCAGCACCTGCGGCTGCCGGAAGAGCTGGTCCGCAACATCGTCCTGACCAAGCTGCAGGCGGTCGGCCTGCGCGGCGCCGCCGACCTCATGCCGAGCGAGCTGTCGGGCGGCATGGCGCGCCGCGTGGCGCTGGCGCGCGCGATCGTGCGCGACCCGATGTTGATCCTCTACGACGAGCCGTTCGTCGGCCTCGATCCGATCGCGCTGAACCAGGTGCTCAAGCTGATCCGTACGCTCAACGACACGCTCGACATCACGAGCATCCTGGTCGCGCACGAATTCGCCGCGGTCGCGCGCGCGGCCGATCTCGTCTACCTCATTGCGGGCGGCAAGGTGGTCGCGCGCGGTACGCCCGACGACCTCCGGCGCGGCGATTCGCCGTGGACGCGGCAGTTCTTCGGCGGCGATGCCGACGGCCCGGTGCCGTTCCAGTACCCCGCGCGCGACTACGCGCTCGATCTCGGTTTCCCCGCGAGCATCGCCGGCCACGGCGCGAGCGGCGACGGTGCCGCTGCGCGTAGCGCGGGGTCGCGGGCATGAGCGCGCCGCGCAAGGCCACGATGACCGGCGATGCCCTCGCGCAGGTCGGCGCGTGCGGCCTGTTCCTGCTGCAGGTGCTGCGCACGCTGCCGCGCAGCGTGCGCCATTTCGGCGAAACCGTGCGCCAGGTCTGGTTCGTCGGTGCGATGAGCCTCGTCATCATCGTGACCTGCGGCCTGTTCGTCGGCGCCGTGCTCGGCCTGCAGCTCTACGACGTGCTGTCGCGCTTCGGCAGCGCCGCGATGAGCGGCACCGTCGTCGCGCTCGCGCTGTACCGCGAACTCGGGCCGGTGGTGACCGCGCTGCTGTTCGCCGGCCGCGCCGGAACGTCGATTACGGCGGAGATCGGCCTCATGCGCGCGACCGACCAGCTCGCCGCGATGGAGATGATGGCGGTCGATCCGCTCGCGTACGTGGTCGCCCCGCGCTTCCTCGCCGGCATCGTCGCGATGCCGCTGCTCGTGTGCGTCTTCAATGCGCTGGCGATCCTCGGCGCGCATGCGGTGTGCGTGAGCTGGCTCGGCCTCGACAACGGCACGTTCTGGTCCAACATGACCGCGGCCGTCGACGTCCATACGGACGTCCTGAACGGCGTGTGGAAGAGCATCGCGTTCGGCGCGGTGTGCACCCTGATCGCGACGTTCAACGGC
>DASTSE010000406.1:0-2366 GCA_035760865.1 Dokdonella sp.
GCCTTGGAACATGGGCGGATGCGTACCCGGCGTCGCCGTTCGGTCGCGATGTGCGGCGCATGCGGTGGCGCAGGCGAGGCTCGCGGCGATCAGCGCAATGGCGACGATGCGTGGCGCGGTGCTGCAGGGTTCGGGCATGACGTGTCCGTTCGCGAAGATCCATCCTCGATGCTACGCGAGGCGCCGTGGTCATGGCCGGCGC
Source organism: Dokdonella sp. (assembly GCA_035760865.1). Classification (GTDB taxonomy): domain Bacteria; phylum Pseudomonadota; class Gammaproteobacteria; order Xanthomonadales; family Rhodanobacteraceae; genus Dokdonella_A. The sequence goes on from DASTSE010000406.1 coordinate 203, forward strand.
GGGCATCGTCGCGATGCTGCCACGATCGACATCGCGCCGTACGCGGAGCCATCGCGACGAGCGGCGCCGCGGCGGCGAGGCTTGGCGTGCGCCGCTCGCTAAGCGCGATGGTACGGATGCCCCGCGCTGATCGACACCGCGCGATAGAGCTGTTCGACGACGACGAGGCGCACGAGCATGTGCGGCAAGGTGAGCGGACCGAGCGACCAGGCCTGGTTCGCGCGTGCGAGCACGTCGGCGGCGTGGCCGTCGGGGCCGCCGATGAGCAGGGCGAGGTCGCGGCCGGTCATGCGCCAGGCGTCGAGTTGCTGCGCGAGCTGTTCGCTCGTCCACGGCTTGCCGCGGCCGTCGAGGGCGACGACGTGGGCGTCCTTGGGCAGTGCGGCGAGCACGGCGGTGCCTTCGTCGGCGATCGCGCGTGCGGGGTCGCGACCCTTGCCGCGATTGCCGAGCTCGATCTCGACGAGCTCGAGCGGGAGGTCGCGCGAGAGGCGTTTCCTGTATTCGGCGACGCCGTCGGCGACCCACGCGGGCATGCGTTCGCCGACGGAGATGAGGCGTGCTTTCACGGGGCGCGTCAGCGGTGGATGGGGAGCGGTCGCGTCATTGTGCGCGTTGGGGCATCGCGGCTGAAGCTGCTCCCGCAGGTACGGCAGCACACATCTTTTTTGTGGGAGCGCCGGAAGGCGCGATGCTTTTTGGGGCTGGGGTTCGAGGCCCGAGCCACCGCTCGCCGCACCGTCCCGGCGGGACTCGCCGCTGCGCGCCTCGACCCGCCCTACGGCTGAAGAGCATCGCGGCTTCCGCCGCTCCCACAGGGGGACGCGGAGGCGCGTGCATCGCAGCGCCTCCGCGATCGCGACGACTCAGCCGGCGAGCATCGCCGGCTGGCTGTCGCCGACGGTCCACAGGCGCTCGAGGCCATAGAACTCGCGCGTGCGCGGCAGCATCACGTGCACGATGACGTCGCCGAGGTCGACCAGCACCCATTCGGCTTCGCGCTGGCCTTCGACGCCGATCGGCGGGTTGCCGGCCTGCTTGGCCTTCTTCACGACTTCGTCGGCGATCGACTTCACGTGGCGCGACGAGGTGCCGCTCGCAATCACGAGCAGGTCGGTCACGCCGCTCTTGCCGCGCACGTCGATCTCGGCGACGTCCTTCGCCTTGAGGTCGTCGAGCGCGTCGAGCACGACCTTGCGCAGGCGCGCGGCGGCGTCGAGCACCTTGGCGACTTTCGGCTTCGCGGCCGCCGTGCCGGGACCGGCCTTCGCGGCGGCTTTCGCGCTCGGCAGCTTCGAGGGGGCCACGCGGTTCGTTGCCGCGCGCTTCGTCGCGGCGGCCTTCATGGGCGGCGACTTCTTCGCGGGAGCCTTCTTCGCCTGGCCTTTCGTGGCGGGCGCCTTCTTCGCCGGCGCCTTCTTCGCGGCGGCGGTCGTGCTGCGGGATGCCGGGGCCTTGGCGGCCTTCGGGGTTCCGGCCTTGCGCGGCCGGGCGCGCGTTTCCGACGTAGCCAAGTGGGAGCGACCTCTTCGTGAGCATGGCGCCACCAGCGGCGCGGACAAAGTATAGGCGCATTCGGCCAAGGGCGCCTGCACGACGGTGCCCAGACGGCCGTGCCGCGGATGCGGCGGTGCCGCCGAGGCGGACTGCGCTCGACCACGGCCGCCACGGGGACGCGTGCTATAAGCCGGGTATGCTCGCCGAAGAGACGACCGCCTTCCTGCTCGATCGCGCGCGCGGCGGCGACGCGGCGGCGCGCGACCGGCTCGCGGCGCGCTACCTGCCGATGCTGCGGCGCTGGGCGCACGGGCGCCTGCCGCCGTCCACGCGCGACCTCACCGACACCGACGATCTTGTTCAGGTCACCCTCTTCCGCGTGTTGAAGCAGATCGGGACGTTCGAGTACGGCGGCGCGGGCAGCTTCCTCGCGTATCTGCGCAGCACGCTGCTGAACCTGCTGCGCAACGAGATCCGTCGCGTCGCCCGGCGCGGCGAGAGCCTCGAACTGGACGAGGCGCTGGCCGAGGACGAGACGGCGTCACCGCTCGAGCAGGCGATCGGGCGCGAACGCCTCGAGCGCTACGAAGCGGCGCTCGAGGTCCTGCCCGCGCGTGCGCGCGAGCTGGTCATCATGCGGCTGGAGTTCGACATGACGTACGAGGAC
>DASTSE010000407.1:0-2554 GCA_035760865.1 Dokdonella sp.
CGGTCATCTGCCGCCGCTGGCGTTCAAGCGACGATGGCAGCAACGTCAGTTTCCAGAAAAGAGTGGACTCGGGTGAGGGGGATTGACCGAGCCAGCGCGGGTGTTCGAGGTCGCGCGCATATTCGGCGACGGCGAAGCCCGCGGCCGCGGTCGGCGCTTCGCCGTCCTTCCAGCCGACCGCGTCGGCGATCTCGACGGTCGGCACAAGCGAGGTGTTCGGTGGCGGCAGCGCCGGACGCGGCCCGGTCGACGACGCGGGCGGCATCGTCGACGCCGGCGCAGCGGCGCAGGCCGGCTCCACGGCCGAGCCGAGCGCGACGACGAGCGCAAGCTTGGCGGCGGTCGTCTTCACCTCAGCGCTCCTTGAGCGACCAATGACGGCCGTGAATCTCGACGAAGCGCCGCATGCGTTCGCGTCCGATGCGCACGTGCTCGCGGCGCGACGGCGTGCGCGCGAACTCGCGACGGATTGCGTGTTCGAGCGACGCGAGCGCCTGCGCAGGCAGGCGGTCGCGGTGTTCGTTCGATCTCGTCCTATCGTGCTTCATGACGTGGCCCGGATATCCGCAAGCGCGGGTCGAACCATGAGCATCGGCGTGCGCGGCTGAATCGAGCCCGCGCGAATGGCGCGCTCGTTCAGCCGCGGGTCGCGGTCGCGATCGACTCAGTGCGCGTAGACGAGCACGGGCTGCGCGCGCCAGCGTTCGGGGAACAGGCGCTCGAGGTTCGTGAGTTTCGGCAGGTCGTTGATCGCGATGTACGGCTGGGTCGGATTGAGCGTGAGGTAGTCCTGGTGGTAACGCTCGGCCGGATAGAACGTCTTGCCCGTTTCGATCGTCGTGACGATCGGCCGCGCGAACGCGCCGCTCTTGTCGAGCTGCGCGATGTACCCGGCGGCGACGTTCTTCTGCGCGTCGTTCATCGCGAAGATCGTCGAGCGGTACTGCGAGCCGACGTCGGGGCCCTGGCGGTTGAACTGGGTCGGATCGTGCGCGACCGAGAAGTAGATCTGCAGCAGCTGACCGTAGGTGACCTGGTGCGGGTCGAACGTGACCTCGACCGACTCGGCATGGCCGGTGCGACCGCTGCCGACGTCCTCGTAATGCGCATGGCCGCTGCCGCCGCCCGCGTAGCCGGACACGGCCTTGGTCACGCCCTTCACGTGCTGGAACACGCCTTGCACGCCCCAGAAGCAGCCGCCCGCGAACACGGCGGTTTCGCTCGTGCTGGCGGAGAGCGGCTCGTCGACCGCAGGCGGCGGAATCGCGACCGCGGCTTCGGCCGAGTGGCCGATGCGCTGGCATGCCGTGACGGCGAGCAGTAGCGCGAACGCGATCGCGGGTGCGACGGAGCGCAGGTGCGCGCGTGAATGTGTTCGAGTCGTCATCGCGGATGTCCTCTCGTGCTTGGCCATAACCTGATTCGTCGTCTGTGCGAGCGGCTTCAGCCGCGATGTCCGAGCGCTTCGCCCGAGCCAGGAGCACCGCCGCTGAAGCCGCTCCCACGAATGCCGGCGGCAACCGCGCGCCGGATCATCCGAACGTGAATGCGAACGCCTCGACCGGGTCGAGGAATTCGATTTCGAACGTGCGATCGTCCACCGCGCCTTTCGCGCGAACGAGCTGGTAGAGCTTCTGTTGCGTGACCGTGCCGCGGCCGTCGGCGTCGGTGTCGAGGCCGTGGTCGTCGCCGGGGCGCGCGCCGTCGATGCGCACGACGAAACGCGCGGGTTTGCCATCGGCGGCGGGGCCGAGCACGAGGTTGAGGTCGCGCGCGTGAAAGCGGAACACGACGCGCCCGCCGGCCTCGTCGAGGCGTGCCTTCTCGTCGGCGACGGTCCATGTGCCGGCGAGCCCCCACGCGTTGAGCGGCAACGCGTCCGGCACCGTGTACGCGTGCGCGACGTCGTGCACGGCGCCGCCCGGCGAGGCGAAGTGTTCGGCGCGTTCGTAGCCGAGGTATGTCTCGGGCGAGCCGACCTCGGCGTTCGCGGGCGCGAGCGCGACGCCGCTCGTGTCCGGCTGCACGGGCTGCGCCTGCATCGGCATCGCCACGAGCGAGCCGCCGTGCGCCTCCTCGAGCAGTTCGCGGATCCACGTTTCCGACTGCTCGTACGCGCCTTCGCCGAAATGGTGGTGGCGGATGCGGCCCTGCGCATCGATGAAGTAGTGCGCGGGCCAGTACTCGTTGTTGAAGCCGCGCCAGATCGCGTAATCGTTGTCGAGCGCGACCGGGTAATCGACGCCGAGGTCGGCGACGGCACGGCGCACGTTGCCTTCGTCCTTCTCGAATGCGAACTCGGGCGCGTGCACGCCGATCACGACGAGGCCCTGGTCCTTGTACTTGTCGTACCACGCGCGCACGTACGGCAAGGTGCGCAGGCAGTTCACGCACGAGTAGGTCCAGAAGTCGACCAGCACGACCTTGCCACGCAGCCCTTCGCGCGTGAGTGGCGCAGAGTTGAGCCAGGCGACCGCGCCGTCGAGCGGCGGCAGCTCGCCTTCGCTGCGCACGCCGCCCGCGTCGTGCGGCTTTGCCGACATCATCATCGCGC
>DASTSE010000408.1:0-15185 GCA_035760865.1 Dokdonella sp.
GGATTTCTATCTCGTCATCACGAATGCGCCGGGCGAGAACTCCTGGCCGATCACCGCGACGAACTTCATCCTCGTCTACAAGCAGCCGAAGGACGCCGCCGGCACGAAGGCCGCGCTCGACTTCTTCAAGTGGGCCTACGCCAACGGCGGCAAGCAGGCCGAGGAACTCGACTACGTGCCGCTGCCGAAGGGCCTGACCGAGCAGATCGAGGCCTACTGGAAGGCGCAGGTCAAGCTCTGATCCCGTCGCACTGAACCCTTCCGCGAGGAAGGTCCGGATGGGGATGGCGTTGCGGTCCACGTCGCCGCGAACGCCATCCCCTTTCCCGTCGCCGACGGCGGCGAACTCCCGAACCGCGAACGACACCACAGCATGGCCGCCAACAGCAGCAGCGCTATCACTCCGACGATGACCGCGGCGGTCGTCGATGCGGGCCGCCGCAATGCGCGCGACTCGCGCGCCGACGGCGCGTTCCGCTGGGTCGTGACCGCTGCAGGCCTGTTCGTGCTGCTCGCACTCGCAGGCGCCGCGCTGTCGATGCTCTGGGGCGGACGCGAGGCGTTCTCGACGTTCGGCCCCGGCTTCCTGTTCTCGACCGACTGGGACGCGGTCAACCACCATTTCGGCGCGCTCGTACCGATCTACGGCACGCTCGTCACCGCGCTCATCGCGATGGTCATCGCGGTGCCGGTGAGCTTCGGCATCGCCTTGTTCCTAACCGAAGTCGCGCCCGGCTGGATGCGCGGCCCGGTCGGAGCCGCGATCGAACTGCTCGCCGGCATTCCGTCGATCATCTACGGCATGTGGGGCCTGTTCGTGTTCGTGCCGATCATGGGCGAGTACGTGAGCCCATGGCTCAACGACCATGTCGGCACGCTGCCGCTGATCGGGCCGCTGTTCACCGGCCCACCACTCGGCATCGGCATGCTGACCGCGGGCATCGTGCTCGCGATCATGGTGATCCCGTTCATTTCCTCGGTCATGCGCGAAGTGTTCCTCACCGTGCCGACGCGCCTGAAGGAGTCGGCCTATGCGCTCGGCTCGACCACGACCGAAGTCGTGTGGGACATCGTCCTGCCGTACACGCGTTCGGCGGTCATCGGCGGCATCTTCCTCGGCCTGGGTCGCGCGCTCGGCGAAACGATGGCGGTCACCTTCGTGCTCGGCAATGCGCACCAGCTCACCGCGTCGCTGCTCATGCCGGGTAATTCGATCGCCGCGACGATCGCCAACGAATTCACCGAAGCCGACTCGGACATCTACCGGTCGTCGCTGATCGCACTCGGCTTCCTGCTGTTCGTGGTCACCTTCATCGTGCTCGCGGCGGCGAAGCTCATGCTGCGCCGACTGTCCCGCCAGGAGGGCGCGAAGTGAACGCATCGACCCACGCCGTCTCCGACCGGCTGTATCGCAACCGGCGCATCAAGAACGCGATCGCACTGGGCCTGTCCGGCCTCGCCACGCTGTTCGGCCTGTTCTGGCTCGTCTGGATCCTCTGGACGACGCTGCGCACCGGCATCGGCGCGATCAAGCCCGCACTGTTCACCCAGATGACGCCGCCGCCGGGCTCCGACGGCGGGCTCGCCAACGCGCTGTTCGGCAGCCTCGTCATGAACCTCGGCGCGATCGCCGTCGGCACGCCGATCGGCATCGCCGCGGGCACCTACCTCGCCGAATACGCGCGCAAGCATCCGATCGGCGAGGCGATCCGCTTCGTCAACGACATCCTCCTGTCGGCGCCGTCGATCGTGCTCGGCCTGTTCGTCTACGAGTTGGTCGTGCGCACGAGCGGACACTTCTCCGGATACGCCGGCGCACTCGCGCTCGCACTGATCGTACTGCCGGTCGTGGTGCGCACGACCGACGAGATGCTGCAGCTGGTGCCGAGCACGATGCGCGAAGCCGCGCTGTCGCTCGGCGTGCCGCAGTGGAAAGTGACGGTGCAGGTGCTCTACCGCTCCGCCCTGCCCGGCATCGTCACCGGCGTGCTGCTCGCCCTCGCGCGCATCAGCGGCGAGACCGCGCCGTTGCTGTTCACCGCGCTCAACAACCAGTACTGGACGCACGACCTGTCGCAACCGATGGCGAGCGTGCCGGTGGTCATCTTCCAGTACGCGATGAGCCCGTACGACTCGTGGCACGCGCTCGCCTGGGCCGGCGCATTCGTGGTCACGCTGTTCGTGCTTCTGCTCAGCCTCCTCTCCCGCGCGATCCTGCTCCGCAACAAGGCCAGCCATGACTGACGCCCATTTCGCCGTCGCCGCCTCCGCGGCTCCTGCCGCCGCTGCCGTCTCCGCGAGCGGAGTGCGCCCGAAGATGGCCGCGCGCAATCTCGACTTCTACTACAACGGCTTCCACGCGCTGAAGGGCGTCGACTTCGATATCGCCGAGAAGCGCGTGACCGCGTTGATCGGCCCTTCCGGCTGCGGCAAATCGACCTTGCTGCGCGTGTTCAATCGCATCTATTCGATCTACCCGAAACTCGAGGCGAAGGGCGAAGTGCTGCTCGACGGCGAGAACATCCTCGACCCGCGTTTCCCGCTCAACCGCCTGCGCTCGAAGGTCGGCATGGTGTTCCAGAAGCCGGTACCGTTCCCGATGTCGATCTACGACAACATCGCCTACGGAATCCGCCACTACGAGAAGCTGCCCAAGGCCGAGATGGATGCGCGCGTCGAGCAGGCGCTCACGCAGGGCGCGCTGTGGGGCGAGGTCAAGGACAAGCTCAGGCAGAGCGCGCTCGGCCTCTCCGGCGGGCAGCAGCAGCGCCTGTGCATCGCGCGCGCGATCGCGCTGCGACCGGAAGTGCTCCTGCTCGACGAACCGACCTCGGCGCTCGACCCGATCGCGACCGGCAAGATCGAGCAACTGATCTCGGAACTGAAGAGCCAGTTCACGATCGCGATCGTCACGCACAACATGCAGCAGGCCGCGCGCTGCTCGGATTACACCGCATTCATGTACCTCGGCGAGCTGGTCGAATTCGGCGAAACGGAAACGCTGTTCACGAAGCCGACCAAGACGCAGACCGAGGACTACATCACCGGCCGATTCGGCTGACCGGCGCTCGATCACGACGCCGCACGAACGATCCTGAAGGCAACCGCATGAACGTGACGCCGCAGACCCACGACCACATCGTCAAGAGCTACGACGACGAGCTCAAGCGCCTCACCGGAGAACTGCAGCGCATGGGCCAGCTCGCCCTCGCCCAGCTCGAGGCGGCCGTCGACGCGGTGATCGCGCGCGACAGCCACGCGGCGTCGAAGATCGTGCACAACGACGCCACGATCGATTCGCTCGAGCACGAAGTCAGCCACGACGTCGTGCGCCTGCTCGCGCTGCGCCAGCCGATGGCGCGCGACCTGCGCGAAATCCTCGCCGCGCTGCGCATCGCGACCGACATCGAACGCATCGGCGACTACGCTGCTAACGTGGCCAAGCGCTCGATCGTGCTGAACCAGTCGGCGCCGGTGCAACTCGTCGGCGCGCTGCCCCGCCTCGCGCGCCTCGCGCAGTCGCTGGTCGAGGACGTGCTCGACGCCTACCGCAATTACGACGCCAACAAGGCGCTCGACGCCTGGGCCCGCGACGAAGAGCTCGACGAGCAGTACACGGGCCTGTTCCGCGAACTGCTGACCTACATGATGGAAGATCCGCGCAACATCACGCCGTGCACGCACCTGCTGTTCATGGCGAAGAATCTCGAGCGCATCGGCGACCACGCGACCAACATCGCGGAAAACGTCTATTTCCTCGTGCACGGCACGCAGATCGCGCAGGCGCGCCGCAAGGGCGACACCACGTCGGTGCTCCCGCTCGACGATCCGCGCTGAGTTCAGCCGACATCGACGCCGGCGCCTTCGGCGAAACCGCCGATGCGTGCGGCCGCGGAGAACCCGGCGTCGTGGAACGCGAGCAGCACGGCCACAGCGGCGCCGGGCGCGCAGGCGACGAGCAGGCCACCCGACGTCTGCGGGTCGAACAGGATCGCCTGCGCGAGCGCGTCGACTCCGGCGCCGAACCGGATCTCGCCGTCGAACGAACGCGCATTGCGTTCCGACGCCCCGGTGACGTGCCCATCCCGCGCGAGTTCGACCGCAGCCGCCATCAACGGCACGTCGCGCCAACGCACCGACGCACGCACGCCGCTGCCGCGGCACACCTCGACGAGGTGCCCGAGCAGCCCGAAACCGGTCACGTCGGTGAGCGCATGCACGCCGTCGAGCGCCGCGAGGGCGGGCCCGACGTCGTTGAGACGCGTCGTCACCGCGAGCATCTCGGCATACGCTGCCGCGTCGAGCGCATTCTTCTTGAATGCGGCGGAATGGATGCCGACGCCGAGCGGCTTGCCGAGCACGAGCACGTCTCCCGGGCGAGCGCCGCTGTTGCGCTTGACGACACGCGGATCGACGAGCCCGATCGCCGCGAGCCCGTAGATCGGCTCGACCGCGTCGATGCTGTGGCCACCCGCGATCGGGATGCCCGCTTCCGCGCAGACCGCTTCGCCGCCGCGCAGGATCTCTCGAATCGCCTGCGCCGGCAGGGTCTTGATCGGCATGCCGACGATCGCGAGCGCGAACAGCGGCACGCCGCCCATCGCGTACACGTCGGACAGCGCATTGGTCGCCGCGATGCGCCCGAAGTCGTACGGATCGTCGACGATCGGCATGAAGAAATCGGTCGTCGCGACGATCGCGCGCGTGTCGTCGAGGCGATAGACGGCCGCATCGTCCGACGTCTCGCGCCCGACCAGCAGCGCCGCGTGAGCGGGAGGCATCGATTCGCGTAGCAGGTCGGCGAGCACGCCAGGCGCGATCTTGCAGCCGCAGCCGCCGCCGTGGGAAAGCGACGTCAGGCGCGGCTGCCCTACTACTTTCGTCGATGTCACCGGCGAGCTCCTGCCGAAGCGTGCGGCCCCGCCGTATAGTGCATCAGTTGGCCGCCTGCCGCGCATCGGAACGAGGAGTTGCCGATGAACCGCCGCGATCTGCTCGCCTGCGCCGCGCTCGCCCCCGCGGCGCTCTTCGTCCGCCCGGCGTTTCCGGCGCGGGCCTGGCGCACGTTCGATGTCGTCACGCGCGTCGCTGTGGCCGATCCATCGGCGCCGACGCGTGTGTGGTTGCCCGTGCCCTTGCGCGCAGCGGGCGACTACCAGCGTCTCGTCGCGATGCGCTGGCACGCGCCGGGAGCGCGCGCGCGGCTCGTGGACCTCGCCGGCTACGACGTCCGCGCGCTCGTGGTCGAATGGTCCTCCCCGCGGGCGACGACCGAGATCACGCTGAGTGCGCGCGTGCGCACCCGCGACCGCAGCGCCAGGCCCGATGGGATGCCGGCGCGGAGCGAGGCGTCGGCGAACACGTTGCGGCAGTACCTGCGCCCGACCCGTCTGCTGCCGACGGACGGCATCGTCGCCGACACCGCACGCCGCATCACGGCCGGCCATCGCGACGACATCGATCGCGCGCGGGCGATCTATGAATGGGTCGTCGAGCACACCAACCGCGACGCGAAGGTTCCCGGTTGCGGTATCGGCGATGTCGCCAGCATGCTCGAGAGCGGCCATCTCAGCGGCAAGTGCGCCGACATCAATGCGCTGTTCGTCGCGCTCGCGCGCGCTTCGGGCATTCCCGCGCGGGACGCGTACGGTTTGCGCGTGGGCGCATCGCGCCTCGGCTACCACTGCCTCGGCAGGCAGGGCGACGTCAGCACGTCGCAGCACTGCCGCGCCGAGTTCCATGCCCGCGGGCGCGGCTGGGTTCCCGTCGATCCCGCCGACGTGCGCAAGGTCGTGCTCGAGGAAGACGGCGGCCTCCCGCTCGACGCTCCGAAGGTGCGCGCGGCTCGCGAAGCCATGTTCGGCGGATGGGAGATGAACTGGATCGCCTACAACCACGGGCACGACGTCATCCTGCCGGGATCGGAAGGACGGCCGCTGCCCTATCTCATGTACCCGCAAGGCCGTACCGGCGAACGGCGCCTCGACAGCCTGGATCCGGCGTCGTTCGCGTACCGCATCACCTCGACGGAGGCCGCCTGAACAGCCGATCGGCGCGTGCGGTACTGAAGAGTGCGGCCATGGATGGCCGCTTTGGACCCGATGACCTGACTTTCCATCACGCGACGCCCCCGCATCGTCGAAGCCGCGACAAGCGAGGATCGCACAGCAAACCCATGGCGGAAGGCAGCAGGAGTCGAACCTACCGGGAAGCGGCTGACGCCCCCCACTGGGTTTGAAGCCCAGCCGCATCACCGGATGCGCGTGCCTTCCACGGCGTCGGCGCCGCGACCGGCCTGCCAACCGCTGTCGGCTCGCAGCACGTGCTCATCGCGGACGCGCCGAGTGTAGCCAACGCGATCGAAGAACTCCAAGATCTGGATCGCGCGCTTGCGACCGAGGCCGATCGCGTCGCGGAAGGCCGCCGCCGCCACCTTGCCGTCGCGTTCGGCGATCGCGCGAAGCACGTCGGCGAGTTCGCGCACGCACGGGTCCGCGTAGAAGAGGTCGTGCACGACCTGGTGGCAGTGTCCCAGCGCCGCGACCTTGCGCAAGGTGCGTCGCACGTCGTCTTCGCTCGAGTCGAGCCGCGCCGCGAGGTCGCGCACCCAGGGTGGATCGAAGCGCGCGGCGACGAGCACGGGGGCGATCCGCGCCGCGAGCGCGCGCTCGGAGTCGGTCGGCTCGACGCGATGCCCCGGCCGGTGCAACCACGGGCCGCGAACCGCGAGCGTGCCCTCGCGAACGAGTTCATCGACGATCGCGCGCCAGGCGTCGTCGGCGAGCGCTGGGGCGGCCATGCGCCGCAATCGCCCGCGGTCGAGTCCGGGGTCGTCCGGCGTCGCGGTGTGATGCTGCTCGAGCGTGCGCACGACATCGGCGCGAACGGCCTGGAAGCGACCGTCGTCGATCGCGAGGCGCTGCGAACCGCTGCCGAGCACGCGCACGCCCGGGGGCAGCCGGTCGACGTCGAGCGGCCCGCCCAGGCGGCGTTCGAGCTCGTCGACGCGCAGCCCGAACGGCACCGCGCGCACGAGCCACTCGACGCCTTCGCCGCACAGCATGTGTTCGATCGCGTCGAGCTCCGCGAGTCGCTCGGCGCTGCGGCGGCGCCGCGCGGGCGCCTGCGCGTCGAGCACGATGCCGCCGCCGATCGTCGCGCGCGCCTGCGCATCGCGCACGATGAAGCGATCGCCCGTGCAGGCGCAGACCGGTGTCTCGAACACGAGCTGCACGCGCCGCGTGCCGTCCGAGGGCGCTTCGTCGAGGCGCACGACGTGCGCGAGCCGATGCGCGGTGCCGAGGTGCACGTGCACGGGCGTCCAGTCGGTCCACGCGATGCGGTCATCCGCAAGCGTGCGCAGGCGCACGTCGAGGCGCGTCGATGCGACGAGCGCGCGCGCGTCGGCGATCCAGTCGCCGCGCGCGAGCGCGCTCTTGTCGACACCGGCGATGTTCAGCGCGCAGCGCTGGCCGACACGGCCGATCGCGGCCTCGTGGTTCTGCGCATGCAGGCCGCGCACGCGCACGGGCAGGCCTCGCGGCATCGCGACGAGGGCGTCGGCGGTCCTCACTTCTCCCGCGTGCACCGTACCCGTGACGATCGTGCCGTGGCCGGCGAGGCTGAACACGCGATCGATCGCGAGCCGGAAGAATCCGCTGCTGCGGCGCACCGGATGCCGGCGCGCGACGTCCTCGAGGTGTCGGCGCAACGCGTGCACGCCCGCATCGTCCGCATCGCGTGCGTCGAGCGCGAACAGCGGCGCGCCCCTCATGCCGGTCGGCGCGAGCAACGACGCGACCTCGGCGCGCACCTGTTCGAGCCGCGCCGCACCGACGCGGTCGGCCTTGGCGAGCGCGACTGCGCACTCGCGCACGCCGAGCAGATCCAGGATCGCGACATGTTCGCGCGTCTGCGGCATCACGCCGTCGTCGGCGGCGACCACGACCAACGCGAACTCGATCCCGCTCGCCCCCGCGACCATCGTGTGCACGAGGCGTTCGTGGCCGGGCACGTCGACGAACCCGAGCACGGCGTCGTGGTCGCCGTCATCGGCGCCGAGCGGCAGGTACGCATAGCCGAGCTCGATCGAAATGCCGCGTTCCTTCTCCTCGCGCAACCGGTCGGTGTCGACGCCGGTAAGCGCGCGCACGAGCGTCGACTTGCCGTGGTCGATGTGGCCCGCGGTGCCGACGATCATGGCGTCAGCCGTGCGAGTTGCGCCACGAACTCCGCTTCGTCGGCTTCGTCGAGGCAACGCAGGTCCAGCCGCAGCGCCTTCTCCGCGATGCGACCGACGACCGCGCGCGGCAATGCGCGCAACGCGGCGTCGAGGCGATCGAGCCCGCCGCCGCGCCCCGCCATGCGGATCGCGAGCCCGCGACTCGCGAGCGTCGCCGTCGGAAGCGAGCCGCTGCCGATCTGGCTCTCCATCGCGACGACGGCGACCTCGCAGCGCGCGCCGAGCGCCTGCCGCAACGCAGGCGCAAGGCGCATGGCCTGCGCCTCGATCCCGGCCGGCGCGCGCGTGAGCGATCGCAGCGTCGGCAGCTGCGCGGCGAGACGCTCCGGTGCACGATACAGCGCGAGCACGGGCGCGAGCGCGGCGAGCGTGAGCTTGCCGACCCGCAGCGCGCGCTTGAGCGGGTGGCGCTTGAGTCGTTGCACGAGCGCTGCGCGGCCGACGACGAGACCGGCCTGCGGTCCGCCGAGCAGCTTGTCGCCACTGAACGTGACGAGGTCGGCGCCGGCCGCGAGCGCGTCGCGCACGAGCGGCTCGCGCGGCAGGCCGAACGCGTGCAGGTCCACGAGGCTGCCGCTGCCGAGGTCGACCACGAGCGGCAACGCGCGCGCGTGCGCGATCTCGGCCAGCGTGGCCACCTCGACACTCGCGGTGAAACCGCTGACGAGAAAGTTGCTCGTATGCACTTTCATCAGCGCGGCCGTGCGGGGGCCGATCGCGTCGACGTAGTCGTCTGGATGCGTGCGATTGGTCGTCCCCACTTCGCGCAGGCGGGCGCCCGCGGTGCGCATCACGTCGGGGATGCGGAACGAGCCGCCGATTTCGACCAGTTCGCCGCGCGAAACGACGACCTCGCGACGGTTCGCGAGCGCGCAGAGCGCGAGCAGCACGGCGGCCGCGTTGTTGTTGACGACGGTCGCCGCTTCGGCGCCCGTGAGTTCGCACAGCAGCGTCTCGACGACGCGGTCGCGGTCGCCGCGCGCGCCCGTGGCGAGATCGAACTCGAGGTCCACGGGCGTCGCGGCGGCTTCGGCGAGCGCATCGATCGCCGACTGCGGCAGCAGCGCACGCCCGAGGTTGGTGTGCAGCACCGTGCCGGTCAGGTTGAAGACGGGACGCATCGCGCGGCGATGGCGTGCGTCGAGCGCGGCGGCGACCGCGGCCGCGAGCACGGGCGCCTCGGTCGCCGCCTGCGCGGCCGCGCCCGCGACGACGTTCGCGCGCAGGCCCGCGAGCGCCTTGCGCAGCGCCGACGTCACCTCGCTGCGACCGTGCGCAGCGAGCAGGTCGGCGAACGCCGCGTCGCGGAGCAGGCGATCGAGCGCGGGGATGTCCCCCGGCACGGCGACCGGCCGCGACTCGGCGGATGCCACGTTCAGTCTCCGGGACGTTGCCAGAGCAACGGATTGCCGCTCGCCCGCTGGTAGCCCTCCTCGGCCAGCAGCAGGTCGAGCGCAAGGCTCGCGAGGTCGTCGGCGATCGGCTCGACCGCGGTGTCGCGTTCCTGGTAGAGGATCTTGCGATAGCTGCGGCAGGCGTCGCACGTCTCCGCGCGTACGGCCTCCGCGTCGGCGACCGCGATGTCGTCGACCGCAGCGCGTCGCGCGAGCGTGCGATAGGCGATGTCCTTGCCGCTCGCGCCGCAGTGAGTGCATTGCACGCGCACGCGATGCCATTCGGTCGCGCACAGCGCACAATGCAGGAAGCGATAGCCCGCATGCGTCCCATGCGCGGCGACCACGCTCGCGACCGGCGCGCTGCCGCAGATAGGGCAGACCGTGCGCACGTCGAGCGGCGCCACGTCTTCGGCCGCGAACGCCGCGGTCGACGCGACGAAACGGACCTGCAGCGCCGCCATCACGAACGGTGCCGCAGCGACGTCGATCGCCTCCTCGCGTACCCCGAGCAATGCATCCGCCTGACGTTCGAGCCACGCTGCGGGCGCATCGCGCAGGCGCGCGACGAGGCGAACAGCCGCGTCGGGCAGGCCGGGCGTTGCATCGAGCGAGGCGGCGATGCCGTGCAGCACGTCGTGCCAGCGCGCATCGGGTAGCCGGTCGGTCGCGAGCAGCGGCGGCATCGCGTGTTCGCGCGCGAGCGCGAGGCGCCCGGGCGGTAACGGCGCCGGCTCGAACGCGGCGAGTGCGTCGTGCTGAGCGTCGCAAACGAGCGCGAGCAGCTGCAGGAAACCGGCGAGCGGATGGCCCGCCGAGCGCTCGCGCAGGCGTTCCGCACGACGCGCGAACACGCGCTCACGCGCGGGCAGGCGTACGCGCGGCGGCGAGCGCGGCCCTGCTGTTTCGATCTGGCCGGGTTCGAGGATGCGCTGCGGCATGGCGGGTCCGGTCTGCGGCACCCGCCTATCCTCGCCGCAGCGATCCGGCCGGTCCAGTGATTTCTCGCAACGGCCGCTACTCGTCACCGCCGCCGCGCAGGACGTCGCGGAACCACGCATGGTGATGCTTCCACGCCCAGCCCGGCGACACCGTTCCGCGCGTCATCGCGCGCACCGAACCCTTGACCCAGATCGCCGCGTAGACGTGCACGACGATCGCGCAGATGAGTACGGTCGCCGCCACCGCGTGCGCGACGGCGGCGAAGCGGATCAGCCCGATCGGGAACAGCAGCGAGAAGTACGCGCGCCAGATCACGACGCCCGACAGCAGCAGAGCAACGAGGCAGAGCACGATGAGCCAGTAGAGCAGCTTCTGCCCCGCGTTGTACCGCCCGGCTTCGGGCAATTCGCGTTCGCGGTTGGCGACCACCTTGCGCCAGCCGCGCAGCCACTGCCAATCGCGTCGCTGCATGCGGTTGGAGCCACCGACCGTCGCCGCGAGCAGCGCGAACGCGACGAGCATGAAGACGCCGATGAACGGATGCAGGATGCGCGTCCAGGTGCCGCCACCGAACAAGTCGGCGAGCCAGAACAACGACGGATGGAACATCGCCAGGCCGGACAGCGCGAGCAGCACGAAGCTGATCGCGACGATCCAGTGCCGGATGCGCGTCGAGGCGCGGTAGCGGACGATTCGCGGCAACGCGCGTGCGTTCATGGCGCTTCCTCCATCTCGCGCCGCGCCGCGGCCTCGTCGTCCTCGTCGACGTCGTTCGGCCCGACGCCGATGTAGTGCAGGAAGCCTGCGAACGCGGTCGCCGCGATCGCGAACAGCGCAAGCGGCTTGCTCACCCCCTTCCACAAGCCGACCATCGCGCTGATCTTCGGTTCCGCCGGAAGGTTGGCGTACAGCTGCGGCTGGTCGGCGTGGTGCAGCACGTACATCACGTGCGTGCCGCCGACGCCGGCAGGGTCGTACAGGCCGGCGTGCTCGAAGCCGCGCGACTTGAGGTCTTCGATGCGCCCGGCCGCATGCTGCTTCATGTCGTCTTTGCTGCCGAACACGATCGCGCCGGTCGGGCAGGTCTTGACGCACGCCGGCTCGAGGCCGACCGCGACGCGATCGGAGCACAACGTGCACTTGTACGCCTTGTGGTCCTTCTTCGAGATGCGCGGGACGTCGAAGGGGCAGCCGGTCACGCAGTAGCCGCAGCCGATGCAGTGCTCCTCGTTGAAATCGACGATGCCGTTCGCGTACTGCACGATCGCGCCGGGCGCGGGACACGCCTTGAGGCAACCCGGATCGGTGCAGTGCATGCAGCCGTCCTTGCGGATCAGCCACTCGAGATCGCCGGCCGCCGTCTCGTGCTCGGTGAAGCGCATGAGGGTCCAGCTGTGCTCGCTGAGGTCGGCCGGGTTGTCGTAATGGCCGGTGCAGCTGCCGATCTCGTCGCGCAGGTCGTTCCACTCCATGCATGCGACCTGGCACGCCTTGCAGCCGATGCACTTGGTCACGTCGATGAGTTTGGCGACCTCGCCGGTATGCGCCCCGCGCGCCTGCGGCGACGGCGTGGTGGTGGCGGAGCGACGCACGATGTCGAGCGATTGCAGTGCCATGGCGTGCTCCTCAGGCCTTCTCGACCTTGACCAGGAACGACTTGAACTCGGGCGTCTGCGAGTTGCCGTCGCCGACCACGGGCGTGAGCGAATTGGCGAGGAATCCCGCCTTGGCGACGCCGGTGAAGCCCCAATGGATCGGGATGCCGACCGTGTGCACGGTGCGGCCGTCGACGGTGAGCGCCTTGATGCGCTTGGTCACCATCGCGACCGCGACGATGTGGCCGCGGTTCGAACTCACTTTCACGCGCGCGCCGTTGTCGATGCCGATCTCCTTCGCGAGCGCTTCGCCGATCTCGACGAACTGCTCCGGCTGCAGGATCGCATTGAGGCGGACGTGCTTGGTCCAGTAGTGGAAGTGCTCGGTGAGGCGATACGTGGTCGCCACGTGCGGATACTGCTCGACCTTGCCGAACGCCTCGCGATCGTCCTTGAACACCCGCGCGGCGGGATTGCTCAGCGCCTGCGGCTGGTCGGGATTGAGCAGGTTCCTGCCGAGCGGCGTTTCGAACGGCTCGTAGTGCTCCGGGAACGGCCCTTCGGCCATCGCACCGCGCGCGAAGAAGCGCGCGACGCCCTCGGGATTCATGATGAACGGCCCCATGCCGCCGGCCGGGTTTTCGTCGGCCTTGAAGTCGGGGATGTCCGCCCCGCCCCAGGTGCTGCCGTTCCAGCCGACGAGCTTGCGCGCGGGATCGAACGGCTTGCCCGCCGGATCGCACGAGGCGCGGTTGTACAGCACGCGCCGGTTGGCCGGCCACGACCACGCCCAGTTCAGCGTCTGGCCGATGCCGGTCGGGTCGGCATCGTCGCGCCGCGCCATGAGGTTGCCGGCCGGGCCCCAGGCGCCACAGAAGATCCAGCAGCCGCACGAGGTACTGCCGTCGTCGCGCAATTCGGCGAAGCCGGCGAGTTGCTCGCCCGCCTTGCGCACGATCCGGGTCGGATCCTTCGGATCGGCGAGGTCCCTGAGCGCACTGCCCGAATACTCGCGCGCGAGTTCCTCCGGCGCCGGGCTGTCGGGGCGCGCGTACTTCCACGAGAGGTTGACGATCGGGTCCGGGAACGCGCCGCCCTCCTCGCGATAGAGCGTGCGCAGGCGCGTGAACAGGCCGGCCATGATCTCGAGGTCGCTGCGCGCCTCGCCCGGCGGATTCGCGCCCTTCCAGTGCCACTGCAGCCAGCGCGCCGAGTTCGTCAGCGAACCGTCTTCCTCGGCGAAGCAGGACGTCGGCAGGCGGAACACCTCGGTCTGGATCTTCGCGGGGTCGACGTCGTTGTGCACGCCCGCGTTGCGCCAGAACTCCGACGTTTCGGTCGCGAGCGGGTCCATGACGACGAGAAACTTGAGCCTCGCGAGGCTCGCGTCCATCTTCGCCTTGTTCGGCGCCGCGGCGAGCGGGTTGAAACCCTGGCAGATGTAGCCATTGACCTTGCCCTGGCTCATGAGCTCGAACGTCTGCAGCATGTCGTACGGCTTGTCGAGCTTGGGCAGGTAGTCGTAGCACCAGTGGTTGTCCGCAGTCGCCGCGTCGCCCCACCACGCCTTCATGAAGCTCACGAAGAACTTGCCGTAGTTCTGCCAGTAGCTGAGCTGGTTCGGCCGCAGCGGCTTGAGCGCGCGTGCGGCGACGTACTTGTCGTAGTCCTGTTCCGACTCGTTCGGCAGGGTCATGTAGCCGGTGAGCAGGTTCGACATCAGGCCGAGGTCGGTGAGGCCCTGGATGTTCGAATGCCCGCGCAGCGCGTTCATGCCGCCGCCCGCGACGCCGATGTTGCCGAGCAGGAGCTGCACCATCGCGCCGGTGCGGATCATCTGCGAGCCGATCGAGTGCTGGGTCCAGCCGAGCGCGTACATGATCGTCATCGCGCGCGTCGGCACGGCGGTCGAGGCGATCATGTCCCAGATCCGCAGCACCTTGTCCTTCGGCGTGCCGCACACGCGCTCGACCATCTCCGGCGTATAGCGCGCGTAGTGCTGCTTCAGCAGCGAATAGACGCAACGCGGATCGGTCAGTGTCGGGTCGGTGCGCACGTATCCGTCGTCGCCGCGCTCGTAGTCCCAGCTCGACTTGTCGTAGCTGCGCTTGTCGGCGTCGTAGCCGGAATACAGGCCCTGCTCGAACGCGAACGCGTCCTTCACGATGAACGAGAGGTCGGTGTAGTTGACGACGTACTCGCGCTGGATCTTGTCGTTCGCGAGCAGGTAGGCGATCAGCCCGCCGAGGAACACGATGTCCGTGCCGGAGCGGATCGGCGCGTAGACGTCGGCGAGCGCGGCCGAACGCGTGAAGCGCGGGTCGACGACGATGAGCTTCGCCTTGTTGTGCGCCTTCGCCTCGGTGACCCACTTGAAGCCGCACGGGTGCGCTTCGGCGGCGTTGCCACCCATGATCAGGACGAGGTCGGCATTCTTGATGTCGACCCAGTGATTCGTCATCGCACCTCGGCCAAACGTCGGGGCAAGACCTGCCACCGTCGGGCCGTGTCAGACACGCGCCTGGTTGTCGAAGGCGAGGAGTCCGAGCGAGCGAGCGACCTTGTGCGTGAGATAGCCGACCTCGTTGCTGCTCGCCGACGCGGCGAGCATGCCGGTCGTGAGCCAGCGGTTGACCGTCTGGCCTTGCGCGTTCTTCGCGACGAAGTTCGCGTCGCGATCCTGCTTCATGAGCTTGGCGATGCGGTCGAGCGCATCGTCCCAGCCGATCCGCTGCCACGTGTCCGAGCCCGGCGCGCGGTATTCGGGATACTTGAGGCGGCTGTCGCTGTGGATGAAGTCGATCAGCGCGGCGCCCTTGGGGCAGAGCGTGCCGCGGTTGACCGGGTGATCCGGGTCGCCCTCGATGTGGAAGATCGACGCGTGCGCGTTCTTCGCGCGGTCGCCGAGGCCGTACATGAGGATGCCGCACGACACCGAGCAGTAGGGACAGGTGTTGCGAGTCTCGCTCGCGCGACTCAGCTTGAACTCGCGTACCTCAGCGAGTGCGGGCC
>DASTSE010000409.1:0-7835 GCA_035760865.1 Dokdonella sp.
CGAGTATTTGCTGCCGGAGCTTGGCGAACCGGCGATCGAATTCGATCCCGGGTACGACGATTCGGTTCCCCTGGATGAGATCTTGTGCGAGCGACTTGCGAGCGACCTCGCGCGTGGCAGCACCGGTCGCGGTCCGCACCGGGCGGATTGGTCGATCGGATTCGCGTCTGCGAAGCGGAGGGATCACCTCTCGCGCGGCCAGCAGAAGCTCAGTGCGTTCGCGTTCGTGCTGGCGCAAGCACGGCTCTTCGCTGATCGTGCCGGTGACTGGCCCATCATCTGTTTGGACGACCTCGCATCGGAGATCGATGCCGGGCATCAGGCGCGCGTCCTGCAGGCGGTTGCCGTGAGCGAAGCGCAGGTGTTCCTGACCGGCACCGACGTGCCAGCCGCCCTGTTCGACCTCGTACCCGACGCCGCGATGTTCCACGTGGAACACGGCCGAGTAGGGCGGGTGCGCTAGCCCGGACTGCTATACTTGATCAATTGGAATACCAGCCTGGCTTGCTTCGGCTCGCCGGCACCGCCGCGTCCGGAGAGCGAATGACCGACCAATACGATTCCAGCAAGATCAAGGTCTTGAAGGGCCTCGAGGCCGTGCGCAAGCGGCCCGGCATGTATATCGGCGACACCGACGACGGCACGGGCCTTCACCACATGGTGTTCGAGGTCGTCGATAACTCGATCGACGAAGCACTCGCGGGCTATTGCGACCACGTGGCCGTCACGATCCATGCGGACGGCTCCGTCAGCGTGGCCGACAACGGCCGCGGCATTCCGGTGGACATCCAGCCGGAAGAGGGGCGTTCCGCTGCAGAGGTCGTCATGACCGTGCTGCACGCAGGCGGCAAATTCGACGACAACAGCTACAAGGTCTCGGGTGGCCTCCACGGCGTCGGCGTTTCGGTCGTCAACGCGTTGTCGGACCATCTCTGGCTGACGATCTATCGCGACGGCCACGAACACCAGCAGGAATACGCGCTCGGAGAGCCGGTCTATCCGCTCAAGGTCGTCGGTGCCTCGACCAAGCGCGGGACGACGGTTCGATTCCACCCGAGTCCGGCGACGTTCTCGACGATCGAGTTCCACTACGACATCCTCGCAAAGCGGCTGCGCGAACTCTCGTTCCTCAATTCCGGCGTCCGCATCGAGCTCATCGACGAACGTACGGACAAGCGCGATGTATTCGAGTACGAGGGCGGCATCCGCTCCTTCGTCGAGCATCTCGCCCAGCTCAAGACGCCGCTGCACCCGCAGGTCGTGGGCTTCAGCGCCCAGCACGAGGGGACGACCGTCGACGTCGCGATGCAGTGGACCGACGCCTACCAGGAAACGGTGTTCTGCTTCACCAACAACATCCCGCAACGCGATGGCGGCACCCATCTGGCGGGATTCCGCGCGGCACTGACGCGCACGCTCTCGAACTACATCGAGAAGGCCGGACTGCAGAAGACCGCCAAGGTGGCGCTTTCGGGCGATGACATGCGCGAAGGCCTGATCGCGGTCCTGTCGGTCAAGGTGCCCGATCCGAAGTTCTCGTCGCAGACGAAGGACAAGCTCGTCTCGAGCGAAGTGAAGGGCGTCGTCGAGTCGATCGTGAACGAGAAGCTCGAGGAATTCCTGCTCGAGAACCCCAACGAGGCCAGGGCCATCGCGGCGAAAGTCGTCGACGCCGCGCGCGCGCGCGAAGCCGCCCGCAAGGCGCGCGAAATGACGCGCCGCAAGGGCGCGCTCGACATCGCCGGCCTGCCGGGCAAGCTCGCCGATTGCCAGGAGAAGGACCCCGCGCTGTCGGAACTCTTCATCGTCGAGGGCGATTCGGCGGGCGGATCGGCCAAGCAGGGCAGGAACCGCAAGAACCAGGCGATCCTGCCGCTCAAGGGCAAGATCCTCAATGTCGAGCGTGCGCGTTTCGACCGCATGTTGAGCTCGGCCGAAGTCGGGACCCTGATCACCGCGCTTGGAACCGGCATCGGCAAGGACGAATTCAACGTCGACAAGCTGCGCTACCACCGCATCATCATCATGACCGACGCCGACGTCGACGGTTCTCACATTCGCACGTTGCTGCTGACCTTCTTCTACCGGCAGATGCCCGCCCTGATCGAGCGCGGCCACGTCTACATCGGCCTGCCGCCGCTGTACAAGCTCAAGCAGGGCAAGCAGGAGCTGTACCTCAAGGACGACGCTGCGCTCAACGGGTATCTGATCTCGAACGCGGTCGAGGGCGCCGAGCTCGTGTACAGCGCGGATGCGCCGCCGGTCAGCGGCGCCGGGCTCGAAAAGCTCATGGGCGTCTATCGGGCCGCGCTCGACCAGATCGAACGTCTTTCCTTCCGCTTCGATGCGGCCTTCCTGCGCGCGCTCGTCGACGCGCCGTTCGCCGGCGAAGGCTGGAGCGATCCTGTTGCACTGCAGGCGTGGATCGCCCGGCTCACATCGGCCTTGTCGAAGTCGGGCCTCGGACTCCCGCGCTACCAGCTGCGGGTGCAGCCGGCGACCGCGGAACACGGCGCGGGGCTCGTCGTCGAACGCGACCAGCACGGCCTGCGGCACACACAGGTCCTGCCCGCGACGTTCCTCGCGGCGGCCGAGTTCAGGCCCATCGTCGAAGCGGCGAGCCAGCTCGCCGGCTTGATCCAGGCAGGTGCCCAGGTGCGACGCGGAGGCAAGAGCCAGGCTGTATCGGATTTCGGCGAAGCCTACGCATGGCTCATGGAGGAGGCCAAGCGCGGCCGCACGATCCAGCGTTTCAAGGGTCTCGGCGAGATGAATCCCGAACAGCTCTGGGACACGACGGTGAACCCCGACACACGACGCCTGCTGCAGGTGAGCATCGAGGACGCTGTCGCGGCCGACCAGATCTTCTCGACCCTCATGGGCGACGTGGTCGAGCCGAGGCGCGAATTCATCGAGCAGAACGCCTTGCGCGTGGCGAACCTCGACGTCTGAACATCGGCGCTGCGCTGCGGCCGGCGCCTTCGATGCTGCACAGCAACATGTGAAGTCGTGTATGTGCGCTTGTGCAGTTCGCGCGCAGAGGGGTACCCTCTGCGCCCCGTTTTTCGTCGACCCATGATTGGACGACGTCCTTCGTAGTTCAGGAGTGAATCGTCATGAAACTCTCGAAATGGCTCACCGTCGCGATTTGCACCGCCGCCATCGCCTGCGGCACGGTCGCGTTCGCCAAGGACAAGAAGGACGAGAACAAGTACCCGAACGCGACGCGCCAGGAACCGAAGGTCAGCATGTCGTCGGGCGACCAGCGTGCGCTCAACAAGGCGGCCGATCTCGTCAACGACAACAAGTCCGATGAGGCGCTGCCGCTGATCCAGAAGGTCATCGACAACGGCAGTGCGAGCAAGTACGCGCAGGCATTCGCGCACCAATTGCTCGCGCAGATCTATTGGGACCAGGAAAAGGGTGCGCAGTCGATCGACGAGTACAAGAAGGCGATCGCATTCGACGCACTGCCCAACGACGGCCAGTTCCAGCTCGTGTTCGCGCTCGCGCAGACGCAGATCCAGGAAGAGAAGTACCAGGACGCGCTGGCGACGCTCGCAGACTGGGAGAAGCTGACCGGCACCCAGACGGCCGACGAACTAGCGCTGAAGGCGAATGCGTACTACCGCGTCGACCAGTTCCAGCCCGCGGTCGACGCGATGAAGAAGGCGATGTCGATGACCGACAAGCCGAGCGACAGCTGGACGCAGATCCTCATGGCGAGCTATTTCGAGCTCAACCAGTTCGACCAGGCCGCCGAGCTCATCAAGGGCCAGCTCGCGAAGGACCCGAACAACAAGAAGCTCATCAACCAGCTCGCGACCGTCTACATCCAGGGCGACAAGGACCAGATGGCGCTCGACCTCATGGCCAAGGCGAAGGCGCAAGGCCTGATCACGACCAACGACGACTATGTGCAGCTCGCGAAGCTCTACGCGCAGGCGGACAAGCCGAAAGACGCCGCGGCGACGATGAAGGAAGGCTTCGCCAAGGGCGCGCTGCAGCCGACCTACGACAACTACAAGCTGCAGGGCGACGTCTGTACGCAGGCCGAGGACGATCCGTGCGCGATCGAGGGCTACGGCAAGGCTGCGCCGATGTCCAAGGACGGCAACGTCGAATACC
Source organism: Dokdonella sp. (assembly GCA_035760865.1). Classification (GTDB taxonomy): domain Bacteria; phylum Pseudomonadota; class Gammaproteobacteria; order Xanthomonadales; family Rhodanobacteraceae; genus Dokdonella_A. The sequence goes on from DASTSE010000409.1 coordinate 4,129, forward strand.
AGCTCGGTTATCTCCTGTTCTATTCGGGCAAGTCCAAGGAAGCGGTCGACGCATTGGACAAGGCGATCTCGCGCGGTGGCCTGCGCCAGGAAGGCGAGGCCTACCTGCTGCGTGGCGACGCGAAGAACGACCTCGGCCAGAGCGCGGCCGCGACCGCCGACTGGCAGAAGGCGGCCGGGTACGCGAGCACGAAGTCGATGGCCGCGCAGCGCCTGAAGGCGGCCAAGAGCGGCGTGAAGATCAACCGCGCCAAGAAGAAGTGAGGATTGCGTTCCGCGCACGCGCTGCAACCCGCAGCCGCGTGCGCGAAACGATAATGAGGCATGCGTGCGTCGACCCCGGGGAGGGCGGTCGTCCGTTCCAACCTCAGGTACTACCGAACGTCACACAACTCCATAATCACGTGCAGGTCGACCGCTGCAACCGCTTGTCCTGAGGGCATCCGCTGTTGTACCGTGGCCAGCTCTCGCGCCTACGCCTCTTGGGGTTTTCATCGGGGCGAAGCGACGGCGTCGCCACGACGGCCGCACAGACACAATCTCGTTGGTCAATACTGATGGCAGATACCAATCAATCTGGCGGCGACTTCAGCTGGCGACGCGTCACGGCGTTTGCAAGTGCATTCGCTCTGCACGCGTTCGCGTTCGCGATGATGATGGCTCCGGTCGCGCCGCCGCCGCCGAAGGACAAGACCATCGACAAGAAGGTGATGGTCGAGTTCATCGAGCCGCCGCCGCCTCCGCCGCCTCCGCCGCCCCCGCCACCGGAGCCGCCGAAGAAGCCGCCGCCGACGATCATCGAAAAGGTGCAGCCGCCGCCGAAGGCGCCGCCGCCGCCGCCGGCTCCGCCGATCGTGACGGAGGAAGCGACGCCGATGTCGACGCCCGCGCCGCCGCCGGCGCCGCCCGCGCCGCCGCCGCCGCCGGAAGATATCGCGCCGAGCGAAAACATCAGCTACCGTAAGATGCGTCCGCCGCGCTACCCGCCGCAGGCCGCTCGCCAGCACCAGCAAGGCAAGGTGCTGCTGAAGGTGCTCGTCGGTGTCGACGGCTCGCCACAGGAAGTGACGGTCGAGAAGTCCAGCGGCTCGCGCCTGCTGGACCAGGCAGCGATCGAAGCCGTGAAGACCTGGAAGTTCAATCCAGGCTCAAAGGGTGGTAGACCCAGCTCCGGGTATGCCTTGGTTCCCATCGAATTCAATTTGACCGAGTAAGGTAACGCCATGCAGCAAGATGCCTCTCAGACCCCCGCAGCGGCTCAGCCTGCTGTCGTTCCCGCTCCCGGTGGCGGCAGCAATGCCGCGGCCATGAGCCAGATGGGCTTCCACGACCTGATCCAGAACTTCGACGTGCTCGGCTGGATCGTCTTCGTCACGCTGTGCGTGATGTCGATCTCCTCGATCTATTTCGTGGTCGCCAACTTCCTGCGCAACGGCATGATCCGCGCGCGCATGGAGAAGGTCATCAGCACGTTCTGGGACACGCCGTCCGCGCAGGATGCGGTGCGCTTCCTCGAGGAGCAGCCGAAGGGCGAACCGTTCTCGAAGATCGCGCTCGACGCCGCGCAGGCCGCAGCCCACCACCAGCGCAACGAAGGCAGCCGCCTCGTCGAAGCGCTGAACCGCTCCGAGTTCATCGATCGCTCGCTGCGCCAGGCCGTCGCCCGCGAAAGCCTGCGCCTCGAAGGCGGCATGACGGTGCTCGCCACCGTCGGCTCGTCCGCTCCGTTCGTCGGCCTGCTCGGTACCGTGTGGGGCATCTACCACGCGCTGATCAAGATCGCCGCTTCGGGCAACGCCTCGATGGAAGCGGTCGCCGGCCCGGTCGGCGAAGCGCTGATCATGACCGCGTTCGGTCTGTTCGTCGCGATCCCGGCGGTGCTCGCGTACAACTTCTTCGTGCGCCAGAACCGCGTGATCTACGCGCGCTTCGACGAATTCGCGCACGACCTGCACGATTTCTTTGCGACCGGTTCGCGCGTCGACGGTGGCGCTGCTCCGGTCGCCGTCGCGAGGAAGTAAGCCATGGCAATGAGCACGGGATCGGGCGGCGGCCCGATGGCGGAAATCAACGTCACGCCGCTCGTCGACGTGATGCTGGTACTGCTGATCATCTTCATGATCACGGCGCCCCTCATGTCGCACAAGATCCGGATCGACCTGCCGCAGGCCAATCCGAACGTGCAGCAGGAGAATCCGCCGGAGCCGATCGACCTCGCCATCAAGGAGAACGGCGACCTGTTCTGGAACGACGAACCGGTCACCGATGCGATCCTGCAGGCGCAGCTGCGCGTCGCCGCGCAGAAGAGTCCGCAGCCGGAGCTGCAGATCCGCGCCGACAAGCCGACGCAGTGGCAAAAGATCGCCACCGTCATGGCCGAAGCGAAGGCCGCTGGCATGGTCAAGCTCGGCTTCATGACGACCGGCGGCAACGACCAGTAATCCGGTCGGCTCGCACGAGGGTAACGGAACGGCGCCGCGGCAACGCGGCGCCGTTTGCATGAGCACGATCGGCGGGCGTAGGCTGCAGTCGCCAGACCCAGCCGATGGAGCCGACGATGACGACCGACGCGTTCCGTTCCCATGCCGCACCGACCCAGGCCGAGATCAACGTCACACCGCTCATCGACGTGCTGCTCGCCCTCGTCGTGATCCTCATGGTCACGGCGCCGCTCGCGATGAAACGCCTGCCGCTCCCGCTCGGCAACGATCGGGACACGCCATCGACGCCGCGCACGCTCGCCCTCTCGGTGCTGTCGACGGGAGAGCTCTATCTGGAAGGCCGCGCGGTGAGCCGAGCCGAACTCGCGTCCGCGCTCGGGCTGGAAGCGCAGATGCCGAAGCCGCCCGTGCTCGAGATCCGCTCCGATGCCGACACGCCGTACGCGAAGGTCGTGGAGGCGCTTGCGGTCGCACGCAGTAGCGGCATCGAAGGCATCAAGGTCGAAGGCACGCGCGCGAGGTAGCCACACGCGCCGCGGCCATGTTCCGCAAACGAAAGGACGCGACCTAGGCGGGGCCGTGAAATCGCGATCAGTCCGCGAGGATCTCGAGATAGGCGCGTACCGTCGGTGCGAGCCCCGCGTAGAGTGCTTCGCTGATCAGCGCATGCCCGATCGAGACTTCGGCCAGAAACGGTATCGCTCGTTTGAGCGGGCCGAGGTTGCGCTGGTTGAGATCGTGTCCGGCATTCACGCCGAGGCCGCATCCGCGTGCAGCCTCCGCCGTCCGCACGCAGGCATCCAGTTCGCGCGAATAGTCGCCGCTCGCGTGCGCGCGGGCGTACGGTTCGGTGTAGATCTCGATGCGGTCGGCGCCTGCCGCAGCAGCACGTTCGAGATCGGCTGCGCCCGTGCCTGCGTCGACGAACAGGCTGACGCGGCAACCCAGCGCCTTGAGCTCGCCGACGAGCGGCGCGAGGCGTGACGCGTCGGCGGCGAGATCGAAGCCGTGATCCGAGGTGATCTGCGCATCGCCGTCGGGCACCAGTGTCGCCTGCGCCGGACGCGCCCGACGCACGAGTTCGACGAAACCCGGATAGTCGCCGCGCGGCGGCGCGAACGGGTTGCCTTCGAGATTGTACTCGACGATGCATCCCCGTCCCATCCACGCTGCGACCTCGGCGCCGACGCGCCCGACGTCGTCGACGCGGATATGACGCTGATCGGGGCGTGGATGAACGGTGATACCGTGCGCGCCTGCTTCGATC
>DASTSE010000410.1:0-4563 GCA_035760865.1 Dokdonella sp.
GAGGGTGCGCAACCTCGCCGACGCGCCGATCGGCAGTGCGCCGCTGGCACCGCTGCGACTCGTGATGGCGTGAGATGGCGAGCGCGACAAGAGCGTGCGCTGCGAACCCCACGGCGACGCGCGCATCGAACCGGGCACGGAGGTCACGCTCTGGTGCGTGGGGATGGCCGACCTCGGCTGGAAGACGGACCCGCAGCCGGTCAACTGGATCCGCAGTGGCGGCGGCAACGACGATCATCGTCTCGAGCTGGTCGCGGAGGCGTCGTCGCTCGCGATCCCGTCGCGCGACCTCGCCGTGCTCCGCGCGGGCAACGACTACCGCACCCCCGAGCTCGACCATCTCGCCGAACTCGCGCGCCATCGCGCGGGCGAACGCGGCTGCTTCGAGCGCGGCACCTGCACGCGCGAGATGTTCGACGAAACCGGCCACTGGCGCGCGACGCTCGCCTGGGCGCTCGCGGCGCTCGGCGTCTGCGTCACCGCCGCGACGCTCGGCCGCTCCGTCGCGATCGCGGTGCTGCTCGCGCTGTTCACCACGATCAACGCCGGCGCGCGCGCGCTCGTCGCGGCCGCGAACGATGCGCATCCGTTCGGGTCGGCGCGAGCGGCGGCATGGATCGCGGCCTGCCTCGCGCTCGCCGCGCTCGCATGGTCGCTGCGCGCGCCGCTCGCGGACTGGCGCGCGATGCGCGCCCGGCCGCGCCCGGGCGTGATCTACGAACGCTGGGCGTACGCCGCCGGCGCGCTCGGCACGGTCGGCGTCGTCGTCTACGGCGCGTTCCTGCTCTGGGTGCTGTGGAGCGTGTTCCGCCGCTAGCCGCCGGGCATGCGACGTCCCCGCCCCGACCGTTGCGACGCGCGGCGCGAAGCTGCGAAGATCGACCGATGAAGAACAAGTCCGACATCGTCAACAACTGGCTGCCGCGCTACACCGGGTCCGCGCTCGACCGTTTCGGCGAACACGTGCTGCTGACCAACTTCGGCCACTACGTCGAGCTGTTCGCGCAATGGCACGGCGTCGAGGTGCAGGGCCGCGACCGGCCGATGCCGAACGCGACCGCGGACGGCATCACGATGATCAATTTCGGCATGGGCAGCCCGAATGCGGCGACCATGATGGACCTGCTGTCGGCGATCGAGCCCAAGGCATGCCTGTTCCTCGGCAAGTGCGGTGGACTCAAGAGGAAGAACCATCTCGGCGACCTCGTGCTGCCGATCGCGGCGATCCGCGGCGAGGGCACGTCGAACGACTACCTGTTGCCGGAAGTGCCCGCGCTGCCCGCATTCCAGCTGCAGCGCGCGGTGTCGACGATGATCCGCGATCTCGGCCACGACTACTGGACGGGTACCGTCTACACGACCAACCGGCGCGTGTGGGAGCACGACACCGCATTCAAGGAATACCTGCGCAAGACGCGCTGCATGGCGATCGACATGGAGACCGCGACCGTGTTCGCCGCCGGCTTCGCCAACCACATCCCGACCGGCGCGCTGCTGCTCGTGTCCGACCAGCCGATGATCCCGGAAGGCGTGAAGACCGAGGCGAGCGACAAGCTCATCACCGCGAACTTCGTCGAGGCGCACATCAAGGTCGGCATCGAAGCGCTCAAGCTGGTGCGGCGCAACGGCCGCAGCGTGAAGCACCTGCGCTTCGAGGACGACAACGAGAGCTGACCGATCGCGTCGTCGCGCGATCGAGGCGAGCCGGAGATCGAACATGCCCAGACATCCGCGTACGACCCGCCACAGCGAACGTCATCGCAGCGAACACATCGGCTGGTTGCGTGCGGCCGTGCTCGGCGCGAACGACGGCATCCTGTCGACCGCGGGCCTGATCGTCGGCGTGGCCAGCGCGCAGGCATCGAAGGGCGCGGTGCTGCTGGCGGGGTTCGCGGGGCTCGTCGCGGGGGGCTTCTCGATGGCGGCCGGCGAGTACGTCTCGGTGAGTTCGCAGACCGACACGGAGGCGGCGGACCGCGCGCGCGAACAGCAGGAGCTCGCTTCCGACCCGGCGGGCGAGCGCGAGGAACTCGTCAACATCTACGTCGGCCGCGGCCTCGACCGCGAACTCGCAGGCAAGGTCGCCGACCAGATGATGGCGCACGACGCGCTCGGCACGCACTTGCGCGACGAACTCGGCCTCAGCGAAACGCTGCGCGCGCGTCCGATCCAGGCCGCGCTGACGTCGGCGGCCACGTTCGCCGCGGGCTCGGCGCTGCCATTGCTCGCGGTTATCCCCGCGCCGACGGACCATGTCGCGACAGTCGTCGCCGTCGTCGCGCTGCTCGCACTCGGCGCGCTCGGCGCCGTCGCCGCGCGCACGGGCGGCGCACCGGCCACCACGGGCGCCGTGCGCGTGCTGTTCTGGGGCGCGCTGGCGATGGTCGCCACCGCCGCGATCGGCAAGCTGTTCGGCGTCGCGGCGTGATTCGCAACCGGCAGATGAGCTCGCTTCACACGGAAGCCAAAGCCTGAAACACGAAGGACACGAAGGACACGAAGAAAGAAAGTTGCAGGAAACAGAATGCGGAGCCAGGGGAGCGCGATGCCCGCCGCGCGTGCCGCGTTCGATTCCGGCTGTTCTGCACTTCCTTCGTGTCCTTCGTGTCCTTCGTGTTTCAGGCTTCTCGCCGGATCGGCTTCCGGCGATGCCGCATCAGTACGACAGGAGTGCGTGCAAAGGCGACGCGTCGCCCCAGCGCGCGCGGCCGGGCAGGGCGGCGAGTTCGATCAGCACGCTCGCGCCGGCGACGGTGGCGCCGAGGCGCTCGACCAGGGTGCGCGCGGCGCACAGCGTGCCGCCGGTGGCGAGCACGTCGTCGGCGACGAGTACGCGCTCGCCCGCGCGGAGCGCGCCGTCGCGCGCTTCGAGGCGGTCGCGCGCATATTCGAGCTCATAGTCGACCGCGACGACCGGAGGCGGCAGCTTGCCCGGTTTGCGCAGCGGCACGAAACCGGCGCCGAGCGCGTTCGCGAGCGCGGCGCCGAAGATGAAGCCGCGCGACTCGATCGCGCAGACCGCGCGCACCCGCGCATCGCGCCACGGTTCGGCGAGCAGTTCGATCGCGCGGGCGAACTCGGCGGCATCGGCGAGCAGCGGCGTGATGTCGCGGAACACGACGCCCGGCGTCGGAAAGTCCGGCACCGCGCGGATGAGGCTGGCGAGCTTCTGCATGGGGGCGTGGGGGCCTCGGTGAGGGGGCAAGAGCCTGAGCCTGAAGCCTGAACCATGAAGGACACGAAGGACACGAAGGAAGCAAGATCAGGAAAAGAGCTTGAAACACGGAGCACACGGAGCACACGGAGAAAGCAAGGCAGGAAGAGCTGCTTTTCCTCTGTGTGCTCCGTGTGCTCCGTGTTTCAATCTTTGAGTTGCTCTGAGTTGCTCTCCTTCGTGTCCTTCGTGTCCTTCGTGTTTCAGTCTTCTGCTCGGGCCGTCGGTCGGTGCCCGCGGTCGGTATTCCGCGTACGGACCGTCAGTAGCGCGGGATCGACGGGTCGATCTCGACCGACCACGCGTCGATGCCGCCTTCGACGTTCCACAGGTTGGTGAACCCGTGGTCGCGGAAGTGCTCGGCCGCGCTGCGACTGGACTGGCCGTGGTGGCAAAGGAATGCGAGCGCGGTGTCCTTCGGCAGCGACGTGAGGCGCGCATGCGTTTCGGGCGTGAACGCCTCGGCGCCCGCGAACGGCGCGATGGCGCGATCGTGCTCCGGGCGCACGTCGACGACCATGATGTCGCCCGCCTGCATGCGCTGCTTCAGCCGATGCACGTCGAGCGAGCGGATCGCCTGCGGCGCCTGCGGCAGGTGGATCGCGAGGCCTTCGCCGTGCGGCGTGCGCGTCCAGTCGATGCTCGCGCCGCGCGCGCGCTGCGCGCTCGCCGCGTCGAAGCGCACCTCGAGGCCGTTCGCGACGGCGACGATGTCGTGGTCGCCGGGTTCGCGCAGCTGGAACTGCGGCTGGAAGCGGCCGTCGACGACGAGGAACAGGCGCGCGTCGCCGGCGTCGGCGAGCGCGGCGCGCACCTTCTCGACCGCGGCGTCGGAAATCGTCAGCTGCGGCGGGGTACGATCCGGTGCGGCGACGCCGAGCACGCGATGGAGTTCGCCCGAATCGAACATCGACTGCACGATGTCGGCGCCGCCGACGAGCTCGCGATCGACGTAGAGCTGCGGAATCGTCGGCCAGTTGCCGTACTCCTTGATGCCCTGGCGAATCTCGTCGTCGGCGAGCACGTCGACCGTCGCGTAGTCCTCGAGCAGCGCGTCGAGCCGGTCGACCGCGGCAGCGGAGAACCCGCACTGCGGGCCCTGGCGTGTGCCTTTCATGAAGAGCACGACACGGTTCGCGGCGAGGAGCTGGTCGATACGGTCACGGGTGGCGGCGGCGAGAGGCATGGTCGGGTCCTGCGGCGGGGCGCGCATGATACTGCGCGCGACGGGTCGATTTGGGCGGCAAAAGCGGTTCAGCCATAATTGGCGGCAGGGGTGCGCGTTTCCAAGCTCGCACGGGAGAGGGAGATGATTCGCAAGCTGCTGCCGATCGCGGTCGGCCTCGTTT
>DASTSE010000411.1:0-3052 GCA_035760865.1 Dokdonella sp.
ACATTGTGCAACGCGCGCAACTCGCCGTCGTCGCCACGAACGACGACGAGCGGAACGCCGGCGATTTCGGCGACGACGTGATCGCCGACGCCACCCAGTTGCGCCGCATGCGCGACGAGCTGCCAGCTGTGTCCGAACACCGCGCGCCGATCGAGCGCCTCGGCTGCGGAGCCGACGTAGTGGTGCGCGGGCAACGCCGACGCCTGGGCAAGCGCCTGCGCGGCGAATTCGGGGTCGTGGGAACCGATGGCCATCGCGCGATCCGTTGCCTCGCGGCCAGTATCCGGGCACGCGGGCCGCTCGCGCAACGGCCCGCTCGCGGGGGCTGATACGATAGACGCGATATGACCCCGTCGATTCCGTTGACGGCGCGCGAGCGCCGCGATTTCTGGCTGCTCATGCTGTTCGCGCTGGTCGTGCTCGGCATCGGCATCGGCTTGCGCGACCCATGGCCGGCGGACGAACCGCGTTTCGCGCTCGTCGCCAAGCAGATGGTCGAATCGGGCGACTGGCTGTTCCCGCACCGCGGGCGCGAACTCTATTCGGACAAGCCGCCGCTGCTGTTCTGGCTGCAGGCGTCGGCCTACGAACTCGTGCGCAACTGGCGCATCGCGTTCCTGCTGCCGTCGCTGCTCGCCGGCCTGCTCACTCTCGGCCTGGTCTGGGATCTCGGCCGGCGCCTGTGGAACCCGCGCGCGGGCCTGTACGCGGCGATCGGCGTGCTGTTCGCATTCCAGTTCACCTTCCAGGTCAAGCGCGCGCAAATCGACCCGCTCGTGATGGGCTGGATCACGCTCGCGAACTGGGGCCTGCTGCTGCATTTCCTGCGCGGACCTGACTGGCGCGCGTACTGGATCGGCTGCTTCGCGGCCGGGCTCGGCGTGATCACGAAGGGGGTCGGCATCCTCGCCCTGCTCATGTTCGTGCCGTACCTGTTCGCGCGCATGCGCAGATGGGACGGCGTAGCGCGCACGTCGGGCGCGACGTGGCGCTGGTCAGGCGGCGCGCTCGCATTCCTCGCGCCGATCCTCGCCTGGGGCGGCACCGTGCTGCTCGTCGCGAAAGCGAGTGCGACGCCCGAGTACACCTCGTACGTCGATGATCTGTTCTTCCACCAGACGGCGGGCCGCTACGCGGGCACATGGTCGCATCCGCAGCCGTTCTGGTATTTCCTCCCCGTCGTGACCCTGCAATGGTTGCCGCTGTCGCTCGCCTACGTCGGAGCCGTGCCGCGCTGGATGCGCGACCTGCGCGCGCGCGACGCGCGCGTGCTGCTGCCGCTCGCATGGTCGCTGATGACGCTGCTGTTCTTCAGCATCCCGACCGGCAAGCGCGAGGTGTACCTGATGCCGGTGCTGCCGATGGTCGCGCTCGCGCTCGCGCCGCACCTGGCGGACATCGTCGCCGCGCGCTGGCTGCGCGCGACCGCGCTCGCATTCGCGCTCGTCGCGGGCGTCCTGCTCGTCGCGGCCGGCGGCTGGGCGCTGTCCGGGCATGCGCCGGCCGCGGACGACTTCCTGCGCCGGCGCGAACTCGACGACCTCGGCCACGTCGTCTGGGGCATGTTCATCGCGATCGGTGCGGCGTTCCTCGTGGCGTCGGCATGGTTCCGCGCGCGACGCGGCGTGCACGCGCTGCTCGCGGGCATCGCCGGACTCTGGCTCGTGTGGAGCGTGTGCGCGTATCCGTTGCTCAACGACTCGAGTTCGTCGGTGGGCATCATGCGCCGCGCGCGGGAGATGGCCGGGGCCGACAGCGTGATCGGCCTCGTCGCGTGGAAGGAGCAGAACCTGCTGATGGCGCAAGGTCCCGTGCGCGACTTCGGCTTCCGGGAGCGCTGGGACCGCCAGTTCGTCGAAGCCGCGCGATGGCTCGCCGAGGCGCCCGCGCAGCGACGGATCTTCATTCTCGATCGCGCGATCGACGCCGCGGGCGCGTGCGTCGATCGCTCGAAGGCGCGCCACGTGGGCCATGCGAACCGGCGCGAATGGTTCCTGCTCGATGCGGATGCGATCGTGAGCGGTTGCGTGCCGGCGGCCCCGCATGCCGCGGACGCGGCGGACGCCGACGACGCGGATCCATGAGGCGGATCCGCGCGCGTGCGGCGCTGCCGGCGCGAGACGACGGACTCCGGTGACGACGATGTACCGCTTCGACGATTTCGAACTGGATCCGGCGACGCGCGAACTGCGCAAGGGTGGACGACCGCTCGCGCTGCCTGCGCGCGCGTTCGATTGCCTCGCCTACCTGATCGAGCATCGCGAGCGCGCGGTCGGTCGCGATGAACTGATCGCCGCGGTGTGGGGCCGGGTGGAGATCAGCGACGCGTTGCTCGGTCACACGATCGTGCGAATCCGCCGCAGCCTCGGCGATACCGGCAACGAACAGCGCACGATCCGCACGGTGCCGCGTTTCGGCTATCGCTGGGCGCTGCCGCTCGAGCCAGGGTCGGACCCATCGGGGGGTCCCCTCGGCGAGGCGCCGGACGCGGGCGCGCCCGACATCGTGGCGCCCGCGCAGGCGACCGGCAGGGCAGTGGCTTCGTCGCCCGCATCGCGGCGACGCGGTTCGCGCATCGTCGCCGCGATGGTTGCGGGCATCGCGATCGCCGTAGCGGCGCTCGCCTACACCGGCTGGCGACAGCTGCGGCGCGACGCGCCGCCGCCGTCGTCGCCGGCCATGCCCACGGTCGCGAACGCGGATGCGGATGCAGCAGTCGCGGTCGCGGCACTCGTGCTTCCGGCCGACGTGGACGCGCCCGGCGAGTGGCAGTGGCTGCGCCTCGGCCTGATGGACCTCGTCGCGAACCGCCTGCGCGGCGGCGAAGTGCCGACCGCGTCGAGCGAGAGCGTCGTGAGCCTGCTGCGCCAGCACGTTGCGGTCGCGCCGGACGACCTGCTGCACGACCCGGCGCTCGCGCAGGTCGCGGCGACGCGCGTGCTGCCGCGGGTGAGTCTCGCCGACGGCCGCTGGCGCGTGCGGCTCGAAGCATTCGGCACGCAGCGTTCGCTGTCGACGGAGGCGGAGGCGGGCGACGCGATCGCCGCCGCGC
>DASTSE010000412.1:0-2577 GCA_035760865.1 Dokdonella sp.
GTTCGGCGTCCTTGAGCTTGCCGCCGGATCGGAAATAGTCGTTGATCCAGCGCGACTGCGTCACGCCGAGGGCCTGCACCGCGCCGAGCACGAACGCGCGCCGCATGGTCGACTCGTCCTCGACGGGAACAGGCTCGGCGAGCAAGCGCGCCTTCGCGCGGACGCGCTCGGCGAGGTCGTACACGCGCTGGAAGTTCTCGCGCCGCGCGATCATGAGCTCGCCGTGCGCGAACAGCGCCTCGAGCCCGCGCTTTTCGTCCTTCCAGCCCCACCAGCCGCCGCTCCCGCCGTCCTTGCGCTCGAACTCGGACGCCTTCACGGCGCCGTTCGCGCGAATGTGATCGAGCAGCGCGGCCATGCCGTCGGCGTGCGCGTCGCGCGTGCGCGCAGCGCTCCTCATCGACCAGTGCGCGCGGCGATGCGCATGGAAGCGGTGCAGATCGTGGTCGACGAACGGGGCGAAGCACGCCTCGTGCGCCCAGCATTCGAAGATGCGACCTTCCGCAAGCAATTCGTCGAGCCATTGCGGCGCGTAGCGACCGAGGCGCGAGTACAGCACGAGGTAGGGGCTTCGCGCGACGACGTGGATGGTGTCGATCTGCAGCACCCGCATGCGCGAGATCGCCTCGAACACGTCCACCTTGCGCGCGCGCCGGCGCGGCGGCGCGAGCAGCCCCTGCGCGGCAAGATGGAGGTTGCGCGCCTGCTGCGCGCCGATCGAGTGCACGGTGCGGCTCCGAAGGCGAACGCGACTCAGCGGCGCGGGGCGAGGATCGCGCCGAGGCGATCGGTCGTGCCGGGGATGCGCTCGAGGTGCGGATACTTCAAGCCGCCGTGGTAGTCGACGCGCAAGCTGCGGAAATCGTCGCCGTCCCGGACGAGCAGCTCGATCGGCGCGGCTCCGCCCTTCGCCGCCTTGATCGCATCGGCGAGGCGCTCGGGCGTGAACGCGCGCGAGTCGACCGCGACGAGGATGCCGCTCGCGCCGAGCCCGGCCTTGAACGCCGGCCCGTTCCAGCGCACGTCGGCGATGCGACCGTCCTTCGTGCCGACGACGATGCCGAGCGATGCCGACAGGTCGATCGACTTGCGATCGGACTCGATGCTGCGCTGGAACGCGCTCGGGGAGTCGGTGTAGACGAGCCTCCAGCCGCTCGCGGCGAGACCGTCGAGCGGCGCCGCGTTCGCCTCGACATGAGCGCGCAGGAACGCGTCCCAGTCGAACGGTGCGATCGCGTCGAGCGCGGCGACGACGTCGGCGCGCGTGTAGGTCTTCACGTTCCAGCGGCCGTCGTCGACGCCGAAGAACGCGCGCGCGAAGTCGTCGAGCGAACGCCGTTCGCGGCTGAGTTCGCGCAGTTTCGCGTCGACCGCGAGCCAGGTGAGCAGGCCGGCATTGTAATAGTCCTCGCTCATCTGCCAGCTGCGGTAGGGCAGCGGCCGGCGCGCGGCGACGATCGGATCGTTGGTCGTGTCCTGCACGTCGCGCCAGTCGAACCCTGGCCGGTTGTCGGCGTACGTCGCGGCGACGAGTGCGAGCGCGTCGCGCGCCTGTTCCTCGCTCCACAGGCCCGAACGCGCCGACAGCACGTGGCCCCAGTACTGCGTCTGCCCCTCGTAGACCCACAGCAGGCTGCCCTGCATCGGCATGTTGAAGTTCGCCGTCGCGAGATCGGCCGGCCGCCGGAACTTGCCGTTCCACGAGTGCGTGTATTCGTGCGGCAGCAGGCTGCGCCCGGGCGCCTGCTTGTCCCAGTCGCTGAAGTAGGCGGGGTCGGCGCTGTTCTCGCTCGAGCGGTGATGCTCGAGGCCGATGCCGCCGAGTTCGTCGCTGAGCGCGAGCAGGAAGTCGTAGTGATCGTAGTGCTGCGAGCCGTACAGCTTGCGCGCCTGCTCGACCAGCGCGCGGTGCGCGCGCACCTGTTCCGGCTTCGATGCGAGGCACTTCGCGTCGTCGGCGACGAGATCGAGGAACACCGGGATCTTCGCGCCGGGCGCGAGATCGATCCGCTCGAAATGACGTCCGGCGTACAACGGCGAGTCGACCAGCGTGTCGAACGGCACGGGCGCGAAGCGCACGCTGCCGTCGGCCGCGGTCGCGTTCGGCGTCTGGCCCGGCGCGACGTCGAGCGCGCCGGCGAAACGCCAGCCCGCCGGCAACTTCACGCCCGCGTCGACGAGGATGCCATGCGTGTCGACGCCAGCCGGATACAGCGCGACCGTTTCCCACTGCAGGTTGAGCATCGAACGCGTGACGACCACGCGTCCCTGCGTGCCGTCTTGCGGCGTGAGGAACTCGAACTCGATGTCGAGCCGGCTCGTGCCCGCGGGCACCTCGAGTTCGAACGCGTACACGTCGAGCGGGTCGCGCTTCCATGAAACGGCTTGGCCGCCGGCGCTGAAGCGCAGCCCGGCAAGCTTGTCGATCGGCCCGCGGGGTGCGTGCTTTCCGGGCAGCCATTCGGGATAGAACACCTTCAGCGGGCCCGGCGACACCGGCAGTTGCTCGCGCACGCGGAAGATGCGGTGGTCGATGTCGGTCGCGTCGACGTCGAGCCTGATCGTACCCGGCCAGCT
>DASTSE010000413.1:0-9590 GCA_035760865.1 Dokdonella sp.
CCGACCTCACCGCGGAGCGATTCCGCGTCGATCCTTTCGCGAACGACGGCAGCCGCATGTATCGCACCGGCGACATCGGCAGCCTGCAGGACGGCGTGCTCCATTTCCACGGCCGCGCCGACGACCAGGTCAAGCTGCGCGGCTTCCGCATCGAGCTCGGCGACATCGAGGCGGCCGCGCACGAGGATCCGCTCGTGCGCGAAGCCGCCGCGGCCGTGCGCGAATTCGGCTCGCACGACCAGCGCCTCGTGCTCTACGTGACCTCGCGCGACCGCTACGGCGACCTCGCCGGCCGCCTGCGCGAGCGGCTGCGCGAATCCCTGCCGCCGTACATGCGGCCCAACCACATCGTGGTACTCGAATCGATGCCCACCACACCGAACGGAAAGACGGACCGCAAGGCCTTGCCGATGCCGCCCGAACAGGGCGCGCACGCGGACGAGGCCGCGGCAGTGCCGGTCGACGCGCGCGAGCGCTACCTCGCCGCGCTCTGGTGCGAGCTCATCGGCATCGCCGAGGCGCGCGCCGACGACAATTTCTTCGATCTCGGCGGCGACTCGCTGCTCGCGGTCGACATGATGGCGCGCGTCGAGCGCGAGACCGGCGTGCGCCTGAACGTGCTCGCGATCGCAACGGGTACGCTCGGCAGCGTCGCCGAAATGCTGCCGAACGAGCGTGCGAAGAAGCAGGGCGGCTGGATCGGGCGCCTGCGCGGACTGTTCGGCGGGCGTGGCGGATGACGGCAGCGACCGCGTCACCGGCGCCGGAGCGCGCCAACCCGGCCTTGCACGAATTCGCCTTCGCGGGCGCGCCCGAGCGACGGCTGTTCACGGTGTATCGCGCGGCGCGTGGCGCCGCGCGCGCGGCGTTCGTGCTCTGCCCACCGTTCTTCCACGAGCAGTTCCTCAGCTATCGCCTGCTGTCGCTCGTCGCCGCACGCCTCGCCGAACGCGGCATCGCGAGCCTGCGTTTCGACTACTACGGCACCGGCGATTCCTGGGGCGACGAGAGCGCATTCGATCTCGACGGTGCATGCGCGGACGCCGACACCGCGCTCGCGGAACTCGCGCGCCGGCAGCCCGGCGTACCGTTGATCGCCTTCGGCGCGCGTGCGGGCGCCTGGCCGGCGGCGCGCCTCGCGCGTCGCCACGGCCTGCCGCTGTGGCTGTGGCAGCCGCTGCCGGACGGCCGCGCGTGGCTCGACGAACTCGTCGCGATGGACGCGCGCGAACGCGCGTCGCGGCTGCGCTATCCGTTCATCGGCAATGAGCCGAAGCCGGCCGATCCGGACCGGCTGCTCGCGTCGTACTGCCCGCCGCCGCTGCGCGCGCAGATCGCCGCGCAGCGACTCGACACGCTGCTCGCGGATGCCGGTCTCGCCAGCGGCGGACTCGACCTGCGCGTCGCCGACGACGAGCGTGCGGCGCCGCTGTCCGGCGCGCGCGAGCGACTCGCGTTGCCGGCCGCGGCGACCGACTGGCACGAGAAGATCGACCTGCGCGCGACATTCATCACGCCGCCGGTCGCCGCCTGCATCGACGCGCTTGCGGCCGCTGCGCCGGGTGGAGCGGCGACATGATCGAGGAATCGCCGCTCGACTTCGGCAACGGGCTCACCGGCGTGCTCACGCTCCCCGAGAAACCGACCGGGCAGCCGCTGTGGGTGCTGCTCAACGCAGGCTTCATCCCGCGCTCGGGGCCGTTCCGCATGCACGTCGAGCTCGCGCGCTCGCTCGCGGGGCAGGGCGTACCGGTGCTGCGCGTCGACCTGCCAGGCGTCGGCGATGGGCCGCCCAAGCGTGGCGACGACATCGCCGTGATCCGCCACGGCTTCGACCGCCTGCGCGAGCTGGCCGGCGCGCAACGCTTCGTCGTCGGCGGACTGTGCAGCGCGGCGGACCAGGCGTGGAAGATCGCGCTCGCCGACGAGCGCGTATGCGGCCTGCTGCTGCTCGATCCGTACGCCCGCCGCGGCGCCTGGTTCCGTGTCGGCCAGCTGAAGATCCTGCTCGGCCGCGGCGCTTCGGCGCTGGCGACCGTGCTCGGCCGCCTGGTGCGGCGCAAGCGCGCGTCCGACATCGAAGACGGCAACCTGCGCGACTGGCCGCAGGCCGCGGCCGCGCGCGTCGAGTTCGAACGCCTCGTCGCGCGCGGAGTCGAGGTGTTCGCGCTCTACACCGGCGGCGCCGCCTCGTACTTCACGCACCGCGCGCAGTTCGCCGCGACCTTCGGCGCCTGCGCGGCCGCGCGCTGCGTGCATTTTGAACACTGGCCCGACTGCGACCACATGTTCATGCGCGTGCAGGATCGCGCGCGCCTGCTGCAGGCGGTTCGCGACTGGGCCCGGGTCTTCGCATGACGCCACGCGCCGACGCCGCGCCGACGCCGCTGTACGCACCGCTGCCGCCCGGCTCCCGCGCCTTGCGCGTGGTCGCCTTCGTCGACCGCGCCGTCGTGCCCGCGTGGATCGCCGAGACGCTCGCCGCGCTCGCCGCGGACGACGCGTGCGAGCTGCTCGCCGTGCTGCACGCGCGGCTGCCGGCGGCGCCGCGGCGCGTTCGCGCGATCGACGCGTTCGTGCGCGTCGACGCGGCGCTCGCCGGCAGCGCGCGCAAGGCGACGGCGGCGGTCGCGCTGCGCGAGCGGCTCGCCGGGATCGCGCTCGTCGACGTGGTCGCGCGCGAGGAGCGGGGTCGACTCGTGCTCGACGAGCGCGGCGCCGCTCGCGTGCGCGCGCTCGATGCCGACCTGCTGCTCGGGTTCGGCGTGCCACCGCCGTCGGACGAGCTCTCCGCGCTCGGCCGTCGCGGCGACTGGTTCTTCGAGCGCGACGCGACCGACGCGCGCCGCCATGGCCTGCGCCATCTGTTGCCGCTGCAGCGTGGCGAGGCGGTCAGCCCCGGCGGCATCGTCGTCCACGACGGGCGCGACTGGCGCCGGTTCGGCGGCGACTTCAGCGCGACCGCGCAGCTCTCGTTCGCGCGCAACCGCGCGTACCAGCTGCTGCGCGTGCCGGCGACGCTCGTGCGCCTGTTGCGCCGGCTCGCGGCCGGGGAATCGCCGTCGGGCGAGCCGGTGCCCGCGTTCGCGCCTCCGGGTGCGCTCGCCCTTGTCGCGCTGGTACTGCGGCTGGCGGCGCGCGCGCTGCGTCGACACGTGCCGCGGCTCGGGCGCGCCGAGGACTGGCTGCTCGCGGCGCGACGCGCCGACGCGCCGCTCGATCCTGCATGCCCGCGCACGCACGACCTGCGCGTGCTGGCGACGCCGCCCGGACGCTTCTGGGCGGATCCGTCGCTCGTGCGCCACGAAGGCCGCGACTGGCTGTTCGTCGAGGAGTACCCGTACACAACGCGGCGCGGACGCATCGCGGTCGCCGAACTCGACGCCGCGCTCGCGCCCGTCGACGTGCAGACCGTGTTCGACGAACCGTGGCACCTGTCCTATCCGCTCGTGTACGAATGGCAGGGCGAACTCTGGCTCACGGTAGAGTCGTCGGCCGCACGTACCTTCGCGCTGCACCGCGCGGTCGAGTTCCCGGCGCGATGGGCGTTCGCGGCCGAGCTGCTGCGTGGGCGCAACGCGGTCGACGGCACGCTGCATCACGACGGCGTGCACTGGTACCTGTTCGCCTGCATCAGCGAAAGTCCGCTCGACGTCGATCGACGCGTGTGGACCGACCTGTTCCTGTTCGTCGCCGATTCGCCGCTCGGGCCATGGCGCGCGCACCCGGCCAACCCGCTGCTCAGCGACGTGCGACGCGCGCGGCCCGCGGGCAAGCTGTTCGTCCACGAAGGCCGGCTGATCCGACCGGCGCAGGATTGCAGCGTCGACTACGGCTACGCGGTCGTGTTCAACGAAGTCGTCGTGCTCGATCCGCTTCGCTACGAGGAGCGCCCGCTCGGCCGCATCGAGCCGGACTGGCTGCCCGGCCTGCGCGGCTGCCACACCTACACCCGCGGCGCCGGCCTCGAGATCGTCGACGGCAAGCGGCTCGTGCCGCGCCGGCACGTGCGTGCTTATCGAGCCCAGGAGCCATCGTGAGCGCGAATACCGTCCTCGTCACCGGCGGCGCCGGCTACATCGGCAGTCACGTCGTGCGCCAGTTGCGCGAAGCCGGCACGCCCGTGGTCGTGCTCGACGACCTCAGCACCGGCTTTCGCGAGGCCGTGCTCGACGCGCCGCTCGTGGTCGGCAGCACCGGAGACGCCGCGCTCGTCGATGCGCTGCTGCGCGAGCATCGCGTCGGCGCGGTGCTGCACTTCGCCGCGCGCACGATCGTGCCGGAGTCGGTCGCCGACCCGCTGCGCTATTACGCGAACAATACCTGTGCGACGCGCACGCTGCTCGAGGCGTGCGTGCGCCAGGGCGTCCGCCGCCTCGTCTTCTCCTCGACCGCGGCCGTGTACGGTCCCACCGCCGACGGCCGCGCGAGCGAGGACACGCCGACGCAGCCGATCAGCCCGTACGGGCGCTCCAAGCTCATGAGCGAGTGGATGCTGCGCGACCTCGACGCGAACGGCAGCCTGCGCCACGTGATCCTGCGCTATTTCAACGTCGCCGGCTGCGACCCGCAGGGCCGCATCGGCCTGTCGACGCGCGGTTCGACCCTGTTGTTCAAGGTCGCCTGCGAAGTCGCGACCGGCCGCCGCGAAGCGCTCGCGATCTTCGGCACCGACTACGCGACGCCCGACGGTACCGGCATCCGCGATTTCATCCACGTCGAGGACCTCGCCGACGCACACCTGCGCGCGCTCGACTACCTCGACCGCGGCGGCGAGTCGATCACGCTCAACTGCGGCTATGGCCACGGCTACTCGGTGCGCGAGGTGATCGCCGCAGTCGAGCGCGCGAGCGGCGCGCCGTTGCGCGTGGTCGAACGTGCGCGCCGCGACGGCGACATCCCGGCGCTCATCGCCGATGCGCGACGCGTGCGCGACGTGCTCGGCTGGACGCCGCGCCACGACGACCTCGACCTCATCGCGCGCACCGCGCTCGCGTGGGAGCGCACGCTCGCAGCGCGCGGCGGGTGACGCGTCAGCGCGCGCGGCCGGCGGCCGTCGACGACGCTTCCCTCGCGCGCACCGCGAGCGGGACCGCGCTATCGCGCAGCACGATCATGTAGTCGTCGACGTCGTCCGCGCTCGACGTATCCCAGTTGGAATTGAACATGATGCGATCGAGGGTGCGGTTCGGCGACGCATGCGGCTCGGTCCAGTAGCCCGCATAGTGCGTGACCTCGTGGTAGCCGAGCGTGACCATGCGCGGGCGTGGCGCGAGTTCGACCGCGAACATCTTGTTCGTGTACCAGGGCCAGCTGCCGGCGCGCGTGCGTTGCGTGTCGTAGCTCGACACGACCACCCAGCCCGGGTCGGCGTACGCCTTGCCCGAGAAGTGCAGCGACGCGTGGGCGCCGTCGATGTAGGTCTGGAACAGCACCGTGCGCGGGCACTCGGCGACGCTCGCCGCAGGCGTCGCGGCAGGCACCGACGGGCAGGCGTCGAGGTCGACGAAGAAGACGTCGCCGTGCGCGCTCTGGAAGTCGATCGAAACATAGAGATCGTGGCCGTTCGCGCCGATCGCGAGGTCGGAGTGCTCCGACTTGTGATGCAGCTTCTTCTTCCTGCTGAAGTCGGGCGACCAGGCCCAGGTGCCTTCCTCGTCGCCGGAACTCGTGAACCAGCGTCCGGACGGACTCATGCTCACGTGGTCGGGACGGACCGTCGCGGCGCGCGTGCCGACGATGCGGTCGGTCTCGAGGTCGTAGACGACGTAGCCGCGGATCGCGAACGCATTGCCCGCCTCGGCCTGGAAGCCCCAGTAGCGGCCATCCGCCGATGGCGAGCCTTCATCCTTGGTCCATACGTGGTCGGCGTCGGCCCAGGGGAGGCGGCCGCTGAAATCCGCCGCGACGCGCGAGGTGTTGTCGCGCACGTCGAGCGCGTACAGCCGGAGGCCGCCGTTGGTCGGCAGGTAGTAGAGCGTGTTCGGATCGGTCGCATGCCATTGCGGTTCGGCGTCTCCGGCGGGCCCGTCGAGACGCTTGAGATAGCGCAGGGTGCGCGCATCGTAGAGGTGCCAGTAGCCGCCGCTCGCATAGACGAGCACGAAGCTCGAGTCGGCGTTGAAGGGTTGCCGGCGCGAATAGTCGTTGCGGGCGAACGTTGTCGGCGGCTCGACGTCGTGCGCGGTCGCGCGAACGACGCACGTACCGGAGCGATCGCGAAATGCCGTTCCCTTCGGCGGCTTCGGCGGCGGCGCCTGCGGCGGATCGTTGCCCTGCGGCAGCAACGCGCGCAGCGGCAGCGGCTGGCCGGCGTAGACGGTCGCTTCGCACGCGGCGCCCACGCCCTGCGCGGGCGTCGTCGAAGGCTCGCCCGGCGCGGCGGCGGGCCGCGCATGCGGCGAGTGCCCGACCGCCTGCGCGCCCGCGACCGACGCGCCCGCGAGCGCAGCGCACGCGAGCGCACGGCGCAAACACGCAACGAGGGAATGACGCTCGGCGCTGTCGTCGACCATGGTCGTGGCTCCGTGCCCGGGCATGGTCGCGGCAAGCGACCCGCTCGGTCATTGTAGAGCACGCCGGGCGCGCGGCGTCCCGCGGAGGCATGGCGCCCGGATCGCCCGCGCGTGCGACACTCGTATCCATCGCCGGGAGGAGTCCGATGCTGTCGCCGCTGCGCCTCTTGCTGCTCGTGGGCATCGCCTGGTGGATCGCGCGCCGCATCGGCTGGCGCGGCCTGCGCATCCCGTGCATCGCCGCGGCGGCCGCCCTGGTCGTTTTGACGACGCCGCTCGGCGCGAACGCGCTCGTGCGCGTGCAGGAGTCGCGCGCACCCGCGCCGGATGCGTGCGGCGGGGCGCCGCCGCAGGCGGTCGTCGTACTGTCGGGCGGGCTCGTCGCGCGCCCGCACGACGAGCGCGACTATGCCGCGCTCGGCCTCGCGAGCATCCAGCGCCTGCTCGGCGGAGTCGCATTGCAGCGTTCGCTCGGCAAGGTTCCGCTCGCGATCGTCGGCACGAGCGACCGCGGCGTCGCCGACAGCAGGATCCTCGCCAGTCTCGCGCGCGACCTCGGCGCGGATGCATCGACGCTGCGCATCGAGACCGCATCGCTCAACACGTGGGAGAACGCGCAGGCGAGCGCGCGGATCGAACCGCCATTGCCGCGGCGGATCTGGCTGGTGACGTCGAGCCTGCACATGGTGCGCGCGCTCGTCGCGTTCCGTGCGGCCGGCTTCGACGCCTGTGCGTACGCCGTGCAACCGCGCTACCACGCGCCCGACAATCCCGGTTACGTCCTGCCCACCGGCAGCGCGACGATGAAATCGGAGGACGCACTGCACGAACTGGTCGGCGAAATCGCCTACCGCGCGCGCGCATGGCGTGCCGCGCGCGGCTGACGTTGTCGCGTGCAGCGCGGCATGTTACCTAGCGCACGAGAACCGTCGCACGGATTCCCGCCATGCCCTCGCGTCCCACTCCAGCGTCGACCGCGCGCAATGCGCTCGAGGGCATGGGGGTCACGCCGCTCGAAGAACGCGCCTACCGCCTGCTGTTGCGCCACGACGGCCTGCCCTCGGCCGAACTAGCGCGCCGCCTCGATCTCACGCCGCGCCGCGTCGCCGACGTGCTGCGCACGCTCGGTGGCAAGGGCATGGTGTCGCACACGCCCGATCGCCCGCCGCGCTATTTCGCCGCGCCGCCCGACGTCGCGGTCGAGGCGCTGATCGCGGCGAGCCAGCGCGAGGAAGAACAGCGCCAGCGTCGCGCGCGCGCGGCGATCGCCGCGCTCGGCAGCGCGGGAGCGGGCGCGGTCGTGCGCGACGGGCGGCTGGTCGAGATCCTGAGCCCGAGCGCGACCGCGCAGCTGTTCATCCACATGCACCGCACGGTTCGCAGCGAGCTGTTGAGCCTGACCCGGCGCCCGATGCTCGTCTCGAACATCGCCGAGCCCGACTACCTGCTGTTCGACGCGCTCTCGCGCGGCGTGCGTTGCCGCGCGCTGATCGACAGCGACCTGCTGTCGATGCCGGGCTGGACCGAGCACATGCGCGACAACGCCGAGCGCGGCGAGGAATGCCGCATCGCGGCGTCGCTGCCGTTCAAGCTCGTCGTCGCCGATCGCCGCATGGCGATCATCCCGCTCGACCTCGAACGCCCGGACGGGCCGGTGCTCCTCGTGCGGCCGTCGTCGCTGCTCGACGCGCTGTGCGAGATCTTCGAGATGCTCTGGCGCGCATCGACGCCGTTCACGGTCGCGCCCGACGGCGATGCCGGCGAGCGCGATGCGCTGCTGTCGCTGCTCACCTCGGGCCTCAACGACAAGGCGATCCAGCTCGAGCTCGGCATCTCGCACCGAACGCTCGCGCGGCGCATCAGCGCGCTCATGAAGGAGCTCGGCGCGGCGACGCGCTGCCAGCTCGGCTTCATCGCCGCGCAGCGCACCGGCGCGCGCGACTGAGGTCACCGGCGGCGGGTTTGTGCCAACGGCACAAATCCGCCGCGTGCGGGCGTTGTCGCCGCGCGCGCCGCCGACCTAGGCTGTGCCCGTTCCGCCGTCGCGGCGCCCGTGCGAAGGGTTTCGCGCCGGTCGCGACGCCCGGCCGCGCGGGACGCACGGCGAAGGCGGTGCGCCATCGCGTACCGCCGCGGACGAGACGAGCGCGCCCCACGGTGCGCGATGCCCACGGCCGCCGTGCAGGAGCGCGGCGGGCCCGGAACCGCCGTGGCGCCCGCTCACGCGCGCCGTCGGCGCGACGACGTTCGTCGACTCGACGATCGTCACGCTCGATCCCGTCGCGGATGCGGTCGCCGCGAACGTCTACGGCGGGCTCAGCGCCGGCACCGCCGTCGACGTCGAAGTGTTCGACGAAGCCGGCGCTTCACTCGGCACGACCACGGTGACGCCGATCGGAACGCGCGACAACGCCGCGTTCTTCGGCGTCACGAGTGCGACGCCGATCGGCAAGGTCGTGTTCCGCGCGCAGGGCGACGGCGGCGAGCTCATCGACGACCTGCGCTTCCGCGCCACCGGCGTGCTCGCCCCGCCGGGTCTCGCGATCGCGTTCGCACCGGAGTCGGTCGTCGCAGGCAGCCCCGCGACCTTGACGATCACGCTCGGCAACGCGTCGCAGCCGGGCCCGGCAACGCTCATCGCCGACCTCGACGACGCATTGCCCGCGGGCCTCGCGATCGCGGGCGCCGCAAACAGCACGTGCGCGGGCGCCGCACCGACGACGAACGCGACGCACCTGGTCCTGCCCGCGGGCGCGCAGATCCCCGCCGCGGGCACCTGCAGCGTGAGCGTCGCCGTGAGCGGCGCGGCCCCCGGCAACTACGTCAACGCCATCGCGGCGGGTGCGCTGCAGACCGACCTCGGTGCGAATGCCGGCGGTGCGAGCGCGACCCTGCTCGTCACGAGCGCGGGCGGCGGCGCGTTTCCGCCGGCGGAGGACTTCGACGGCAGCGTGCCGCCCGCGTTGCCGGCCGACTGGATCTCGTCGACGTCCGGCGGCGGCGGCGACTGGCGCACGGTCAGCACCGTCTCCGATTCGGCGCCGGTCTCCGCTCATGCGCCCGAACGCGCGGACG
>DASTSE010000414.1:0-2303 GCA_035760865.1 Dokdonella sp.
CATGCTGTTCCATGCAGGGTTGATCGTCCACAGGCGGTCGGCCGCAGCTGCGTCGGGCGGGTCCGCGAGCACGGCCTTGATGTCCTCGGCGACCGCCTGCGGCGCGAGCTCGAGCTGGGCCTTGAAGTAGCCGCGCGTGGCGTCGTTGAGGCTGATCGGGAACTGGTACGCGCCGATGCGGCCGAGCGCGGCGCTCAGCGCGTAGATCGCGTTCGTCTTCGTCGGCCGCGAGCTGTGGCCGCCCTTGTTGGTGACCTCGAGGCGGAAGTCCTGGTAGACCTTCTCGCCCGCCTGCACCTGCAGCGCGACCGGCTTGCCGTGGTCGTCGAGCTCGCCGCCGGCGCCTTCGTTGAGCGCGAATGCGGCGCGCGTGAGTTCGGGGTGCTCCTTGATCAGCCACTCGACGCCGTCGAACGTATCCGACGTTTCCTCGCCGCAGGTGAGCAACAGGCGGATGTCGCGACGCGGCTTGAAGCCTTCCTTGCGGTAGCGGATCAGGCTGTCGGTGAACACTGCGGCCATCGCCTTGTCGTCGCTGACGCCGCGCGCGTAGAACCAGCCGTCTTCCTCGACGAGCTTGAACGGATCGCGTACCCAGTCCTCGCGCTTCGCCTCGACCACGTCGAGGTGCGCGAGCAGGATCATCGCCTTCGCCGCCGGGTCGCTGCCCTTGATCGTCGCGACGAGGTTGCCGTCCTTCGGCCGCTGCGGCGGCACGAGCACGTCGGTGTCCGCAGCGGGGATGCCGCCTTCGACGAGACGCGCCTGCATCGCCTTGGCCGCCTCGGTGCAACTGCCGACCGACAGCGTGGTGTTGATCTCGACGAGCTGCTTGTACAGCGCGCGGAACGACGCCTCGCCCGCATCGGGCTTCTTCGCGGCCGCGGGCAACGCGACGGTCGCGAGCGCGGCGACGAGCATCGAGGCGAGACGGTTCGGCAGCATCGGAAGGCTCCTGTTCGGCACGAACCGCAAGCATGGATCGCCTGCCCCGTGCACGGCAAGACGCTTTACACGACGCGAACATCTGACGCCGCCGGCCGCACGGCGCGCACGCTCCGGCGAAGCGATCGCTTTCTTCGCGCCGCTGCGTATTACCGTAGGCCGCGGCCGCTTCGCCGCATACCCGACGACCTCCATGCGCATCCTGCTTCCCGCCCTCGTCGCCGCCCTGCTCGGCTCCGGCTGCGCCACCGCACCGGTGCCGACCAAGACGATCGTGATACCGGCCGGCGCCGACGCCGCCTACGACACCTGGCACTACGCTCCGGCGGTCCGCGTCGGCGACACGGTGTACGTGTCCGGGATCCCGGCCGGGCCAGGCGACGACTACGACACGCGCATTCGCAACATGTTCGCGCGCCTCGAGCGCACGCTCGAAGCCGCGGGCGCGCGCATGGAGGACGTCGTCGAAATCACGTCGTTCCACGCGCAGCCGAAGGACACCGCGAGTTTCGACGCCGAATTCGCGCGATTCTTCGCGATCCACAAGGAGTACTTCCCGAGCGGCTATCCCGCCTCGACGATGGTCGGAACGACGGCGCTGCTCGCCGAAGGCGCGCCGGTCGAAATGCGCGCCGTCGCCGTCGTCGGAGCCGGCAAGCATCTCGTCGTGCAACGTGCGAAACCGCCTGCAGCGAAGTAGACGGCCCAGCAGCCGCGGCACGCCTCGCCCGCAGGCCGCAACGCGCGAGTCGTGGCGTCGGCAGGATGCATCGCGCCTTCCGATGCTCGCTCGTGCGTCACCAGTCCGTGCGATTGGGCAACAGGCCGCGCAGCTCGGGTTCGGTGAGGTTGCGCCACTGGCCGAGCTTGAGCGCGCCGAGCTTGATGTTGACGATGCGCACGCGGCGCAGCTGCGTCACCCGGTAGCCGAATGCGGCGGCCATCAGGCGGATCTGCCGGTTGAGCCCTTGCGTGAGCACGATGCGGAAACCGAACTTGGCGATGCGCGCGGTGCGGCACGGCTTGGTCATCTGGCCGTGGATGCGCACGCCGCGCGCCATGCCGGCAAGGAACTCGGGCGTGACCGCCTTGTTGACCGCGACGAGGTACTCCTTCTCGTGGCGGTTCTCCGAGCGCAGGATCTCGTTGACGATGTCGCCGTTGCTCGTGAGCAGGATCAGGCCCTCGGAGTCCTTGTCCAATCGTCCGATCGGGAAGATGCGCTGCTGGTGGTCGACGAAGTCGACGATGTTGCCGCCGACCTCGCGCTCGGTCGTGCAGGTGATGCCGACCGGCTTGTTGAGCGCGATGTAGACGTGCCGGCGCTGGCCTTTCGCCGCGCTGCGCGCGCGCCGCGG
>DASTSE010000415.1:0-4856 GCA_035760865.1 Dokdonella sp.
GCGCAACAATCTCGGCAACGAGGTGTCGCTGCAGCTGACCAAGCATTTCGGCGACAAGGTGCTGCGCTCGATCATTCCGCGCAACATCCGCCTCGCCGAGGCGCCGAGCCACGGCAAGCCGATCAACCTGTACGACCGCGAGTCGCGCGGCGCCGTCGCCTACCTGAGCCTCGCCGGCGAGATGCTGCGGCGTCACCCCGCGGGCGCGGCGACTGCGCACTGACGCGACGAGCGCACGAGGAAACCGCACGCATGGCCGCCAAGAAACGCCCATCCAGCCTCGGCCGAGGCCTCGACGCGCTGCTCGGCGGAGGTGGCGACGCACCCGCGGCCGCGGCCGACACCGAGGGCGAGCTGCGCACGCTCGAGATCCACGCGATCCAGCCGGGCAAGTACCAGCCGCGCCATCACTTCGATGCCGAACCGCTCGAGGAACTCGCCGCATCGATCAAGGCGCAGGGCCTTATCCAGCCCGTCGTCGTGCGCGCGATCGGCCCGGACCGCTACGAACTCATCGCCGGCGAGCGGCGCTGGCGTGCCGCGCAGCAGGCCGGGCTCGGCGAGATCCCCGCGCTGGTGAAGACGGTGCCGGACCAGGCGGTCGTCGCGATGGCGCTGATCGAGAACATCCAGCGCGAGGACCTTTCGCCGCTCGAGGAGGCGCAGGCGCTGTCGCGGCTCATCGACGAGTTCGGCCTCACCCACCAGCAGGCGGCCGAAGCGGTCGGCCGCTCGCGAGCGGCGGTGTCGAACCAGCTGCGCCTGCTCGAACTGCCCGCCGAGATCAAGCGCCTGCTCGACGAGCGCGAGCTCGAGATGGGCCACGCGCGCGCGCTGGCAACCTTGCCGGAGGCGCGTGCAGTCGCGCTCGCCCACGTCGCGGTCGAGAAGCGCTGGTCCGTGCGCGAACTCGAGGACGCGGCGCGCAGCGCCGGCGGCGAGACCGCGAAGCCGGCGAGGCCCGCGGCGAAGCCGGATCCGAACATCGCCGCGCTCGAACGCGATCTCGCCGAGAAGCTCGCCACGCGCGTGCGCGTCGCGCATGCGCGCAACGGTCGCGGCAAGCTCGTGATCCACTACCACAGCCTCGACGAGCTCGACGGCATCCTCGAGCGCATCCGCTGACCGGCGACGCGCCATGCCGCGCGCAACGTCGCAACGATCGACATGGCGAGGCAACCCGGGCGCGCCGTTCGGGTACTCACGGGAACCGCCACCCCTGGGGAGTACCGTCATGCGCCGTACCGCAATCGCCGTCGTCAGCCTCGTCTTCACCGCCACCCCCGCGTTCGCCGCCGACCACGTCGTGCTCGCCAAGAACGGTCCCGGCGGGCGCCACTTCGAACCCTCGCCGCTGACCATCGCGGTCGGCGACACGGTCACCTTCAAGAACGACCCGGCCGGCCTCGGCTTCCACAACGTCAAGTCCGACGACGGCGCGATCACGACGTTCCGCTGCGCCAACGGCTGCGACGGCGCCGGCGGCAACGGCGACGCGGCGTCGAACGCCTGGCAAGCCACGGTTGCGTTTCCCGACGCGGGGACGATCGGCTACTACTGCGAAATTCACGGCGGCAGCGGCGGCATCGGCATGGCGGGCTCGATCACGGTGGAGTCCGCCGCGACGCCGACGGTCGAGGTCACGCCCGCCAGCGTGAGCGGCGCAGCGGCGGCCGGTGCCAGTGCGACGACCGGATTCGACATCGCCAACAGCGGCGCCGCGACGCTCGACTGGTCGCTCGACACCTCCTCGACCGGCTGCGTCGCGCCCGTCGACGTGCCGTGGATTGCGCTCGCCCCGACCTCGGGCTCGATCGCCGCGGGCGCGGGGCCCGCCAGCATCGGCGTCACCCTCGACGCAAGCAGCCTGACACCGGGCGCCTACAGTGCGAACATATGCGTGCACAGCAACGACGCGGCGCACGACCCGTTGACGCTGCCGGTCAGTTTCACCGTCAATACGCCCGACCTGATCTTCGAAAACGGCTTCGATGGGTGACTCCTCCGCATGACGGAAGTTGCAAGCCAGGACGGCAATCCCCGGTCTGTTGCGGTGGCGGGCAATCGCCAGCAGCAGTTCGAGGCTCTCGTGCGTGCGCATTCGAGCGAGCTCTATCGCTACGCGTACTGGCTTTGCGGCCAGGACGCATTGGCGCAGGACCTGGTCCAGGAGACTTTCCTGCGTGCATGGCGTTCGCTCGATGCGCTGCGCGAGGACATCGCGGCGAAAGCTTGGCTGGCGACGATCCTGCGGCGCGAACATGCGCGCCTGTACGAACGCAAGCCGATGCCGACCACCGATATCACCGAACTCGAACTCAGCGACGATGCACCCGGCCCCGAACACCGCGGCGAGGACGCCGTGCTGCGCGCGGCGATCTCGAAGCTCGAGCCGAAATACCGCGAGCCGCTGGTATTGCAGGTGCTCGGCGGTTTCTCCTGCGGCGAGGTCGCCGCACAGCTCGGCATCAGCGAATCGGCCGTTATGACCCAGGTGTTCCGCGCGCGGCAGAAGCTGCGTGCATTGCTCGACGGCAAGGAACCGGAGGCGGGACCCGATGGACTGCCTTGAGTTCCGCCGCCGGCTCGGCAGCGATCCCGGGGTCGTCGATGCCCAAGCCCGTGCGCACATGGCCAGCTGCACCGAGTGCGCGGCGCTCGCCGCCGAGGCCCGGGCATTCGAGGCGCGCCTGTCGGCCGCGCTCGCGGTGGAGGTCCCGGACGGCCTCGTCGAACGCATACTCGACGTGCAGCGCCGACGCACCGTGGTACCGTTCCAACCGCGTCGCAGGCTCGGCTGGATCGCGCTCGCCGCGGCCGCGAGCGTGCTGCTCGCGTTCGGCGTGGTCCGCCTGCGCCAGGCCACGGGCATGCGCGCGATGGTCGCCGCCCATGTGACCGCGCCCGACGAACACGCCGCGCTCGCGATGGTCACGCCGGTGCCCCAGGCCCTGGTCGAGCGCGCATTCGCCGATCGTGGCGTCAAGCTCGCGGACGTGCCGCCCGAGGTCGCCTACGTCGCCGAATGCCCGATCGGCCGCTGGCGCAGCGTGCATATGGTCAGCGCCGGCGCAGGCGGGCCGGTCAGCGTCGTCTACATCGTGCGCGACCGCTCCAGCAAGGCGTCTTCGTTCCGTCGCGCCGGACTCGTCGCGCGCGAGGTGCCGATGGCCGACGGCACGCTGTTCATGCTCGCCGAAACCGACACGCGCTTCGACGCGCTCGAACATGCGTGGCGGAACGCGCTCGAAGGCCTGCCGCGGGTCGCCTCCGGCAGCAACTGAACGAACGCCCTGCCGCCGACCGGCTGCGGCAATTGCGCGCAGGCTCGCCCAGGTTTTGCCGCCGCCGGCGGGAAAACCGGCGATAATGCGCGCCTTTCGCGAACCGACCCGCCGTCATGCCCGCATTGTCCGTGGTCGTGCCCGTCTTCAACGAGCGCGACAACATACCGCCGCTTCTCGCGGAGATCGCTGCCGCGCTGCGCGGTCGCGTCGAATTCGAGATCGTCTACGTCGACGACGCGAGCAAGGACGACAGCCTCGCCGTGCTTTCCGCCGCTAAGGCCGCCTATCCGGAACTGCGCATCGTCCGCCACCTCGCGCAAAGCGGGCAGAGCACGGCGATCCGCAACGGCGTCAAGGCGGCGCGCGGCAGCTGGATCGCGACCCTCGACGGCGACGGCCAGAACGACCCGGCGGACATCCCCAAGCTGATCGCGATGCGCGACGAATCGCCGGCGACGATCAAGCTGTTCGCGGGCTGGCGCGTCGACCGCCGCGATTCCGGCAGCAAGCGCTGGGCGTCCAGATGGGCGAACGCGATCCGTTCGCGCCTGCTGCGCGACGACACGCCCGACACCGGCTGTGGCATCAAGTTGTTCGAGCGCGCGAGCTTCCTCGACCTGCCCTACTTCGACCACATGCATCGCTTCCTTCCCGCGCTCATGCAGCGGGCCGGTTGGCAGGTGAAATCGGTGCCGGTCAACCACCGTCCCCGCGGCAGCGGCGTGTCGAAGTACAACAACCTCAACCGCGCACTCGTCGGCATCGCCGACCTGCGTGGCGTCGCCTGGCTCATCAAGCGCTCGAAGCGCACCTCGACCGAAGAGCTCTGAAGCGACGCCCCGCGCTGCGCGCCACCGCGTCGATCGAGGTTTCATCGGGCGCACCGTCGCGCGAGGGCGATTCGGCGGGCGCTCCTCGAGCAGCAAGCCCCGTCAGCCGGTGTTCTGCAATGCCTGTGCGATTCCGTGCACGCTCGACACGAGCGCGGAGAACGTCGCGTCCTCGGGGCTGCCCGCCGCACGCCAGCGATGCAACAGGTCGACCTGCACGAGGCTGATCGGGTCGGTGTACGGGTTGCGCAGGCGGATCGATTGCGCGAGACGCGGGTCGTCGGCGAGCAGCTCGTCGCGGCCGCGCAGTCGCAGCAACCCGGTCACCGTGCGCTCGAACTCGGCCGCGACGAGGGGGAAGAACGCGTCGTGGAGCGGCCCGGCGAGTCGCGAAAACCGCTCGGCGATGCCGAGGTCGCACTTCGCGAGCAGCATTTCGAGATCCTCGACGAGCGTGCGGAAGAACGGCCAGTCGCGCGCCATCTCGGCGAGCAGCGCATCGTCGCCGCGCGCGGCGGCGCGTTCGAGCGCGCTTCCGACGCCGTACCAGCCGGTCAGCCCGCAACGGCACTGCGACCACGCGAACACCCACGGGATCGCGCGCAGCGACTCGACGCCGTCGGCTCCGACGCCGCGTCGCGCCGGGCGCGAGCCGAGCGTCATGCGCTCGATCACATCGATCGGCGTCGCGAGGCGAAAGTACTCGACGAACCCCGCCGTGCCGGCGACGAGCCGGCGA
>DASTSE010000416.1:0-23362 GCA_035760865.1 Dokdonella sp.
CGACGGCATCATCGTGACGACGACGGGCAACGAGATCGCGAGCAACGTCGTCGCCGCGAACGCGCGCCACGGCATCGTCGTGAAGGGCAGCTCGACCGCGAGCACGCGCATCGCCGGCAACTCGATCGGCGTGAGCCCGGATTTCGCCGGCAACCTCAACCTCGGCAACGGCGTCGACGGAATCCACATCAATGCCTCCAGCGCGACTACGATCGGCGGCCCGGCCGCGTCCGACGCGAACGTCATCGCCGCGAACAAGCGCAACGGCATCAAGCTGCGCAATGGCGGCGGCGACCAGAATGGCTGGAGCAACCTGTTCCAGCGCAACCGCGTGTTCGGCAACGCGAAGGCGCTGGCCGGCATCGACATCGATCTGGAGCACCCGGAGAACGCGGCCGACGGCCCGCATTCGGAGATCCCGGCGAACTACGCCAACCGCGACCAGGCGCCCGCGCACATCTGCATCGGCAACGAGGTGTCCGGCGCGTGCGCGGGCTCGACCCCGCCGATGAACGACGGCGGCACGACCCTGCAGTGGACGATCAGCACGCACGGCGTGGCGAACTTCCGCGTCGAGTTCTTCTCGATCGATGCGGCCACGACGACCGCGGCGACGTCGATGACGTTCGTCGGCGAGCAGCTCGTCACGACGAGCGTGGCCGGCGTGCCGATGAACAGCGCAGCCTGCAGCGGCGGACGCTGCACCGCCACGCTCGGCAGCGTCGCCGCCGGTCACCGCATCGTGATGACGGCGACCGACGTCACGCCGCTCACCGACACGCCCGCGGGCGGCAGCGGCTGGCAGGCGTTCCTGAAGTGCTTCGCCGGCAACAACGGCATCATCCTCGCGGCTTGCACGGCGAACGACACCTCCGAGTATTCCAACGCGGTCCTCGTCGCCGGCAACGACCGCGTGTTCAAGAGCGGATTCGAAGCGCCGTAACGCGACCCAGGGTAGGGCGGTACGCGCGGATGCGCGTGCCGCCGTGTGCGCTGGAAGAGGCGATTGGCCCGTGGGTAGGGCGGACCAAGCCGCGAGAGCGGCGGATCCGGCGCTTCGCGCCTTGATCCGCCCTACGCGTTTCGATCTCCCGCTTGCGGGAGAGGCGGGATCATCAAGACGTGTCGCGGCGAACGCGTTGCACGCGCGTGCGGTACGAGCGCACATTGTCGCCGCGGATGCGGGTTTCGCGCGTGCCTTTCACTTCGTCGACTTTCGCGTCCGAGCCGGTGACGGGTTTCGCGTCGACCTTCGTCTCGCGCTCGAACGCGTGCGACTTGTCGGTGTTGCGGTAGTAGCGGTACAACGCCCAATACAGGCCTGTGGCGCCGGCCGGGCCGAGTGCGAGCAGCCAGAGTCCGCCGTCGTCGCTCATGCGGTGAGTTCCCTGAAGTCGTTCATGACGAGTGCGCGAGGATCCACAGCACGATGCTCTCGAGGACGGTGCCGACCGTGATCGCGGTCGCGAGCAGCTTCCACTGCTGCACCGGCACGCTGCCCATCGTCTCGCCCGTGCGGCCGTTGACCGCGATGTAGTGCAGCATGCCGCCGTTGCTGCCGGGCTGGTGGTACGAATACAGCCACACCGGCAGGTACATCGACACCCAGCGCGTGCCGTGCACGTCGAGGCTTTCCTGTTCCCAGCGCACGCCGCGGTCGTAGCGATTGACCGAACTTTCGACCTGCGCGCGCGCGATCGACAGCAACTGGTCCTCGAGGCGCGGGCGCAGGTTCTCGACGTCGCGGTCGCGCTTCTCGGAGGTGAAGCCGGCGAGGTACGACGCGTTCCACTTCACCGCGTTCTTGGTGTCGAACGGCAGGATCGTGTTGATGATGTTGTTCGTGTTCGAGCGCGTGTCGAGGTTGCCGCGCTCGCTCGACGATTCGAGCGGCAGGTCGTCGACGGTGAAGTCGACGTGGCGTTGCACGCGGTAGACGTCGGCGTCGTAGTAGGTCTTCTTGTCGTTGCCGCTGCCGCGCGTGTAGCGGCGCGTCTCGATCTCGCCGCTGCCTGCGACGTCGGCGCTCGCCTTGCCGTCGACGATCATGTACGGCAGGTACACGCCGACGACGTTCTCCGGCGTGAACTGTTCCTTGAATTCCTTCAATGCGAACAGGCGCCGCTTGTCGACGAACTGGCGGATGCGCGCGACCGCGTCGTCCTTCTTGATGTGGAACGGCAGCACCGCATCGGGCACGGCGCCGTTGGCGATCTGCTCGTTCACGCCGAGCACGTGGCGACACCAGTGGCAGCGCGCGGTCATCGCGTTTTCGGTGTTGACCGCGACCTCGGCGCCGCAGCCGCTGCACTTGAACGTCATGATGCTCGCGGCGTCGGCCGCGATGTCGCGCGCGCCCGATGCGATCACCGTGCCGTTGAGCTGGTCGATGCCGTCACCGAGCCCGAAGGCCTCCTCGACGCGTTCGCTCTGCCACTGGTGGCGGCAATACAGGCAGACGAGCAGGTCGCTGCCGGGCTTGTGCCGGATCTCGGTCGAGCCGCACTTCGGGCAGCGATTGACGCCGTCCTCGAGTTCCTTCGATGCGGTGTCGATCGCGGCGGGATCGGGCGCTTCGAGTTCCTTGCGGATCGGCTCGGGCATCGTGGCCGGATCGATGCCCGTCTGGCCGGGCATCGGCGGCACGTCCTGCGGCGATCCGGGCCCGGTGTAGCGCGGTCGCGGTGGCGGGTTGGCGTTGGACATGGTTGTCGTGCGGTCCGCGAATCGGAATGGGTAGGCTGTAGCTGGGGAACCTCTGAAGACATCGTCACCCCCGCGAAAGCGGGGATCCATCGTTGCTCCTGAAGCTACTGGAACAACGCGAAAATGGATTCCCGCTTTTGCGGGAATGACGAGGTCCTGATCGATCCGTCCTTTCCCTAGAGGCCCAGCGCCTTGCTCTTGAGCGCGTCGTAGTCGGCCTGCGTGATGAGGCCGAGGTCGAGCATCTCCTTCGCCTTCTTGAGTTTCGCGACCAGGTCCTCGGTTGCGGGCGCGGCCGGGGCGACCGGCTGCTGCAGGCCGGCGAGGCCACCCATCATGCCCGAGGCCATGCCGATGCCCATCATGCCCGCGCCGCCGCCGTTCTCGCCGGCGGCCTGCAAGCCTGCCGCGACGCTCGCCTGCAGGTTGGCATTGCCGCGCGCACCCGCGAGCGCATCGGCGCGCTGGACGTTCTTGAGCAGCTCGCGCGTGTTGGCGTCGTACTCGATCGAGACGATCGCGGTCTTGACGATCACGAGCCCGCGATCGGATTTCCACTGGTACGCCGCTTCGACCGCATCGGACAGGCTCTTCGCGAAGCCGATCGAATCCTGCTGGATCTTCGTGATGCGATTGCCCTTGGAAGGATCGTTCGTGTAGAGGCTGAACGCAGGCGCGAGCGAGCCGACGACCTCGTTGAACAACTGGCTCGCGGCCGCGTTGTCCATGTCGGTGAAGTCGAACACCTGGCCCGGCTGCAGGTAGGTCGCGGGCACGAAGTTCTTCGCGAAGAGGATCGGGTCGACGATCTTGAGCGTGTACGAGCCGCGCGTGATCGCGCCGACCTGCGTGTTGAGGAAGCCGTCGTCCCAGTAGATCTCCGACTGCGTGCCGAAGCGGTTGTCGGGCAGCTCCTTGAGCGAAACGAAGAACGCGGCCTGCTGCGAGCCGGGTTGCCCGCCGAACTTGAAGCGCTCCCAGCTCTGCTTGACGAGCGATTCCATGACGCCGTCGCCGGCGAAGATCGACTTCGAGTTGAGGTCGTCCGACCGCCATTCGTACGCACCCGCCTGGGCGGCGAACGCGGTGACCGCGCCGTCCTGGAACAGCAGCAGGCCATAGCCTTCCGGCACGACGATCTTCGAACCGTTGCTGATGATGTTCGACGAGCCTTTCGTATTCGACCCGCGCCCGGCGTTGGTGCCGCGTGGCACCGCCGCGAACAGCGCCGCCGTCGCCGGCAACCCGTCCGGAACGGTGTAGAAGTCCTTCCACTGGTCGGCGAGCGTGCCGCCGATCGCACCCACTGCTGCCTGCACGAGACCCATGTCGTTTCCTTGCGATTCGCGGCCGGCACCGCGCCGGCCCTGCACGCCCAATATACCTTCCCCCGCGCGTCCCGTAGGGTAGGCAATGGCCCGCCGCGTTTCGATTCCGCGACGCCAGGCGAGGTGGGCTCGAGCCCACCCTACGTTCGGCCTCGAAAATGGTCGCGCAACGGGCGCATGCCCACGCTTCATCGTACGGTGGTCCGGGCCTGCCGGCCGTTGGCTTGCGATGCCTGGCCCACCGTCCTTCGGTGTTGGCGAAATCGCACGCTGCGGCCCGGCGCTATCCCGCGGCGGCACATCCGTGCAGGCGGCTCGCTCCGATGCCGAACTATCGCCGCGTATGGGTGCCGGGCGGCACCTGCTTCTTTACGGTCAAGCTGTTCGACCGCCGTCGACGGTGGCCGGTCGATCGGATCGAAGACCTGCGCGCTGCGTTCCGCGATGCGTGGGCGGCGCAACCCTTCACGATCGTTGCGGTCGTCGTCTTGCCGGATCACCTGCACTGTCTGTGGCAATGGCCGCCTGGCGACGCCGACAACGTGCGACCACCGGCTTCTGTGGGAGCGGCGGGAGGCGATGCTCCTGGAGCGAAGCATCGCGGCCATCGGATCGTCGGCTCGACCGTCCAGCGGCCAGCATCGACATGAGCGCTGGACGCATGCGCGCGTGCGCTAACATCGCGCCCCGACGACCGGGGCATCCCTCGGTGCGCGCATTCATCATTCAGGGGACGAGATGGCGATCGATTATGTGCTTCGCATGCCGTGCGAAGTCCGCAAGGCATTTCCGGAAGCGAAGCTGGTGGCGATGGTGAGGGAGTGGGGGATCGCGGATTTCGCGATCGGCAAGCTGCGGCAGGCGCATCCAGACCAGGACATCAAGG
This sequence comes from Dokdonella sp., assembly GCA_035760865.1. Taxonomy (GTDB): domain Bacteria; phylum Pseudomonadota; class Gammaproteobacteria; order Xanthomonadales; family Rhodanobacteraceae; genus Dokdonella_A. Next base: position 4,921 of record DASTSE010000416.1, read on the forward strand.
CGCTCGCCGAGCAGTACACGATCGAGATCGGCGTGAACGGTCCGGACGGGACCGCACGGCAGATGCCGCTGACGGTCGCGCAGATCATGCAAAGGGTGGCGCCGCTCGGCGCAGTGCGGCAGCACTGCGGGCCGTGCCGCGCGAACGTGTCGGACCGGCATTTCGGCTGCATTGCGAAGATCAACTACCCGATCTTGCGCGAAACCGAAACGTGGCTGCTCGCGCGGTTGCCGGACGACGAGAAGCACCCGAATCTCGCGCTGCTGCTCAGATTCCTCGCCGACCTCAAGATCGACGGCGCGCCGGTCGATGCGCTGCGTGCGCGCGAGAAGGTGTTCGAAGCGAAGACGCCCGCGTTCCGCACCTGGGGCGAGATCTTCGACCGTCGCAAGATCACTTCGAGCCAGCTGCTGCAGATGCTCGCGTTCGGCGGCATGGTCGGCCCGGAACAGGCGCAGCTGTACACGCGCATGCTCGGTCTCGAGACGATCCTGCGCGAACGCCATCCGCCATCGGACCAGATCGAACAGTTCAAGACGTTCTTCTGCGCGATCGTGATGGCCGGCAGGCTCGGTGCGCCGGTCGACGTCGACGGCTGACACGCAACGACCACCGTTCGGCCCGAGCGCCAGCCGCAGGGCCGGAGTCGAAGGGGCCGATGCGGCCGAGCGAACCTTGACCTGGATCAATACCGGGTCGGTCCACGGTGGGACAGTGAAACCTCCACACAGGAGGCTCGCCATGCCGACGTTCATTACCCAAGGCCGTTACACGGCCGAAGCGATCCGCGGAATGATGGCCAACCCCGCCGATGATCGCGTCGAGAACCTCGCCAAGCTGTTTGCCGCGTCGGGCGGCAAGTTGCTCGACTACTACATGACGTTCGGCGACTACGACTTCGTGGTCATTTCCGAGGGTCCGTACGAGGGCGTCGCGCCGTCGACGATCGTCACGGCCGCATCCGGCAGCGTCGTCGACCTGAAGACGACGATCGCCGTGCCGTCGTCCGAGATGAAGTCCCTGTTCTCGAAGGCCGGCAAGATCGCGGCAGGCTTCAAGCCTGCAGGCATGCGTGCGGCCGCGACGGCCTGACGCGCTGCTGCTTCCGCCTCGATGATCGGCGGTGCCGGCCCGGTCCGGTCGCGCCGATCGCGGGAGCCGGGTCGGAGTGGATCATTCGCGTGGTCGCGTGGGCTCGCGACGTCGACGCCGAAGGGTCCGCTTCGACCTCGGCTGCTGTCCGGGCGAATCGCACGTGCCGCCGCGTTGCGAGCGGAACGAAAGCGCGCGGGCGACGCTCCGGTAGTGATGCATTGCCGACACCAGCGCGGATCGCGGGTTTCAGGCGTAGGATGGCGCGGCAGCTCGAGGAACGGGGAGAGGCGATGAAGCCTGCGTGGATGCTGGGTGTGCTGCTGCTCCCGACGAGCGGCATGGCGGTCGCCGCGCAGAAATGCCCGGCGATCGAAACGGCGGCAGTGAGCAAGGGTTTCGGCAGCGGGCCGTGGCGCGTGATGTCGGGTGGACCGGGCGCGTGCAGCTTCATGGCCGCGAATTCGAGCGTCAATTTCGGCTTCAGCCACATCGTGAGCGAATCGCCCGATCTGGCGCGCAAGGCGGCCGTCGAGATGCGCGACGCCGTCGCAGGCACCAGCGAAATCGAGCCGATGCCGTCGCTCGGCGAGGAAGGATTCGCCTACCGGATGAAGAACGATGCGGGCGAAGCGGATCCGAAGTCGATGTTCTTCTACGGCCATCGCGGCAGCGTCGGTGTTTCGGGGTATCTCAATCTCGCCGGTTCGATCACGCCGGCGCAGCGCGATCTTGCCGCCAACCTGATCGCGGGCACGCTCGGTGTCGCGACCAGGCCGAAGGCGCTGGCGAAGGAGACCGATTGCCCGTACCTCGACGACGACCTCGTGAAGAAGCTGCTGCCGACCGGCAACGTGTCCGTGATCGTGCCGGACCGCAACAACTGCGTGATGTCCGCGGACGGGCGCGTGATCACCGTCGCGGTCATGAAGAACGCGCGCAGCCGCGAGGCGGCCGAGGGCATGATGCGTAGCGGTGGTTGCACGCTCGACCCGCTGCCGAAGTTCGGCACCACCGCTGGCGTCGTCCACCACTGCTTCGAGGGCAACCCGCGCGCGCAGGTGATCGTCGCGACGGGAGGCCGCATGCTCGAGGTCACGTATGTGCCGGGCCAGGAACCGACCGACGAGCAGCGCGCGACGCTGGTCGAACTTGCGGAGTTCGCGTTGAAGCACTGAGGAGCGGCTCGGGGCGCACGGTCGAAACGCCGCCGCTCCTTGAGCGCCCGGGCGCAGCGACGCGAGTCGAACCGCCCTCGTGGTCCTGCGCGTGGTGCGGGCAGCGAGCATCGCGAGCGACGTCCGAACGCCTGGCGCAACGCCGTGTCCTTCGACGCCGGTCCGGTCGGGCGCCATTCCATCGTCGAATCTTCCTCGCGCCTCTTCGTGTCTCCTCGTGCGCCTCGTGGCTCGCACTTCCCAATTGGATTCGGCGTCGGCAGTCGCCGAGTCGGCCGGCCGACAATGCGCTATCGTGTCGGCACGTCCATTCCGACCCGGCTTTCGACATGCGCATCGGCCTGCTGGCGGACCTGCATGCGAATCGCGAGGCGAGCGAAGCGTGCTTCGACGCGTTGCGCGCCGCGGGTTGCGCGCGCCATGTGTTCCTCGGCGATCTCGTCGGTTATGGCGCGGACCCGGTCTGGGTCGTCGATTTCGTGCGCGGCCAGGTCGAATCCGGTGCGGTCGCCGTGCTCGGCAACCACGACGCGGCCGCCGTCGGGAGGGAAGGCGGCGGCACGATGCACGCGCAGGCCGAGGCGGCGATCGCGTGGACGAGCCGACAGCTCGATGCCGACCAGCGCGCATTCCTCGCCGCGTTGCCGCTGCGCGTGCGCGAGGACGATCGACTCTACGTCCACGCCAACGCATGGGCGCCCGACGGCTGGGCCTACGTCGGCAACGCGCTCGCCGCGGCGCGCAGCCTCGCCGCAACCGACGCGCGCCTGACCTTCTGCGGGCACGTGCACGAGCCCGCGCTGTATCACGCGCAGCACGCGACCGCGCACCACTTCGCGCCGAAAGCGGGCGTGCCGATTCCGCTGTCCGGCACGCGGCGCTGGCTCGCGATCCCGGGTTCGTGCGGGCAGCCGCGCGACCGCAATCCTGCCGCTGCGTGCGCATGGTTCGACGTCGACTCCGCGACGCTCGCGTTCCTGCGCGTTCCCTACGATCACGAACGCGCGGCGGCGAAGATCCGCGCGGCCGGCCTGCCGCCCGCGTTCGCCGATCGCCTGCTCGCGGGAACCTGATCGATGCCGCTGCATCCGCAACCCGGCCTTGCGATCGGCGAGTACACGCTGGTGGAACCCTTGCGCGCGGGCGGCATGGCGACCTTGTGGCGCGTCTCGCATCCGCAGCAGGCGTTTCCGCTGCTCGCCAAGTTGCCGCATGTCGGCTACGGCGAAGACGTGAGCCGCATCGTGAGCTTCGAGGTCGAGCGCATGCTCATGCCCTCGCTGTCGGGCCCGCACGTGCCGCGTTTCGTCGCGAGCGGCGAAGTCGGCGACCAGCCGTGGATCGTGATGGAGTTCGTGAGCGGCGAGACGCTGCTGCCGCTGCTCGATGCGTCGCCGCTGCCGCCCGAGCGCGTCGCCACGCTCGGTGCGCTCGCCGCGCTCGCGCTCGACGACCTGCACCGGCAGCACGTCGTGCACCTCGACATCAAGCCGGGCAACCTGCTGCTCCATGTCGATGCGCAAGGGCGCGAACGCATCGTGCTGCTCGACTTCGGGCTCGCTCACCACGCGCACCTGCCGGACCTGCTCGCCGAACAGTTCAGGGTACCGATGGGCACGGCGCCGTACATCGCGCCCGAGCAGGTGCTCGGCGTGCGAAACGATCCGCGCAGCGACCTGTTCGCACTCGGCGTGACGCTGTACTACCTCGCAACCGGCGAGACGCCGTTCGGCGCACCGACCAGCGACAGCGGCCTGAGGCGGCGCTTCTACCGCGCGCCGGTGCCGCCGCGCGCGCTGCAGCCGGGAATCCCGCGATGGCTGCAGGAGATCATCCTGCGCTGCCTGGAAGTGGATCCGGATGCGCGCTATCCGACCGCGGCGCAGCTCGCGTTCGACCTGCAGCATCCCGAGCAGGTCGTGCTGACCGAGCGCGCCGAGCGCGCGCACGACGACGGCGCGTTCGGTTCCATGAAACGCTGGCTGCGCGGTTTCCGGCTCGATGCCGAGGAATTGCGCGCGAAACGAGCGCGCGAGGAAGCGCGCCCGCCGCTCATCGTCGTCGCGGTCGACCTCAAACAGGGCGATGCCGCGCTCGACGCGGCCCTACTCGACGTCACGCGACGCATCGTCGAGACCGCGCCGCACGCGCGCCTCGCCTGCGTGACCGTGCTGCGCACGCCGCGCATCGGCATGGAGACGAACATCGACGCCGAGGGACGCAATCGCCATGTCAAGCGTCTCGTCGCCCTGCGCCACTGGGCGCGCGCGCTCGCACTGGCCGAACACCGCATCACGTTCCACGTGCTCGAATCGACCGACGTCGCGCAGGCGATCGTCGACTACGCGCGCAACAACGCGATCGACCACATCGTCATGGGTGCGCGCGGCGTCACCGGCGTGCGCCGCCTGCTCGGCAGCGTGTCCGCGCGCGTCGTCGCCGAAGCGGACTGCACGACGACGGTCGTGCGCGCAGCCCGCCACGAGCGGGAATGAAGGGAAGCCGCCGAGCCGGACCGCCCTACGGTGCGTGCGTGGTCCGGCGCGGCCACGCGAAGTAGGTCCGCCACGCATACCCCCACGGAACCACCGCCACCAGTGCGGGCAGGGCGAGGAACGACGCGGCGACCTCGCCGGTCGGCGTGCCCCACAACGTGCCCGCGCGCCACTGCGGATAGGCGATGAATGCGAGCCAGATCGCCTTGTAGCCGATCGTGAAGAACATCAGCGGCAGCCAGCGCAACGGACGGAAGAGTCCGAAGAACGCGAGCGCGGGATAGGTCGCCCATACCGCGATCGCGACCGCGCGCAGCGGATCCCACGCGCCCGCATGGGTGAGCAGCGCCTGCCACGCGGTCGGCGTGACGAACGCGAGCATGAGGCCGTAGAACAGGCGCAGTCCCCAGATCTGCACGGGGCGAACGCCGTCGTGGCGCGGATCGGGGGAGAAGAAGCGGACGAGCGCGTGCATCGACATCGGATCATTCCTCGGCAGGCAAGGTGGGATCGCGGGCGATCAGGTCGCCGGGTTGGCATTCGAGCGCGGTGCAGATCGCTTCGAGCGTCGAGAAACGGATCGCCTTCGCCTTGCCGGTCTTGAGGATCGACAGGTTCGCGAGCGTGATGTCGACGCGCGCGGCGAGTTCGGTCAGCGTCATGCGGCGCGCGTGCAGCAGTTCGTCGAGGCGGACGATGATCGCCATGTCACACCGTGCCTTCGAGGTCCGCGCGCATGCGCGCGCCGTGAGCGAACACGCCGGAGAGCACGAACAGCAGCAGGACCGCGAGCCATGGCGTGAACGAGAATCCGCCGAGGCGCCCCGGCTGCCATACGATCGCGGCGATCGCCGTCACGCCGAGGCGCAGCAGTTCGAGCGCGAGCACGCTCCAGGCGATCGCGTCGAGCCGATCCGCGTTCTCGAGGATGAACGGGTCGCCGTCGCGCACGCTGTCCACCATCGCGAGCAGCCGTCGCAGGATCGTGTGCACGATGAGCGCGGCGACGAAGCCGATGACGACGATGAGGCGCAGGCCGTTGCCGAGCTGCGGATGCGCGGACGCGAAATCGCCGAGCGGTCGTGTCGGCCAGCCATCGATGAAGAAGCTCAATGCGAACAGCGCGGCGAGGCCGGCGGCATAGACGACATTGAGTGCGGTCAGAGCCCGGATGACCGGGCGGGCATAGCTGAGCGCGCGGGTGGACGAGCGGGTCATGGGTGCCTCCACGGCTTCCGCATTATCGCGAAACGATAATACTCGCATCGTTTTACGATAAAAATAGGCCAGAAGGCACCCAGGGGCGGTGGCTACCCTGTTCGCGGGAGCGGCGGGCACCCGGTCCGACCCGCCGACGTCGCTCAGGCCTTCGCTGCGAGCGCGCCGAGTTCCTCGAGGTCGAGGTCGCGCTCGAGTTCGTGCAGGGTCTCGTCGTCGATCGCGCCAGCTCGATGCAGGCGGATGAGCTCCTCGCGGCCGGTCGCGACGGCGGCGAGCACGAGATCGAAATGCGCATGCAGCATCGGCGAGTAGTGGTCCGGACGCGCCGCGTAGTCGACGCTGATCGTCGCCTTGCGCTGGTAGCGCTCGAGCAGCCGCGGATGGATGAGCTCGCCGTCGCCGTCGTACGCGTGTCGCTCGATCGTCACGAGCTGCACCTGGGCCATCGCGGCTTCGGCCTGGTTCATCGTCAGCGGCGCCTTGTCGGAAGGCGTCTCGGCGAGCTTCGCCCACGCGATCACGCGTCCGAGCGTCGTCGCCTGCACGAGCACGGTGCCGAGGATGACCACCGATGCGGCGACGAGGATGAAATCGCGGCCCGGGAACGCATCCGGCACGCTCAAGGCGAGCGCGAGCGTGACGACGCCGCGCACGCCGGCCCAGCCGAGCACGGTGCTCGCGCGCACGCCGATCGGCACGTGCCGCGTGAGGCCGAGGCGCGCGCAGGCGTGGATGACGCCGTCGGACGCGAACATCCACGCGAAGCGCGCGGCGACGATCGCGACGAGGATCGCGAGGCTCGGCGCGCCCATCGTCGCGACGACCGGGCCGAAGCCGCCCGCGCGTTCGACCACGCCGCGCAGCGACAGGCCGATGAGCATGAAGACGCCCGCTTCGATGAGGAAGATCGTGACGTCCCAGAACGACGATCCGCGCATGCGCGCGGACGCCGACATCACCGTGTGCGCGTGCCAGCTCACGATGAGCCCGGTGGCCACGGTTGCGATGACGCCGGAGACGTGCATGCGCTCGGCGACGAGATAGGCGATCCACGACAGCAGCGAGGTCGCGGCGATCAGCAGGTACTCGTCGTCGAGCCGGCGCGCGAGCTTGACCCAGGCGAGGCCGACCGCCATGCCGACGGCCGCGCCACCGGCCGCGAGCAGCACGAACTGGCCGGCCGCGGCGGTCGCACTGAAGCTGCCGGTGAGGCCCGCCGCGATCGCGAAGCGGAACAGCACGAGTCCGGTGGCGTCATTGAGCAGGCTCTCGCCTTCGAGCAGGATCTTGAGTCGACGCGGCAGCTTCACGCGTTCGAGCACGACGCGCACGGACACCGCGTCGGGCGGCGCGACGATCGCGCCGAGCGCGGCGCACGCGGCCCACGGCAGCGACGGCACGAGCAGGTGGGCGACGATCGCGACGACGAGCGTCGTGAACAGCACTGCGCCGATCGCGAGCGCGGCGATGCCGATCGAGTGGCGCTTGAGTTGGCCGAGCGCGATCACCCACGCGCTGTCCATGAGCAGCGGCGGCAGGAACAGTACGAGCACGAGCCCGGGGTTGATCGGAAACGAAGGCAGCCCCGGCACGAACGCGAGCGACGCGCCGCCGGCGATGAGCGCGACCGGAGGCGGGAGGCCGGCGCGGTGGGCAAGGTAGTGCAACACGACCATCGCGAACACCATCGCGATCGTGAGCTCGAACAGGTGGACGAAATCCATGCGACATCCCCGGTGGAATCCGGCGAACTGTCGCCGAAGCCGGGGTGCCGCGTCGAGATGCGACGGCGGATTCCAGGCTCCGCGTCGTCAGGCGGCCGCCGATGGGGCGGGATTCGTCGCTGGCGTGTCGTAGGGCGGATCACGGCGCGAAGCGCCGGATCCGCCACGCGCGATCACCGAACGCGCGCATGTCGCTGCGGCGCGGCACGGGGTCGATCGTCCCTCCGGTGGATCGATCTGCGCGATCGAACGGTCAGGCGGCGACGGCGCCGCGATGCGGCGTCGTGATGAGTTCGCCGAGGTCGTAGCCCTCCTGCACCGCCGTGTCGAGGAACGATCGGCGTGTCGCCGGCTCGATCGTCGGCGTGCGCGACAGCAACCACAGGTACTTGCGATTCGGCGTGCCGACGAGCGCGGTGCGGTAGTCGTCGTCGACGCGCAGCACCCAGTAGTCGCCTTTCGTGAACGGGATCCACTTGAGGCCGTCCGGCATGAAGCTCACCTCGAGCTTCGCGTTGCCGCTGCCGTCTACGACGCTCGCTTCTCCGATGACCTGTTCGGGTTCGCCTTCGCCGTTGAGCGCGCGGTTGTCCACGCGCACGGTGCCGTCGTCGTTGAGCGTGTACGTCGCCGCGATGTCGGTGTAATCGGCGGGCTCGTGGCGCTCGGGCAGGCGAGCGATCTCGTACCAGGTGCCGAGGTAGCGATGCAGTTCGAGCGATGGAACGGTGCGCGGTTCGTCGTGCATGTTCATCGATTCCTTCGTTGCAGTGGGGGCTCCCCTTGTAGCCGGCGCGCCATGAACCGCGTGAAACATCCGTTCGCGCATCGCCGCAACGATTCAGCATCGCGCACGCCGCCATGCAGTGCGTGCGCTCGAGAAGGAGAACCCGTGCACACGACGAACCGCGAGCCCGGGCTCCGCGCTTCCGATCGACGAGAGGAAGGCCAAGCTGGCATTGACGCCCTCAGTCGAAACGTCCGTTCGTCGCAGGCCGGCCGAACCACGTCGCGAGTGCATCCGCGAGCCCATCGCACGTACCTTCGCCGACCCACGCGACGTAGCCGTCGGGCCGCACGAGCACCGCCGCCGGGGCGGCCACGTCGCCGATCGCGGGCAGCCGCCATGGTCCGTCGCAATGCGCGTCGACGCGCCGGACGCGGTCGGCCCAGGGCGCGATGTCGAAATTGCGCTGGCCGCTGAAGTCGAGCAGCAGCGGTCGCGCCTCGTGCAGGAGCGTGAACACGCGCAGCGGCCCGCCCGCGGTCACGAGGTCGAGGTCGGGCATGCGACGTCCGAGCAGCGGATGGCCTTCGCCGAAGTCGTAGCGGATCGCCAGACCCGACATCTCCGCGGCGAATCGCCGGCGTGCATCGTCGGCGCCGAGCAGTTCGACCATGACCGCGCTCAACGCCTTCGTGCGCTCGTCGACGCGGCCGAGGGCGACCTGCGCCATCGTGTTGCGCAGCACGCGCGCACCGACGGCGTGGCGTTCGACGTGGTAGCTGTCGAGCAGGCGGTCCGGCGTGGTGCGCCGGATCACCTGCGCGAGTTTCCAGCCGAGGTTCACCGCGTCCTGCACGCCGAGGTTGAGTCCCTGTCCGCCGACCGGCGGATGCACGTGCGCGGCATCGCCGGCGAGCAGCACGCGGCGATCACGGTACGCAGCGGCCTGGCGCGTCATGTCGGTGAAGCGCGAGATCCAGCGCGGGTCGTGGATGCCGAAGTCGGTGCCGTAGACGGCGATCAGCGCTTCGCTGACGTCGCGCAGCACGGGTTCGCCGTCGGCGTGCACCTCGCGTTCGGTCAGCACGATGCGCGCGATGCCCGGCGTGTCCGACGCGCCGATGCCGTGCGTGCCGAACGCATCTTCGCGGAAGCCCCACTGCGGTTCATCGCGCATCGGTGCTTCCGCGATGAGCCAGCTCCGGGTCGCGTCCCAGCCCGGGAACGCGATGCCCGCGGCCTTGCGCACGACGCTGCGGCCGCCGTCGCAGCCGACGAGGTACTGCGCACGCAGCGACACGCCGTCGGCGAGCGCGACCTCGACGCCGTCGTCGTGCTGGGAGAAGCCGCGAACATCGCTTCCGCGCAGGATCGGCACGCCGAGCTCGCTCACCCAGTCGGCGAGGGCGCCTTCGGTGCGGCTCTGCCACAGGCCGAGCGTGTACGGATGTCGCGTCGGCGCGTCGCTGATGTCGAGCTGGACCGGGTGCGCGTGCACGACCGGATGCGGCTTCCCGAGCACGATGAAGCGCTCGGCGATGCCGCGCTGGTCGAGCACTTCGAGCGTGCGCGCGTGCAGCCCGCCGCCGCGCGAGGCTTCGAGTTGCTGGCTCTCGCGCTGCTCGACGATCGCGACGTCGACACGCGCGAGTGCGAGTTCGCCCGCGAGCATGAGGCCGGTCGGCCCGCCCCCTGCGATGACGACCTCGTACGTGGTGCGCGTATGCGGATGAGGGTTCGATGCGTGCGGGTTCATGGCGCCTCCGGCTCGGTCGATTCGTCGAGGCCGGCGATTGGGCGCCAGGGGCGGGGGCTTGCCGCAAGCCCCTGCTGGTTTAAGATAGTGAAACGGGGAAGGATCGATTTCCCGCAGCGTCGTTTTTTCATTCGAATGCGTGTCATCCGCCGTCGGTGCACCGCGACGGCCGGCTCGCATCGCTCGGTCGAATGTCCCGACGCCCCTACGCAGCGAGGCGGGCATGAGCGAACGGCAGCGCCGCGTACCGTTGGACCTTCGTGGCCTGGCCGGACGGGCCGACCTGTTCCGCCTTTCCGGCGCGACGAAGCGCGACCGCGCGATCGAAGCCTGGCTAAGCTCGGAGCCGGTGGACCTGCGCGGCATCGCGCGGACCTGGTTCGAGCGCATGCGCGCATGCGGCGACGAGGTGCGCGAGCTCATGCACGACGGCCATCCGACGGCGTGCGTCGGCGATGCAGCTTTCGCCTACGTCGCGACGTTCGGCGCGCACGCCGACGTCGGCTTCTTCCATGGCGCCATGCTCACCGACCCCGCGGGCCTGTTGCAGGGTACGGGCAAGGCGATGCGGCACGTCAAGCTGAGGCCGGGGCAGGCGGTCGACGAGGCGGCACTCGACGCGCTGGTCCGTGCCGCGTACCTCGACCTGCGGCGCCGCGTCGGCGCCTGACGCTCCACTGCGAAGACCGCGCTTCCACCGGCGCGCCGGTTACAACCGCGCAAGGCCGAGGATGATTTCGATCACGATGAGCACGACGATCGCGAGTTCGAGCAGTTCCGCGCGACTGCTCGAGGCTTCTTCGTAGAGCGCGGTGTAGGTGTCGCGCACGATCGCGAGCTTGCGGTCGACCGCGGCGACGAGCTTGGGTACGCGGAAGAGTTCGAGTGCGGACGAATAGATGCGCGCGAGGTAGACGTCCTCGGTCACCTGCAACGCGTTGTCGACCTTCTCGGTGAGTTCGGTGACTTCGGCGACGAGCGTGTAGAGGCTGCGCGCGAGGCGAGCGAAGCGCGGCGCCGCGAACGACGAACGGCCGCGTCGCGCGGCTTCGACCTGGTCGTACATGCGCGGCAGCTCGTCGTCGAGCAGCTCGTCGTAGTAGCGGAACTCGAGCAGCTGCGCGTTCGCGACCTCGATGACGTCGGCGACGTCCGGGTTGCCTTCCGGATCGTAGATGAACGCGCGATCCCAGGTCAGCACGACGAGGTCGTCGTCGAAATACGAGTAGCTCTGCTTGAGCAGTTCGCGTTTCTCGCCCGCGGAAAGCGCGCGCCGCTCGCCGGACAGCAGCACCGTGAGATCCACCTGTTGCTGCAACAGCGCAGCCGGCAACGGCTCGCCGAGTTCGCGTACGGCTGCGATGAGATAGTCCTCCTGCAAGGTCGCCGGCGACGGTCGCTCGAGCGCGCCGCCGACGATCGCGAGCGCTCGCTCGAGCACGTCGCGCCAGACGTTCGTCGAAGCCGCCGGGCCGATCGCGCCGTGCACGGCTTCGACGCGCCGCTCGAATGCGGCCCACGCCTCGTCGACGACCGGGACGCGCAGGCTGATCGCGACGGCGCCGAAATCGTACAGGCGCACCGAGACGTGCGCGTCCGTCGCCACGCCGCCGATCGACAGGTCGATCGTGCCGAGGCGTAGGCGAACGGGCGGATCGCCGAATGCGATCGCCTTCTCCGCCGCCAGGCTCAGGCGGCTGCGGTCGCTGCGCGCGTTCGCATGCGCGGCATAGAGCGCTTCGGCGGATGCGAGATCGATCGAATAGGCGACGTCGAACAGGCGCAGCGCGGTGATCTCACCACGGCGGACGAGAAGGTCGGGCACAGGGACTCCGTTCGATGGCCTTGCCCGGAACGATAGGCGCTCGCTCCGGATCGCGCTACCTCGTCGGACCGCGGTGCGCGCCGCGCTGACCGGAGGACGGTACCGCGGCCGCGATCGCGGTCCGTTCATCGGGCGGCGTGCACGATCGGCCCATGCACGTCCGTCTACGCATCGGTTGCGCCGGCTGGTCGATCATGGCCAGGCACGCCGCGGCATTTCCGCGCGGGGGTTCGCACCTCGAGCGGTATGCGCGCGTGTTCGACGCGGTCGAGATCAACTCCTCGTTCCATCGCCCGCATCGCCCGCAGACCTACGCGAAATGGGCGGACGCGGTTCCAGGCGATTTCCGCTTCGCGGTGAAGCTGCCGAAGTCGATCAGCCACGAGCGGCGCCTGCGGGACTGCGCGGACGAACTGCGCGCGTTCCTCGACGCCGTGCGCGAACTGCGCGGAAAGCTCGGCGTGCTGCTGCTGCAGTTGCCGCCGAGCCTTGCATTCGACGCGACGGGCGCGCTCGCCTTCTTCGATCGCCTGCGCGACGACTACGACGGGCCGTTCGCGTGCGAGCCGCGCCACCTTTCGTGGTTCGATCCAGCCGTCGATGCGGCCCTGCGCGCTCGCCGCATCGCGCGGGTCGCCGCAGACCCCGCGCGTACGCGGCGCGCCGCCGTGCCCGCGGGCGACCGCGCGATCGAGTATGTCAGGCTGCATGGCTCGCCGCGCGTGTACTACGACGCCTACACCGACGCGACACTGCAGCGCATTGCGCGGCGGCTGGCGCGGGCGTCGAAGAATACGCGCGAGCGCTGGTGCATCTTCGACAACACCGCGCTGGGGCATGCGACGTCGGATGCGTCGAAGGTCAAGTCGTTGCTCGCCGCCGCTTGATCCGACGCTCGGAGGTACCATTCGGGCATCGGGAGTGGTTCGGCGATTCGCGCAACGAGGGTTCGCATGCATCCGGAAGAAGGGCCAGGGACGTGCACGGCGTGCGGCATCGCACGGCTGCCGCGATCGGCTCGTCGCCTCGGCGCATTCGTCGGCGTCGAGCTCGGCTTCGGCCTGCTGCTCGCCGCGGCGTCCGTTCCGTTCTGGTGGGCGCGAGTCCTGTGCGGTTCCGGCGGCGTGGTCGTGCTCATTCATGCTTGGGCGGCAAGCAGGGAGCACCGTGTCGGTCTGTGTCCGCGCTGCGCGATGGCTCGGCCACGCTCGGCGCGCGGCGCCGCCCAGGCCCGCGGCTTCGATCCGCGTGGTGGCGGATCGGGTATTGCGCCGACGATCGAATCGCCGATGTCGATCCGCGCCGTGCTCGCTCGTCGTCCTGGATGATCCGCCCGAAAGGACGTCGCGTTCTCGCGGGCGGGCCTTCGTAACCCTTCACGTTCAACCATCATCGAGGACCCTTCATGAAGATCAGTGTCGAAAGCCACGTCAAAGCCCCTGTTGCCGCGGTCTGGAGTGCGTACACGACGCCCGAAGACATCCTGCGCTGGAACGCCGCGAGCGACGACTGGCATACCACCGCGTCGACGGTGGATCTGCGCGAAGGCGGCGCGTTCTCGTCGCGCATGGAAGCGAAGGACGGCAGCTTCGGCTTCGATTTCGCGGGCACGTACACGAAAGTGGTGCCGAACGAGCGGCTCGAGTTCTCGTTCGGCGACCGCGCTGCCGCGGTCGAGTTCGTTCCCGCCGACGGCGGCGTCGACGTCCGCGTCACGTTCGACGCGGAAACCGAGAACCCGGTCGAGATGCAGCGCCAGGGCTGGCAGTCGATCCTCGACAACTTCGCGCGCTACGTCGAAGCGCGGGGCTGAGCGAGCGGAGTCGAAGCGCCCCCGCACCGCGGCCGGCTGCTTCGACTCCGGCCCTTCGGGCCTGCGCCCAAGGCGAGCGGGGCAGGTCGTTCCGGAGCCTGGTGGCGAGGCGCGAAACGGTTCCGCCCGCTTTGAGCGCAATGCGCGAAGCGAGCGGAGTCGAAACCCCTGCGGCGACGAAACGGTGCTTCGACGCCGATCCTTCGGACATCCGGCACGCGTGAACGCATGGCGTATCCGGGGCCGGCTCGCCGACTTGCGATCCACCGTGCCGCCCGCACATTCGGCCGCAATGCCGAGGTGAACCATGAATGCCGCTGCGCCGTCCCTGCTGGTGCCCTGTCCCCATTGCGCGTCGATGAACCGTGTGCCGCGCGATCGCCTCGTGCAGTCGCCGCGTTGTGGCCGCTGCCACGAGGCGTTGTTCACGGGTGCGCCGGTTGCATTGACCGCAGCGACGTTCGATGCGCACGCCGAGCGCGGCGAACTGCCGCTGCTCGTCGATTTCTGGGCGCCGTGGTGCGGGCCGTGCGTGAGCATGGCGCCCGCGTTCGCGGCTGCCGCAAAGGCGCTCGAACCGCAGCTGCGCCTCGCCAAGGTCGACACCGAAGCCGAGCCCGCGCTCGCGGGTCGATTCGCGATCCGCAGCATCCCCACCTTGATCCTGTTCGCGGGCGGTCGCGAAGTCGCACGCCAGTCCGGCGCGATCGGCGTGCAGCAGATCGTGCAGTGGACGCGCGCAAACCTCCCGGCCCGATAGGGTGGTCGACGGGCACGCGCCCCGTCGCGGAGCATCGGCCCCTGGAAAAGGCGGGGCGCGTCGCAGGCGTAGCGGATGACAAGGTTGTCATCCAAGTCGCCTGTCCAGGCGCCAGCGGCAAGACCGCTGCGTTCGCAGCGCTCGTACTGCCTCTGCGGGAGCGCTGCTCGATCGGCTTCGCGGTCATCATTTCCAGCGTCGAAATTCGAAACTCTGTAGCCCGGTCCGCCCGGCCAGCCCGCTCCGCCGAGAAATGTGCGCGCGTCAACAATTTGGAGAAGTCCGATTGACAACGTTGTCATGCGCGCGCAGGCTTCGACCCGGATGATGCATGCGTTCCCGCATCCAAGGCGGCTTCAGCGCGCAGGGGCGCCCGGTGGCCGCGATCGAATCGACCTGGCCGCGGCGCACCGCGAGGCCGCACGCGGCGGGTTGCGCTTCCGCGGCCTCGCCGGCGCAACGTGGCGGCCGGTCCGCAACGCTCGTGACACGTCCGACCGACAACGGCATGGGGTGATCGACATGAGCCGCACCGCAACCGTCGCCTGACCCGAGCCGCGCCGCTTCCCGCGCGCGCGGCCTTTCCGTGATGCCTTCACCGCAGGTGCGCCAGGCACCTGCCGCGGTTTCGCATTGCCCGCGATCGGGAGAGAGCGATCGACGGGAGGAGAGAGCGGCCGGGTTCGTCCCGGTCATTGTTCAACCGACGACAACCGGAGCACGACCATGCCCGACTTGATCCGCAGACTTCGATTCCTGCCCCTGCTGTTCGCCCTCGCGTGCAGCGCGTGCGCGTTCGCGCAGACCGTCAATTGCAACGGCGTTGCCGCATGGAACGCGAGCACCGTGTACAACCCTGGCGATCGCATGACCTACCAGGGCCGCCTGTACCAGGCCCTCGTGCCGATCTGGAATGCCGCACCGAACTACTGCCCCTCGTGTGGCTGGTACCAGGATCTCGGCGCCTGCGGCACGGGCGGCACCAACCAGCCGCCGAGCGTGTCGATCACCGCGCCGGCGAACGGCAGCACGTTCGCCGCGGGCGCGAGCATCACGGTGAACGCGACCGCGTCCGACAGCGACGGCAGCGTCACCAAGGTCGAGTTCTTCCGCGGCGCGACCTCGCTCGGCGTCGACACGAGCTCGCCGTACTCCGTCACGTGGAGCAACGCCGCCGCGGGCAGCTACAGCCTCACCGCGATCGCGACCGACAACCTGGGCGCGACGACGACGTCGGGCGCGGTGTCGGTCACGGTACAGGCGTCGCAGAACGACACGACGCCGCCGAGCGTACCGACCGGGCTCGCCTCGCCGTCGCAGACCAACACGACCATCAGCCTCGCGTGGAACGCGTCGACCGACAACGTCGGCGTCACCGGCTACGACGTCTACCGCGGCGGCAGCTCGATCGCCACCGTCGCCGGCACGAGCTACACCGCCGGTGGCCTGTCGCCATCGACCGCGTACTCGTTCCAGGTGCGCGCGCGCGACGGCGCGGGCAACACGTCCGCGCCGACTGCGCCGATCACGGTGAGCACGACCGCGAACCCGCCGCCGGGCGGCAAGCGCGTGCTCGGCTACTTCGCGCAGTGGGGCATCTACGCGCGCAACTACCGCGTGAAGAACATCGACACGAGCGGTACCGCGGCCAGGCTCACGCACATCAACTACGCGTTCGGCAACGTGCGCAACAACCGCTGCGAAGTCGGCGTCAACATCCCGTCCGACCCGAACACCGGTGCGGGCGGCGACGCGTTCGCCGACTACACCAAGGCGTTCGGCGCAGGCGAAAGCGTGAGCGGCGTCGCCGACACGTGGGATCAGAAGCTGCGCGGCAACTGGAACCAGCTCAAGCAGCTCAAGGCGAAGTATCCGGGCCTCAAGGTGCTCATCTCGCTCGGTGGCTGGACCTGGTCGCGCGGTTTCTCGAGTGCGGCGCGGCCGGAAAACCGCGAGGCGTTCGTCGCCTCGTGCATCGACGCGTACATCCGCGGCAACCTGCCCGCGAGCGACGGCGCGGGCGGCGCCGGCGCGGCCGCCGGCGTGTTCGACGGCATCGACATCGACTGGGAATACCCGGCCGCCTGTGGCCTCGGTTGCGGCGGCGCCGAGGACAGCGCGAACTTCACCGCGCTGCTCGCCGAGTTCCGTCGCCAGCTCGACGCGGTGCGGCCCGGCCTCCTGCTGTCGATCGCGGCCGGCGCCGGCATCGACAAGATCCGCGTGACGGATCCGGCGACGTATTTGCAGTCGCTCGATTTCATCAACGTGATGACGTACGACTTCCACGGCTCGTGGGACGCGCGGACCAACCATCACTCCGCGCTGTTCGCCTCGCCACAGGATCCGTCGGCGGGCGACCAGAAGTTCTACAACACCAACGACGCGATCGAGGCGTTCCTGTCGCGTGGCGTGCCTGCGAGCAAGCTCTCGCTCGGCATCGGCTTCTACGGTCGAGGCTGGACCAACGTGCCCGACGGCGGTACGCACGGGCTGTACCAGTCCGGCAGCGCCGCGCCCGGCACGTACGAAGCGGGCAACGAGGACTACCACGTGCTGAAGAACCTCAACTACCCGATCTACACCGACAACGCCGCGATGGCGACGTGGGCGTACAACGGCACGACGTTTTGGAGTTACGACACGCCCGCGATGATCCAGACCAAGATGAACTACGTGAAGACGCAAGGCCTCGGCGGCGCATTCTTCTGGGAGTTCAGCGGCGACGACGCGCAGGGCACGCTCGCGACCGCGATCGAGAACGGGTTGCAATGACCCGGCGCGGGTGATCCCGCGCTATGGAAGGACCGTCCCGGCTGCGGCCGGGGCGGTTCGGCGGACCGGACGTGGATGGAAGCCTGCGTCAAACGCGTCGTCATTCCCGCGGATGCGGGACCCGCGCGCAGCGCGCAGGACGCCCGAAGGGGCGCGCGCAGCGGATCATCTTCAAGGCGCGCAGCGCCGGATGACTCCGGGCATCCTGCCCAGCGGTCCCTCCGGACCCGTCTTGGGCGGAACGTTCCGTGTTCCGTGAAAGGTGCCGGCGCCTTATCCGCCAGCACGGCCGCATCGTCGACGCGCAACGGTGGGACTCGCGGCCGGAGCACGTCGCGATGAGCGATGCGCCGCGAGCCGCTGCGTCCCACCCTGCACGGGGCTGTCACGTTCCCGCACGTTCGTGCGTCCTCGCATCGACTGACGGAGAATACGCCCGTGGATGCCGCAACCACCCTGTTCGAAAGCCACCGCTCGCGCCTGTTCGGGCTTGCGTATCGCATGCTCGGCACGCCCGCGGACGCCGAGGATGTCCTGCACGAGGCGTGGCTGCGCCTCCACGCGCACGACCTCGCGACGCTCGACGATCCCGAGGCCTGGCTCGTCACCGTGACCACGCGCATCGCGCTCGATCGCCTGCGCCGCGCGAAGGCCGAGCGCGAGCACTACGTCGGGCCGTGGCTGCCCGAGCCGCTGTCGGACGAGGCGGAATCGCCCGATGCGGCGCTCGAGCGTGGCGAGTCGCTGACGCTGTCGTTCCTGCTCCTGCTAGAACGACTGAGCCCGGAGGAACGCGCGGCGTTCCTGCTGCACGAAGTGTTCGACTACAGCCACGCCGAGGCGGCGGCGATCCTCCAGATCGCCGAGGACGCATGCCGCCAGCGCGTGCATCGCGCGAAGGCGCGCCTGCGCGAAGGACGGCCGCGCTTCCGCGTCGACGAGGCCGTGCAGCAGCGCCTGCTCGAGCGCTTCGTGGCGGCGATGGCCGAACCGCGCCTCGACGCGCTGCGCGCGCTGTTCGCGGAAGACGCGGTGCATGTCAGCGACGGCGGCGGCGGCGCGCGCGCGACGATGCA
>DASTSE010000417.1:0-10326 GCA_035760865.1 Dokdonella sp.
GGCGAGCGCCGCGGGCGCGCGACCGGCGACGAGATGAACGACTGCGCGCCACCACAGGCTGCGTCCGAGGTCGGCGTCGAAGTCGGCGCGTTGCGCGACCGCGATCGCCTCGTCGAGGCGCGCGCGCGCGTCGTCGTAACGCTCCTGCTTGATGAGCAGCACCCCGAGGTTGCACAGCGCGCTCGCGAGTTCGGGGTTCTTGCCGCCGGCCTCGTTGCCGCGATCGAGATCCACCGCGCGCTGCATCGCGACGACGGCGTCGTCGAGCCGGCCCGCGCCGCTGAGCGTGCGCGCGAGCGTGTTGTACGACTCGGCCACGGTCGGATCGTCGCGCCCGTACAGCTTCTCGGCGACGCCGACCGCCTCGCGTTGCATCGCGATCGCCTCGTCATGCCGGCCGAGCGCGCCGAGCGAACTCGACAGCGTGCCGAGCGTATCGACGAGCAGCACGCGCTCGGTGTCGTCGTCGTGGCGCAGTTCGGCGAGCCACGGCGCGAGCACGCGCTCGGCCTCCGCGGGCCGGTCGAGGCGATTGAGTGCGAATGCGAGGTGCGAAGCGAGTTCGACGCGCAGGTAGCGGTCTTCGCGCCCGTCGCCGAGCAGGGCGAGGCCGCGCCGCATCGATGCGACGATGTCGTCGTAGCGGTTCTCGAGCTGCAGTCCGTAGACGCGCAGCGCTAGCGAATACGCGACGAGCCGTGCCTGCGCCGGGTCGTCGACGTCGAGCAGGCCTTCGGCGCGATCGAGCAGCGGCGGGCAGTCGTCGGTGTGGTTGCCGAGATCGCGCAGGCGGCACTGCTGGATGAGCGCCGCGGCGAGCTGCGGCTCGTCGCCGCGCGCCTCGGCCGCGGCGCGCACCTCGTCGATGAGCGGCGCCGCCGCCTCGAGCTGCTCGAGCCCGAGGTACGCCGACGCCATCGTCAGCAACAGTTCGCCGCGCGCGGCATCCTCGCCGGGCAGGGCCGAACGCATCGCGCGCGTGCCCGCGTCGAGCAGGTCGCGCGCGCTGAGCCGGTCGCCCTTGCGATGCGCGGGATCGGCGTTGTCGAACAGCGAGCGCATGAAGGCGAGCGCTGCGCGTGCGCTGTCGCGCTGCACGCTCGCCGCATGCGCCTGCCACAGCGCAGCGCCGAGGCCCGCGCAGAGCGCGAACGCGGCGAAGGCGGCGAGCGTCGCGGCGAGCGCGTGCCGGCGCAGGAAGCGCGCGCCGCGATAGCGCCAGCTGCCGCGTCGTGCGAGCACGGGCTGTCGCGCGAGATGGCGGCGCACGTCGTCGGCGAACGCCTGCACGCTCGCATAGCGCTGGCTCGGCTCCTTGCGCAACGCCTTCAGCACGATCGCATCGAGGTCGCCGCGCAGCTCGCGGCGCAGGCGCGCGGGCGCGAGGTCGCGATGCGCCGAGATCGACGCCGCTGCGGCGTCGTCGCGCGAGACGACGAGGCTCGGCCGCGTCGGTTCCTGGTCGAGCACGGCGCGCTCGTAGGCCGCGGGCGTCGAATGCTCCGTTTCGAACGGGCGTCTCCCGCACAGCAGTTCGTACAGCAGCAGGCCGAGCGCGTGGATGTCGACCGCGGTCGTCAGCAGCTCGCCGCGCACCTGTTCGGGCGCGGCGTACTCGGGCGTGAACACGCGCGTCGCGCTGATGCCGCCGTCGGCTGCGTCGAGCAGTTTGGCGATGCCGAAGTCGAGCAGCTTCACGACGCCGTCCCGGCCGACGAGGATGTTCGACGGCTTGAGGTCGCGATGCACGACCAGGCGCTGGTGAGCGTGCGCCACCGCATCGCATACGGTCAGAAACAGCTGCAGCCGGGCGGCGAGGTCGAGCCGGCGGCTGTCGCACCACGCGCGCAGGTCCTCGCCGTCGATGTATTCGAGAGCGAGCCACGGCTTGCCGTCCGCGGTCACGCCGCCGTCGACGAGGTGGGCGATGTTCGGGTGCTGCAGCCCGGCGAGGATCTGGCGCTCGGCGCGGAACCGCGCAAGCACCTCGTCGACGTCCCAGCCGCTGCGGATGAGTTTGACCGCGACGCGCTGCCGGAACGCGCCGTCGGCACGTTCGGCGAGCCACACCGCCCCCATGCCGCCGCGCCCGATCTCGCGCACGAGCCGGAACGGCCCGACCATGCGCCCCTCGTGGGCGGCCTGCGCCTCGTCCGGTCCCGCGGCGACGACGCGACCGGCGAGCTCGGCGACCGCGGCCGGCACGCGCGCATCGAGGTCGGCCCCGGAGCCGGTGGCCTGGTCCGCACGCAGCATCGCGAGCACTTCGTCGCGCACGCCGGCGTCGTCGGCGCAGGCCTCGGCCACGCGTGCGGGCCAGTCGGCCGGAGGCGTGTCCACGAGCGCATCGAACAGTTCGCGTGCGCGTCGCCAGCGTTGCGCGTCCATCGTTCCCCTCCGCATCCCCGCGTCGATTCTAGCGTGCCGCGTCCGGCGGCCGGATCGTGACGCCCGTCGCCGCGATGCTGACGCGGGGCGGGTGCCGCACTACCATCGCCCGAGGAGGGCACCATGAGCAGCGACAACCCGGAACTGACCCGCGTCATCGCCGCCGGCGCCAGCGACTCCGCTGCGCGCGCGGAAGCGCTGCGGCTCGTCTACGACGACCTGCTGCGCATCGCGCGCGCCGAACTCGGCCGCCACCGGCGCGGCGAGACGCTCAACACGCGCGTGCTCGTCAACGAGGCCTACCTCAAGCTGTTCGAAGGCCACGCGGGCGTGTTCGAGAACCGCGTGCATTTCTTCGCGACCGCCGCGCGCGCGATGCGCCAGGTCGTGATCGACTATGCACGCGCGCGCCTCGCCGAGCGCCGCGGAGGCGGCGCCGAGCACGTGCCGCTCGACGTGCTCGAAGGCGCGCCGCTGCCGGTCGACGAGCAGGCCGCCCAGCTCGTCGGCATGGACCGCGCGATGGAGAAGCTCGCCCTGCTCGATCCGCGCCTCGTGCAGGTGGTCGAGATGCGCTTCTTCGCCGGGCTCGAGGTCAAGCAGATCGCGGAACTGCTCGGCGTGTCCGAGCCGACGATCAAGCGCGACACGCGCGCGGCGAAGGCGTTCCTGCAGAAGGAGCTCGAGGCCGCCTGAGCCGTTCACGGTTTCTCGAAGCCGTTCTGGAAGATGCGGTCGAGCGCGAATGCGGCAACGGCGTAGTCGTAGTCGCTCGAATCGGCCGTGTACAGGGCTGCACCCGCGACGAGGATGCGTCCGCCCTGCAACGCCACCGCATGGCCGATCTCCTCGTGGCCGGGCAGGCCGAGGTCGTGCACGGCATAGCCTTGCGGCGCGGCGAACTCGACCGAGTCCAGCGCGAGCGAAGGATCGAGGCGCGCGACGAACAGGTCGGTCGGCGCGTTGTCGGCCGGACGGTAGCTGCCCGCGACGAGCCAGCGGCCGTCGGTCTGGCGCAGGAGCGACGCGAACACGACGTCGTAACCGAGGTCGTAGTCGCCGCTGTTGTTGCCGTGCGGGCAGATGACACTGTTACCGTCCGGCAGCAGGCAATCGGTGTGCCCGCGCATCCCTTGCGCGCTGGCGCGATTGCCGATGACCACGTACTCGTGCCACTGCGCGTCCCACACGGCGTCCGTGTAGTCCGAACTCGAACTCGCCGAGCGCGCGTAGCCCTGGCCGTCGAATGCCGCATCGACGATGCCGTCGGCGCCGAGGTGCACGATCACGCCGAAGTGCAGGGCGTTGGCGTCGTAGGCCGAACCCGCGGTCACGAAGGAGCCGTCGGGATTGAGGCGGATGCGCGTCGCGTCGAACGACACGAACGGGGCGCCGGTGTAGGTCGTCGTGCCGCCGCTGCCGAAGCCGAGGTCGGGCGAACCGTCGGGCAGCAGCCGCGTGACCGCGAGCGTCGTCCCGGTATCCGTCGACGCATAGCCCGCAAGCACGATCTTGCCGTCCGGCTGCACGACGATGGAATTGGCGACGTCGGTGTCGAAGCCGCCGAGGTTGTAGTCGGGCTGGCGACACGCGACCTGGCCGCCCTCGAAATTGGCGAGTTCGCCGCTCGGATCGAAGCGGCAGACGAGGAAGCTCGTGTCGGTGCCGGCCACGAGGCGCGATCCGGCGACGAGCAGGTAGCCCTGCGCATCGAGCGCCGCGCTCGTGACCGTGATCGAGTCCTGGACCGGCGGCGAGACGACGCGGCCGTTGCCTTCGTTGCCATAGGTCGTGTCGACGCCGCCCGTCGCGAGCAGGCGGACGATGCCGATCTTCCGGCCGGTCGGCGTGTCGACGTTGCCGACGAGATAGCTGCGTCCGGCCGCGTCGACGACGAGCGCACGCGCATAGTCCTTGTTGGTTGCGCCGCGGTCGAACCCGACGACGGTCTGCCCACCGCTGCCGAACGAGGCATCGAGGAGGCCGTCGACCGCTTGCGCGCGCGCGCCGACGGCAGCGACGAGGGCGAAGGGCACGGCGAACAGCGGCAACGTACGCATGGCGAGGCTCCTGTGGAATGCGGCGCGCTCGCCGCTCTCCTCCACCTACGCAATACCGGCGGGGCAGGGATCATCCGCGGCTACAATCGCGCGATGACCGCGCTGACCCTGCTCCATGCCGACGACGACCTGCTCGCGATCGACAAGCCCGCCGGGCTCGCGGTGCACCGCAGCCGCCTCGTCGGTGCCGACGACGACTACCTCATCGACCGCCTGCGCCTGCAGGTCGAGGGACCCCTGCACGCGGTGCACCGCCTCGATCGCGCGACCAGCGGCGTGCTGCTGGTCGCGCGCAACGCGGCCGCCGCGGCCGAACTCGGGCGCCAGCTCATGGCGCGCTCGGTCGACAAGACCTACCTCGCGGTCGTGCGCGGCTGGCCCGCGGAAACGGGCGAAATCGATTACCCGCTGTCGGGTTCGAGCCTCACCGGCGAGGCCAAGCCCGCGCTCACGCGCTGGCGCCGGCTCGCGACGGTCGAGGTGCCGATCGCGCACGGACGTTATCCGCAGCAACGCTACTCGCTGCTCCAGGTCGCGCCCGAGACCGGCCGCTACCGGCAGATCCGCCGGCACTTCCACCACATCTCGCACCACCTGCTCGGCGATACGAGCCACGGCCGCGGCGACCACAACCGGCTGGTCCGCCAGCACTACGGCGTGCATCGCCTGCTGCTGCACGCGTGGCGGCTCGAGGTGCGGCACCCGTCCACGGCCGTGCCGCTGCGGCTCGAGGCGCCGCTCGACGCGGCGTGGCAGCGCCTGCTCGGCGCGTTCGGCTGGCTCGATGCGCTGCCCGCGCGACTCGACGCCGCGCAGGAAGCCTAGGCCGGACGATCACGGCGGTCGGCCCGCGCATCCCACCCGCGGCGAAAGCGCAGGCGCGGCGCGGTCGCCATGGATGGCTGGCGAGGACAGCGATGCTCCTGTAAAATAGGGCATGCGCATACTCACCGACGCCCTCACCTTCGACGACGTCCTGCTCGTACCGGCCCATTCGGCCGTCCTCCCGCGCGACGTCGACCTCTCCACCCGCCTCACCCGTTCGATCCGCCTGAACCTGCCGATCATCTCGGCGGCGATGGATACCGTGACCGAGGCGCGCCTCGCGATCACGATGGCCCAGTGCGGCGGCATGGGCATCATCCACAAGAACATGTCGATCGAACGCCAGGCCGCCGAAGTGCGCCAGGTCAAGAAGTTCGAGGCCGGCGTGATCCGCGATCCGATCACGGTCGACCCGCTCACCTCGATCCGAGACGTGATGCAGCTGACCCGGCGCCACAACATCTCGGGCGTGCCCGTGGTCGAGGGCGAGCAGCTCGTCGGCATCGTCACCAACCGCGACCTGCGCTTCGAGAAGAGGCCCGAGGACCCGGTCAAGAACATCATGACGCGCAAGGACCGCCTCATCACGGTCAAGGAAGGCGCGGACGAGGACGAGGTGCTCGCGCTGCTGCACAAGTACCGCATCGAGAAGGTGCTCGTCGTCGACGATGCGTTCCGCCTGCGCGGTCTCATCACGGTCAAGGACATCCAGAAGGCGCGCGACAACCCCAATGCGTGCAAGGACGCGCACGAACGCCTGCGCGTCGGCGCCGCGGTCGGCGTCGCCGGCGACACCGAGCAGCGCGTCGCCGCGCTCGTCGACGCCGGCGTCGACGCGATCATCGTCGATACCGCGCATGGCCATTCGCAGGGCGTGATCGAGCGCGTGCGCTGGGTGCGCCGGAACTTCCCCGAGCTGTCGCTCGTCGCGGGCAACATCGTCACCGCGGACGCCGCGCGCGCGCTCGTCGATGCGGGCGTCGACGCGGTCAAGGTCGGTGTCGGTCCCGGCTCGATCTGCACCACGCGCATCGTCGCGGGCGTCGGCGTGCCGCAGATTTCCGCGGTCGGCATGGTCGCGAAGGCGCTCGAAGGCAGCGACGTCGGCCTTATCGCCGATGGCGGCATCCGCTATTCGGGCGACATCGCGAAGGCGATCGCGGCCGGCGCCGATTGCGTGATGATCGGCGGCATGTTCGCCGGCACCGAGGAGGCGCCGGGCGAGGTCGAGCTGTACCAGGGCCGCTCGTACAAGAGCTATCGCGGCATGGGTTCGCTCGGCGCGATGGAGAAGGGCTCGAAGGACCGCTACTTCCAGGACGAAGCGGACGCCGACAAGCTCGTGCCCGAAGGCATCGAAGGACGCGTGCCGTACCGTGGCCCGCTGCGCAACATCGTGCACCAGCTCGCCGGCGGCCTGCGCGCATCGATGGGCTACGTCGGCTGCGCGACGATCGAGGCGATGCGCACGCAGCCGCAGTTCGTGCGCATCACGAGCGCGGGCGTGCGCGAGTCGCACGTGCACGACGTGACGATCACGAAGGAAGCGCCCAACTACCGCCTGGATTGAACGTGCACGCCACGCCGATGCTCCTCGCCGCGCTGCTCGCCACGCCGTGCAGCGCGAGCAGCGACGAACCACCGACGCAGTTGCGCATCGAGCTCGACGGCAAGTCGTACGTGACCGCCGCAGGCGCGTCGCTCGAGGTCGACGTCGGTGGCCGCAAGGCGACCCTGCGCGTCGAGGAACTGCCGTGGCGGCATTTCGCGCAGGGCACGCTGCAGTTCGACTATCCGCGCCATTTCCCGTGGCAATCCGACCGGTCGCCGCCGCGCAGCTGGACGCTCGACGGCAACGACGCGGTGATCATGCTGTTCGACAACGTCGACCCGAAGCGCAAGGCGGAGGACGTCGCCGCGGGCATCGAGCGTTCGATCGCGCCGGGCGCACCAGCGCAGCGCGCGAAAGCGGTGCTGCGCACCGCGAAGTCCGGCACGCTGACCGGCGTCGCGTCGACGATGACGGTCGCCGGCAATGCCATGAGCAACGAAATCTTCGCGCTCGACAAGGGCGACGCGTCCTGGCTGCTCGTGCTGCAGGACGCGCTCGACGAGCGCGGCGAGCACAGTTCCGAATACATCGAGATGCGCACGCGCCTCTCCGCAACCCTGGAGTTCTGATCCTTGGACCGCATCCATCGGGACCGCATCCTCATCCTCGACTTCGGCGCGCAGTACACGCAACTGATCGCACGCCGCGTGCGCGAGCTCGGCGTCTACTGCGAGATCTGGGCCTGGGACCACGACCCCGGCGAGATCGCGGCCTGGGGCGCGAAGGGCATCATCCTTTCCGGCGGGCCCGAGTCGACCACGCTCGAAGGCGCACCGAAAGCGCCGCAGGCCGCGTACGACAGCGGCCTGCCGATCCTCGGCATCTGCTATGGCATGCAGACGATGGCCGCGCAGCTCGGTGGGGCGACCGAAGCCGCCGACGCGCGCGAGTTCGGCCATGCGCGCGTCGAGATCGTCGCCGACGACGCGCTGCTCGCGGGGCTCACCGACCACGCGCCGTCGCGCGCGCTCGACGTCTGGATGAGCCATGGCGACCACGTCTCCGCGGCGCCGCCCGGGTTCGTCGTCACCGCGAAGACCGATCGCATCCCGGTCGCGGCAATGGCGAACGAAGCGAAGCGCTGGTATGGCGTGCAGTTCCATCCTGAAGTCACGCACACGAAGCAGGGCAGTGCGCTGCTGAAGCGCTTCGTGACCGACATCTGCGGCTGCGCGACGTTGTGGACCGCGGCCAACATCATCGAGGACCAGGTTGCGCGCGTGCGCGCGCAGGTCGGCGAGGATCGCGTGCTGCTCGGCCTGTCCGGCGGCGTCGATTCGTCCGTCGTCGCCGCGCTGCTGCATCGCGCGATCGGCGACAAGCTCACTTGCGTGTTCGTCGACACGGGCCTGCTGCGCTGGCAGGAAGGCGACCAGGTCATGGCGACGATGGCCGAGCACATGGGCGTGCACGTGATCCGCGTGAATGCGGCCGACCGCTTCTACGGCGCGCTCGCGGGCGTCGACGATCCCGAGGCGAAGCGCAAGATCATCGGCCGCCTGTTCGTCGAGGTGTTCGACGAGGAATCGCACAAGCTCGAGGGCGTGAAGTGGCTCGCGCAGGGTACGATCTATCCCGACGTGATCGAGTCCGCCGGCAGCAAGACCGGCAAGGCGCATGTGATCAAGTCGCACCACAACGTCGGCGGCCTGCCCGAGCAGATGAAGCTCAAGCTCGTCGAACCGCTGCGAGAGCTGTTCAAGGACGAGGTCCGCCGCATCGGTGTCGAACTCGGCCTGCCGCGCGCGATGGTCTACCGCCATCCGTTCCCCGGTCCGGGGCTCGGCGTGCGCATCCTCGGCGAAGTGAAGCGCGAGTACGCCGAGATCCTCGCGCGCGCAGACGCGATCTTCATCGAGGAACTGCGCAAGGCCGACCTCTACGACCGCACGAGCCAGGCGTTCGCGGTGTTCCTGCCCGTGAAGTCGGTCGGCGTCGTCGGCGACGCGCGCGCGTACGAATGGGTCATCGCGCTGCGCGCGGTCGAGACGATCGACTTCATGACCGCGCACTGGGCGCACCTGCCGTACGACTTCCTCGACCACGTCTCGCGGCGGATCATCAACGAGATCCCGCACGTCTCGCGCGTCGTCTACGACATCAGCGGCAAGCCGCCCGCGACGATCGAGTGGGAATGACCCGGCGGCGGTCGACGAGCGACGCGTGGGCTTCGCGCCTGCTCCCGTCGTCGCCGGGGCGGCGCTAGAAGTAGCCTTCCCGCTTCTGGCGCTCGAGCGACGATCCGTCGCCGATGCGGCCGAAGCGTTCGGACGTGCCCGCGGCGAAGGTTTCCGCAAGCACGTCGGCGAGCGTGAACGCGCGCGACGGCACCGCTGCCGTCACGGGCCAGCACCCGAGCGTGCGGAAACGCACGCATTCGAGCGATGCTTGTTCGCCCTCCCTCCAGCGCATGCGCGACGGGTCGTCGACGACGATCCGCAGGCCGTCGCGGATGACGACCCGCCGCTCGCTCGCGACGTAGAGCGGCGCCAGCTCGATGTCGCGCAGCAGGATGTACGTCCACAGATCCCGCTCGGTCCAGTTGGAGAGCGGGAAGGCGCGTATCGTCTGCCCCGCGGATAGCCGCCAGTTGTAGCAACGCCCGAACTCGGGGCGCTGCTCGCGCGGCTCCCAGCCCTGCTGCGCGCTGCGCACCGAGACGATCCGCTCTTTCGCGCGGCTCGCCTCCTCGTCGCGGCGGGCGCCGCCGAAGACGATGTCGTAGCCGCCCGTGGCCAGCGCTTGCTTGAGCGGCTCGGTGCGCATGAGCGTCGTATGGAGATCGCCGTGATCGAACGGATTGATCGCCCGGCTGCGGCCCTCCTCGTTCGCGTGCACGATCAAGCGAAAGCGATGCCGGCCCGCGAACGCATCGCGAAAGGCGAGCACGTCGGCGAACTCCCAGGTCGAATCGATGTGCAGCAGCGGCATCGGTGGCCGTGCGGGATGGAACGCGCGCAGCGCGAGATGGGCGAGCACGGTCGAATCTTTTCCGCCGGAGAACAGGATCACGGGATTGCGCGCCTCGGCGACGCCATCGCGCAGGATCTCGATCGCTTCGGATTCGAGGGCGGCGAGGTGCGCGGGCAACACCTTCATGCGAGCGCCGGCTGCCGTTCCGTAGCGGGAGTCGTTTCGCCGGTGGCGCGCTTCCAGCGCAGGTCGCCCGCGTAGCGCCACGCCAGCCGTCCTTGCTCGTCGAGCGCGAACAGATGGAGCCAGCGGTGATCGAACAACGCGCGCACCTCGGCGTGACGCTCGAGGATGCGGCCGATCGCCTCGCGCGGAGCCTCGATGAGCACGGACAGGCGCAGCGGTTCGTGCGCGAGTCGCTCGCCGTCGTGGACCGACTGCCACGGCAGGCCAGCCCTCAGCAGGCCGCCATTGCCTTCGACGACGCCGATGCCGCCGACGACGTTGTGCAGGAGCTTGTTGCCCGCG
>DASTSE010000418.1:0-4760 GCA_035760865.1 Dokdonella sp.
GCCGCAGCCGACGGTCGCCGACGGAAGCGAGAACGGGAGCGCGAACGACACCGAAAACGGGAGCGACGACGACGCCGGTGCCGGCGCGAACAACGCGTTCGATGCCGAAGCAGCGATGTACGCCCAGCCCGCCCTGCTCGACGCCGCGCTCGCGACGCTGAAGCCCCAGACGCCCGGCAAGATCGACCTCTATGTCGTCGCGTTCGCGGGCGACGCGCAGGAAGACGTGTTCCGCAACGAAGCCGAATACGTCGAGACGCTGTTCGCGCGGCGCTTCGGCGCGGCGGACCGCACGATCGTGCTCGAGAACAACGCGGCGACCGTCGCAACCCGACCGCTCGCGAGCTGGACC
Source organism: Dokdonella sp. (assembly GCA_035760865.1). Taxonomy (GTDB): domain Bacteria; phylum Pseudomonadota; class Gammaproteobacteria; order Xanthomonadales; family Rhodanobacteraceae; genus Dokdonella_A. Next base: position 353 of record DASTSE010000418.1, read on the forward strand.
AACCTACAGCGCACGCTGGCCGCGATCGCGCGCACGATGGATCCCGCGGAAGACGTGCTGCTGCTCTACTTCACCTCGCACGGCTCGGACGACCATCAGCTGCTGGTCGACCTCGATCCGCTGCCGCTCAACCAGATCGGACCGGACGACATCGCCGATGCGCTCAGGACGACGCCCGCGATGCGTTGGAAGGTCATCGTCGTCAACGCATGCTATTCGGGCGGGTTCGTCGATGCGCTGCGCGACGACTCGACGATGGTGCTGACGTCGGCACGCAAGGACCGCACCTCGTTCGGCTGCGGCGCCGATTCCGACATCACCTGGTTCGGCAAGGCGTTCCTCGCCGAAGCGCTGAACAGGACGACGTCGCTGCGCGAAGCGTTCGACCTCGCCCGCGCGTCGGTCGATGCATGGGAGACCGAGGGCCAGAAGGACGCGCCGCCGCCAGCGCAGGGAGGCGCCGACGACGCGCCGATCCTGCACTCCGAGCCGCAGATCGCGACGAGCGCGAGCATCGAGGCGAAGCTCGCGGCGTGGCGGCGTGGACTGCACGACGGTCCCGCGGTGCCGTTCTCGCCCGCAGGCGACGCGGCGCCGAACTGACGCGTCCGCGCCGCCCGTGGTCGAAGCGTGAGCGGGCGCAGGAGCCCGCGACGGACGAAGCGTTGGAATGCTTCCCCGGTTTCCGCGTGGAGGTGCGTGCGCGCATGCGCAGCGCCCGTGCCGCGCGGCTTGTCGAACGATCCGTAGCGGTGCCGCGCGCAGGCGGCGCGGCCTCGCTCGCCGGTCATGGCGACCCCGGCCCGATTCGAACGGGCGACCTCGCCCTTAGGAGGGGCGCGCTCTATCCAGCTGAGCTACGGGGCCGCGTGGCCGGCGCATTGTAGCGGCTCGCCTGGGCGTGGCCTACCGTACGCTTGCAGGGTGCGGCGCGCGACTCCATCTGCCGGTTTTGGCCGAGGAATCGCCGCACATGAATGCCACCCGACGCCTGCCGGCCGTCTATCTCCCGCACGGCGGCGGTCCGTGCTTCTTCATCGATCCGCCGCCGCAGGCACCGCACGCGTGGGACGGCATGGCGGCGTACCTGCGCGGCCTTGCGGCCTCGATCGGCGCGAAGCCGTCCGCGATCCTCGTCGTCTCCGCACATTGGGAGATGGCGCAGCCGACCGTGAACAGCGGCGCTCGACCCGGCATGCTGTTCGACTACTACGGCTTTCCGTCGCACACGTACCGGCTGTCCTATCCGGCTCCCGGTTCGCCCGACCTCGCCGCGCGCGTGCGCAGGTTGCTCGCGGGCGCGGGCATCGCTTCGGGCGAGGATGCGACGCGCGGCTTCGATCACGGCGTGTTCGTGCCGTTCCTGCTCGCCTGGCCACGCGCGGACGTTCCGGTCGTGCAGCTGTCGCTGCAGGCCGGCCTCGATCCCGAGGCCCATTTCGCGATCGGCCGCGCGCTCGCGCCCGTGCGCGACGAAGGCGTGCTCGTCGTCGGCAGCGGCATGAGCTATCACAACCTGCGCGAATTCTTCGCCGACGATCCGCGCGTGGTCGCGGACGCGGCCCGGTTCGATGCCGCTCTCACGCACGCGGTGGAAGATCCCGAAGCGCGCTCCCGCGACGCGCAACTGGTCGACTGGAAGCGGTTGCCCGCGGCGCTCGCCTGCCATCCGCGCGCGGAGCATCTGCTGCCGCTCATGGTCGTCGCAGGCGCCGCCGGCGACGACCCGGGACGGCGCACGTTCCACGATCGCGTGTTCGGCAAGGCCGTATCGGCGTTCCAGTTCGGCTGAGGGCTCACGCGTCGGGCGGCGCCGCGCTCGATCGCCCGATCTCGCAACGGCGCCCCTTCGTATCGTCCGCGCGGACCGCGATGGGTCGGTCCTGCTAGAATGTACGGTTTCCGCGCGCCCTGCCGCGTGCCCCCGCTTTTCCTGGAGTGTCCATGTCCGCGCAGATCCTCAAGTCCCTCGGCCTCGAGCCGGTCAATTCGGGTACCTACCTTGGCCACGGCGAATGGTCGAAGACGACCGATGCCGGCCTGCTGCAGTCGATCAACCCGAGCACCAACGAGGTCATCGCCGAAGTCCACTCGGCGAGCGCGGGCGACTACGAGACGATCGTCAAGCGCGCGCAGGCCGCGTTCGCGACCTGGCGCTCGACGCCGGCGCCGCGCCGCGGCGAGGCGATCCGCCTCTGCAGCGAGGCGTTGCGCATGCACAAGGACGCGCTCGGCTCGCTGGTCGCGCTGGAGATGGGCAAGTCCAAGCCCGAGGGCGACGGCGAGGTGCAGGAGATGATCGACATCGGCGACTTCGCGGTCGGCCTGTCGCGCCAGCTGTACGGCCTGACGATGCATTCCGAGCGCCCCGGCCACCGCATGTACGAGCAGTGGCACCCGATCGGCCTCGTCGGCATCATCTCCGCGTTCAACTTCCCGGTCGCGGTATGGGCGTGGAACAGCTTCATCGCGGCGGTGTGCGGCGACATCTCGATCTGGAAGCCGTCGCCGAAGACGCCGCTGTCGGCGATCGCGGCGATGAAGATCTGCAACGACGCGCTCAAGGCGGGCGGTTTCCCGGACCTTTTCTTCCTGTTCAACGATGCCGGCACCGAACTCGCCGCGACCTTCGTCGACGACAAGCGCGTGCCGCTGATCAGTTTCACCGGCTCGACCAAGATCGGCCGCATCGTCGGCGAACGCGTCGCCCAGCGCATGGGCCGCTCGCTGCTCGAACTCGGCGGCAACAACGCGATCATCGTCGACCAGAGCGCCGACCTGAAGCTCGCGATCCCGGCGATCGTGTTCGGCGCGGTCGGCACCGCGGGTCAGCGCTGCACGACCACGCGCCGCCTGTTCGTGCACGAGTCGATCCACGCCGACGTGCTCGCCAAGCTCGTCGCCGCGTACAAGCAGGTCGAGAAGAAGATCGGCGACCCGACCGACGCGAAGAACCTCATGGGCCCGCTCAACAGCCGCGATGCGGTGCAGGCCTACCTCGATGCGATCGCGCAGGCGAAAGCGAGCGGCGGCAAGGTCGAAACCGGCGGCGCCGCGATCGAAGGCAAGGGCAACTTCGTGCTGCCGACGATCATCACCGGCCTGTCCAACGACGCCGCGATCGTCCAGCACGAGACGTTCGCGCCGATCCTCTACGTGATGAAGTTCAGCTCGCTCGAGCAGGCGATCGAGATGCAGAACGCGGTGCCGCAGGGCCTGTCGTCGGCCATCTTCACCCAGAACCTCAAGGCGGCCGAGGCGTTCCTCAGCGCATCCGGCTCCGACTGCGGCATCGCCAACGTCAATATCGGCACGTCGGGCGCCGAGATCGGCGGCGCGTTCGGCGGCGAGAAGGAAACCGGCGGCGGCCGCGAATCCGGCTCGGACGCATGGCGCGCATACATGCGCCGCCAGACCAATACGATCAATTATTCGGACGCGTTGCCGCTCGCGCAGGGCATCAAGTTCGAGTTCTGATCGGCCGGCAGGGACTGCCGTGGCGGCCCAGGCAGCCGCGAGGCATCGCCCCTGATAGGAACGGCCGCCCGGGGCCGTATTGGGACCTTCGAAGGCGCGGCGTTCCGCCGCGCCGCCTGGATGTCCCATGAACAAGCTCGTCATCGCCCTCGCCGTGTTGCTCGGCGCCAGCGCCGCCGTCGCCACGCTCGCCGCCGCCTCGCGCGCCGACCTCGTCCAGCGCGGCCGTTACGTCGTCCTCATCGGCGGCTGCAACGATTGCCACACGCCGGGGTTCACGGCGAACGCCGGCAAGGTGCCCGAATCCGCATGGCTGACCGGCGACGAACTCGGCTGGTCGGGACCGTGGGGCACTACCTATGCGCCGAACCTTCGCTTGCGCCTGGCGACGATGGACCTCGCCGCATTCAAGGGCTACGCGCATTCGTTCACCGCGCGTCCGCCGATGCCGTACTGGGCCGTCAATGCGATGAGCGACGACGACCTCGATGCGCTGTACGCGTTCGTGCAATCGCTCGGACCGGCCGGCAAGGAGGCGCCGCCGGCACTTCCGCCCGGCGTCGCGCCGCCGGGTCCGGTGGTGCAGTTCCCCGCCCCGCCACCGGACGTCGCCGCGCGCTGACGCGCAGGCGGCGCGCGCGGCGCGTTGAACCGCCGCGCGCGAGTGACTACTCTTGCGCACCGGCGCCGACGCGCGCCGCATCCCGGTTTTTCCGCGCATGAACGCCACGCCCTCGCGCACGAGTACGCCTGCGATCCTCAGCCTCGTCTTCGGCATCGTCTGCTGGTTCGCGCTGCCGTTCATCGGTGCGGTCGCCGCGGTGATCTGCGGCCATCTCGCACGAGCGGAGATCCGCCGCGAGCCGCCCGGAACGGTCGAGGGCGACGGTATGGCGATCGCGGGCCTCGTGCTCGGCTGGGTGCATCTCGC
>DASTSE010000419.1:0-8154 GCA_035760865.1 Dokdonella sp.
AGGTCAGGCTCTTGCCCTGGATCTCCAGCGATTCGGCGATCGGCCCATCGCTCGCGACTTCGACGACGTCGCCCGCATCGGCGCCGGCGATGCACGCCTGCAACGTCGACGCACACGGCGCCGGCCCGGGCCAGGTCCGCGTGGCCGCACCGGCCGGTGCGACCGCCAGCAGTGCCGCGAGCGTGAGCGGCGCCGCGGCCGGGCGGGCGATGGGGCGAACCGGACACGGGATCATGGCGAGCACCTCATGGACGAGAGCCCCCGGGTAACGCCGTCGCGTGCACGCGACGGACATCGCATCGCACCGATCGTCCCAGCGGCGACGCAGGCGACGCCCGGACGCGCGCCCTGCGGATCCCAAGGGCGGTGCGCGCGGTGCGCGCGACGCTGGGGGCAGTCGTGGCGCAGAAAAGATTGAAACACGGAGCACACAGAGCACACAGAGGAAAAGCTACTGCTCGATCTGCTTTCTCCGTGTGCTCCGTGTGCTCCGTGTTTCAGGCTCTTGCTCTGCCCGCGAGCGCCGATTCGGGGCCGCGCCCGCGCATGCCGGTCGTGAACCGGCCGTGGCGGGACTCGCGCCGCGCGCTCGACCCGCCCTGGTTCCCTCGATCCGCGACGCGTCGCGCCTCGTCAGTGCGCTTCGCGCGCGCTAACCTCTGGCGGATGACCGCGATCGGCTTCGAGTTCGGCGACTACCGCTTCCTGCCGTCTGCGCGCGAGCTGTGGCGCGGGGCGCGCCGCGTGACCCTGCCGCGCCGCACGTTCGAGTGCATCGAGGACCTGATCGCGCACCGGGATCGAGCGGTCGGGCGCGATGAACTCGTCGACGCGGTGTTCGGCCGCTCGAACGTATCGGATGCGCAGCTCGGCCAGATCGTGCTGCGCGCGCGCCGCGCGCTCGGCGACGACGGCAACGTGCAGCACACGATCCGCACGATCGCGGGTTTCGGCTATCGCTGGGTCGCCGACACGCGCGAGATCGAAGCCGACGCGGCCGACGCGCGCGTGGCATCGCCCGCGGTCGCGCGCGCGCCCGAGCGCGCGGCGCCGCCGCGGCGCGCTCGTCGCGCCGTCGTCGTCGCGCTCGCGCTCGTCGCGCTCGCGCTCGCCGCCGCGTTCCTGCTCGTGCGCCGTCCGGCGGCGCCCGTGGCTGCGCACGGCATCGCCGGCGACGAAACGCTCGTCGTGCTGCCTTTGCAGGTCGATGGCCTGCGCGAGGACGCGTGGTTGCGGCTCGGGGCGATGGATCTCGTCGCCGAGCGGCTGCGCCAGGCCGGCCTCGCCGTGCCGCCGAGCGAGAACGTGCTCGGCCTGCTCGGCGCGTCGTCGCCCGGCCGCGGCGAAGCCGACCTGCGCGCGGCGACGGCGGCGCGTTACCTCGTGCGCGGCCGCGCGCACCACGACGCGGGCGGCTGGCGCGTCGAGCTCGCGGCGGAGCCGGAACACGGCATCGCGATCCCGGTGAGTTTCGCCGCGCACGAAGCGATCGAGGCCGCGCGCGGCGCGGGCGACCTGCTGCTCGCCGCGCTCGGAAGGCGCACGCCGCCGGCCGCGCGCGAAGCCGACGCCGCGCTCGACGAAACGCTGCAGCGTGCGCGCGCGGCGATGCTCGCGAACGAACTCGACACCGCGCGCGAGATCCTCGGCGCGTCGCCCCAGCTCGCCGCCCGACCGGCGCAGCTCGCGTGGCGGCTCGCCCAGGTCGACCTGCGCGCGGGCCGGCTCGACCGCGCCGAAGCCGCGCTCGACGACGCGCTCGCGCAGGCGGCGACGCAAACCGATGCGCGCCTGCGCGCGGACGTGCTCATCGCGCGCGGCTCGACGCGCATCCGCCGCGGCGCATTCGACGACGGCGGCCGCGACTTCGATGCCGCGCTCGCGCTGCTCGGCAGCGCGGATACGCTCGCGCATGGCCACGCGCTGCTCGGCCGGGCCAACAGCCGCGTCGCAGCGCACCGCTACGAAGAAGCGCTCGCCGACTTCGGGGCGGCGCGGGTCGACCTCGAAGGCGCGGGCGATTCGCTCGGCGTCACGCGCGTCGACGCCAACCTCGGCATGCTCGAGCTCTACCGTGGCCGCCCCGCGGCCGCGCTCGACTACCTGCCCGGCGCGGCCGACCGCTTCCAGTCCTACGGCGCATTGCACGAGCTGCTGCTGACCCTGACCGGCATCGTCGAAGCGCAGCTCGCGATGCTGCAGCGGGACGACGCCGCGACGACGGTCGAACGCGCCTCGGCCCTGCGCGAACGCATCACCGATCCCGACCAGCGCGTCGACCTGCTGCTCAACCGTGCGCAAGTCCAGGCCGGCGCCGGCCGCTACCGCGAAGCGCGCGCCGCGCTGCAACAGGCGGCCGCGATCGCGACATCGGGCAATCGCGTGCTGCAGGCGCGCCTGCATGCGCTCGAAGCCGATCTTGCCGCGCGCGAGCAGCGCTGGGACGAAGCCGCGCGCGCGGCGGCGGACGCCCTCGCCGACTGGCCCGCGTCGGGCGCCGACGGCGACCGCAGCGCGGTCGTGCGCGTGCGCCAGCACGCGTTGCTCGAGCTCGGGCGCAGCGGCGAAGCCTACGCGTTGCTGGATCGTCGGCGCGAAGCGCCACTCGCGGCGTCGATGGAGCCGGGCGCGGTCGACGATGCGCTCGCGATGGCCGAGTGGTGCGTGCACCTGCGCGACGGTTGCGCGAGCGGCTGGCTCCAGCATGCGGCCGCGAGCGCCGACCGACGCGGCGTGCCGGCCGAGATCGTCGCAGTCGCCGCGGTGCAGGGGCCGTTCCTGCTCGATGCCGGCGCGCGCGACGCCGCGATCGCGGCGATCGGCCGCGTCGCGCCATGGTCCGTGCGCGATTTCGACAGCGCGTTGCTGCAGCTGCGGCTGTTCGCCAGGCTCGGGCCGCGCGAGGCGTGGTTCAACGCGCTGCGCCAGGCGCAGGCGCTCGCGGGCGAACGCGAGATCCCGGCCGCGCTGCTCGCGCCGCCATCGGCGCCCGCGACGCAGTGAATGCGTTCGTCATGCGCTACGGACGCGCCCGTCATGCGCTTGGAATGCGCTTGGAGTGACCCGCTCGGCACGCGGGCGGAACCTGCGCCGCACCCCGAACCGCGGAGTCGTCCATGATCGCGTTGCCCTCGTCCATCCGTCCCCTCGTGCGTCCGCTGTGCGCGGCACTGCTGCTGTCGGCCGCATCGGCCGCCATCGCCGACACCGTGACGCTCACCGAGTTGCCCGCGCCGGACGGGTATGCGGTCGCCGGCGCGACGAACATCGCCGCCGACGGTACCGTGATCGGCGTCGCCTACCCGGATGGCCTCGTCGTGCGCTGGCAACCCGGCGCCGCGCCCGAAGTGCTCGGCGGCGGCATGACGTTCACGCTCGACAACATCACGCCGCTGATCTCGAAGGACGGCGGCACGATCGCGACGACCGGCTACTTCGACGACGGCGGCGACGCGCTCGTCGCCGCGCCCGAACTCTGGACCGGCGGCACCGACTGGGCGCGCATCTCGGGCGCGAGCGCGACGCTCGGCAGCGCGTCGGTGTTCGGCGTGTCCTCCGACGGCAGCGTGCTGACCGGCTCGGCCGAACCCGCGGTGCCGCCGCCGGAGGGACCGTGGCCGCAGCTGCCCTGGTCGTGGACCGCCTCCGGCGGCCAGGTCCCGCTCGCGCTGCCTGCCGATGCATTCAGCGCGCAGGCGTGGGCCGCGGCGAACGGCGGCGACGTCGTCGTCGGGTTCGGCGAGCCGGCGCCCGACGATTTCACGCGCTACGGCCTGCGCTGGGACAATGGCGTTCCGAGCTGGATCACCGATGCGCAAGGGCAGCGCGTTGGCCAGGCGATCGGCTGCAACAGCGACTGCTCGGTCATCGTCGGCGCCGGCGTCGAGAACGGCCTCGGCGATCCGCGTGCATGGCGCTGGCGCGCCGGCGTCGGCCTCGAGTACCTCGACCTGCCCGAGGGCGCGCAGGCGGACGCGGTCACCTACGCGTTCGAGTCGAGCGAGGACGGCAACGTCGTCGTCGGCAGCTACGTCGTGTTCGATCCGAACCTCGGCCCGACCAACCACGGCTTCTACTGGACCGCCGCCGACGGCCCGCAGGACATCACCGCGTTCCTCGCCGGCTGGGGCATCGAGTTCGGCGCGGCCGACTGGGTCGACCTGCTCGTCGTCGGCGTCACGCCGGACGGCCGCACCTTGCTGCTCAATGGCCTCGACGCCGGGTACGCACGTCGACGCGCGGTCGTGCGGGTCGAGCAGGACGACTGGATCTTCGCCGACGGCTTCGAGGGAATCGGCCCGCTGCGCTGACGCGCGCCGGCGTTCAGTACAGGTCGACCGGATCGACGTCGATCGACCAGCGCACGCGGCGCTCGTCCGGCAGCGCGCGCACCGCGTCGAGCCACACCGGCAGGAACGCCTGCAACGCGGCGCGCTCGCCCGCTTCGACGAGGATCTGCGCGCGCCATGCGCCCGCACGCCGCGGCATCGGCGCCGCGAGCGGCCCGTGCAGGCCGACGCCCGCGGGCATCGGCGTCGCGATCGCCGCGGCCGCGCGCAGGAAGCGGTCGAGCACGTCCTGCTGCGACGCCTCGGCGCGCAGCAGCGCGAACTGCACGAAGGGCGGCAAGCCCGCGCTGCGGCGTTCGTCGAGCAGGCGTGCGGCGAGCGCGCGGTAGCCGCCGTTGAGCAGCACGCCGAGCAGCGGATGGGCGGGATCGTGCGTCTGCAGGATCACCGTGCCCGGGCGATCGGCGCGACCGGCGCGACCGGCGACCTGCACGACGAGCTGGCCGAGCCGCTCGCCGGCACGGAAGTCGACGCTGTAGAGGCCCTCGTCGACGCCGACCACGACCACCAGCGTGAGGTGCGGCAGGTCGTGGCCCTTGGCGAGCATCTGCGTGCCGACGAGGATGCGCGCGCCCGCTTCCGGCAGGCTGTCGAACAGCGCGTCGCGCAGGCGTCGGCCGCGCGTGGTGTCGCGATCGACCCGCACGATGGGCACGTCGGGGAACTGCGCGCCGAGGGCGTCCTCGAGTCGCTCGGTGCCTTCGCCGACCGCATGCAGCGCGAGTCCGGTGCAGGACGGGCAGGCGTCGGGCACGCGTTCCTCGTGGCCGCAGTGGTGGCAGCGCAGGCGGTGCTCGCGCTTGTGCAGGGTCAGCGCGCGCTCGCAATCGGGGCAGCGTGCGCTCCAGCCGCAGTCGTGGCAGAGCAGCACCGGCGCGTAACCGCGCCGGTTGCGGAACACGAGCGCCTGTTCGCCGCGTTGCAGGCAGGCCGCGATCGCCGCGAGCGCCGGCGCGGCGAGCCCGTGCTGCAGGCGTTGCCGCCGCAGGTCGACCACCTGCAACGCGGGAGGCTCGGCGCGCCCGGCGCGACGGTCGAGGCGGAGCAGGCGATAGCGCTGCGCCTCGACATTGGCGAGACTCTCGAGCGACGGCGTCGCCGAGCCGAGCACGATCGGGATGCCGAGCGCCTTTGCGCGCACCACCGCGAGGTCGCGCGCGTGGTAGCGGAAGCCTTCCTGCTGCTTGTACGACGCGTCGTGCTCCTCGTCGACGACGATCACGCCGGGCCGCGCGAGCGGCACGAGCACCGCCGAGCGCGTGCCGAGCACGAGCAGCGCCTCGCCGCGCGCCGCGGCAAGCCACGCGCGCGCGCGTTCGGCGTCGCCGAGGCCCGAATGCAGCGCGGCGACCTCGACGCCGAGGCGCTCGCGGAAGCGGCGCAATGCCTGCGGCGTCAGCGCGATCTCCGGCACGAGCACGAGCGCCTGGCGACCGCGGGCAAGGCAGTCGCGGATGATCTCGAGGTAAACCTCGGTCTTGCCGCTGCCGGTGACGCCGTCGAGCAGGAACGGAGCGAAACCGCCGCCGGCGGCGACCACCGCGTCGGCGGCATCGCGCTGCGCGTCGTTCAGAGGCGGTCCGGCGACGGCAGCGGCCGGCCGCGCGGGTTCGGCGAGCCGGCACGCGGCTATCCAGCCGCGAGCGAGCGCATTGCGACGCGCGGCCGCACCCGCGAGCGCGTCGAGGCGGCTGGCCGCGACCGGACCCGCCGCGAGCGCCTCGAGCAGGGCGAGGACGCGCGTGCCGCGACGGGGGATGCCGTCGGCGAGTGCGGCCGACCCCGCGGGTGTGATGCCCGCCGCGGCGATACCGGCTTCGGGCAGCGCGCGCGCACTGCGCAGGCTCGTCGGCAGCGCCGCGAACAGCACCTCGCCGAGCGGGTGCTGGTAGTAGCGCGCGGCCCAGCGCAAGCTCGCGAACAGTTCGCCATCGAGCAGGGGCGCATCGTCGAGCGGCGCACCGGCGGTCTTGAGGCGCGTCTCGTCGAGCGTCGAGGCATCGACGCGCTCGGCGACGATGCCGACGAGTTCGCGCCGACCGAACGGAACGCGCACGCGGCTGCCGACTGCGGCGACCGCAGGGCCCTCGCGGTAGTCGAACAACGTGTGCAGAGGGACGGGGAGGGCGACGCGAAGGATCGAAGACATGGCCGGCGGAAGGCGGGACGACCCGCGCATCATGCAGTGTAGTCCGGGCGACGGCAGCTCGTCGGAACGCTTGCAGGCGGTTTCTCACGTAACCATCAGAAAACCGACCTAAGTAACCATCGCAATGGAGAAAAACCGCTTATCCACAACATGTGTGGATAACTCTGTGGATCACTGCGCATCGAGCCCTGCGCAAGGCGCGAAACAAAGCCCTGCGATACGGGTTGGCGAAAGATTAATCAATCTGTAATGAACAAGTGAATTCAGTCACTTACATGTGCTCTCCGGGCCACGCAGCGGATTTCCTCGTGCGTGTGCAGCATCGCGGCCAGCCGCTTGCGCGGCTGTGTACAACCCGCTTGACAGGGGGCGGTGCCGTCGTTCCTGTCAACCGATCGGACGCGACCGCGTTGGTGCGGGCGAAAGCCCCCGGAAAGGCCGCCGACCGATGCTCCCAGCCTCCTGCCTGATGGCGATTCCCGACGAGCGCATGAGCGACGACGCCCGGCGAATCGAGGACTCGCGCGCGATCGAGCGGTTCCTGCGCGCGGTCGAGCGGCGTGCGTTGCGCATGGCCGAGTTCGCGACGCGCCAGCGCGAGGACGCGATCGACCTCGTGCAGGATGCGATGTTCGGCTTCGTGCGCAGTTACGGCACGCGCGACGCCGGCGAGTGGCCGCCGCTGTTCTGGCGCGTGCTCGACAGCCGCATCCACGACTGGCACCGCCGCCAGCGCGTGCGCAGTCGCTGGTTCGCCTGGCTCGACCGCGACAACGACGGCGACGATCCGATCGCGGCCGTGCCCGACGCGCGCGAGCCGGGCCCGCTCGCGCGCCTTGCCGACGGCGAAGCGGCGATCGCGCTCGATGCGGCGCTCGAGGCGCTGCCGTTGCGCCAGCGCCAGGCGTTCCTGCTGCGCATGTGGGAAGGCCTCGACGTCGCCGCGACGGCGACCGCGATGCGCTGCAGCGAAGGCAGCGTCAAGACGCACCTGTCGCGCGCGCTCGCGAACCTGCGCAATCGCCTGGAGGCGCACCGATGACCACGCCGCCGCGTGAACCCTGGCTCGACCGCTCGCTCGCATTGCTCGACCGGTCGGCCGAAGCGCTCGATGCCGCGACCCTCTCGCGCCTCAACCGGGCGCGCCAGGCCGCTCTCGCGCAGGCGCGCCCGCGCCACTGGCACATCGGCGCCGCGCTCGCTGCGGCGACCGCGCTCGCGCTGGCGATCGGCCTCGTCGGGCGCGGTCTCGCACCGGTGCCGGCGCCGCCGACCGCGCACGCGGTGTCCGACGGCGGCGCGCTGAACGCGCTTGCCGACGACGACGACAGTCTCGAACTCAGCGAGGACCTCGACTTCTATGCGTGGTTCGATGCCCAGCAACACGATGTCGACGGCTGACGCGCGTCCCGTGCTGCGCCTCCTGCTCGCCGCCGCGCTCGCCTGTGGCGCCGCGCACGCGGCCGAGCCGACGGCAGCGCCGGGCGTCGAACTCGCGCGCGTGGAATGGTCGCGACTGGCGCCGGTCGAACAGGGCGTGCTCGCGCCGATGCAGGCGCAATGGCGCACGCTCGAGCCGCGGCAGCAGCAGCGCCTGCGCGACGTCGCGGCGCGCTGGCAGGCGGCGCCGCCGCTGCGGCGCGCGGCGATCGAGCG
>DASTSE010000420.1:0-6135 GCA_035760865.1 Dokdonella sp.
ACGCCGCGGATGCCGCGTCCCTTGCGCGGGTACTTCGACAGCGGCGTGCGCTTGCCGTAACCGCGCTCGGTCGCGGTCAGTACGCACGCCTGCGACGAATCGGCGTCCTCGGCGAGCACCTCGCCTTCGGTCGCGTCGGCCGCGTCGTCGTCGGCTTCGTCCTGTTCGGTCGCGTGCTCGACCACGAGCAGCGACACGACCTGCGCACCATCCGAGAGACGGATGCCGCGCACGCCGCCCGCGGTGCGTCCCATCGGGCGAACCTCGTCTTCGGCGAAGCGGACGGTGCGGCCGTTCGACGCGAACAGCATGATGTCCTGCGCGCCGTCGGTCAGCTGCACGTCGACGAGTGCGTCGCCTTCGTCGAGGTTGATCGCGATCTTGCCGCGCTGCAGCTGGAACTCGAACTCCGGCAACGGCGTCTTCTTGACCGTGCCGTTGCGCGTCGCGAAGAACACGTAGCGCCCCTCGGCGTAGTCGTGAACGGCCTGGACCGCCTGCACCTTCTCGTCGGCCTCGAGCGGCAGCAGGTTGACGATCGGCTTGCCGCGCGCATTCGGGCCGGCGTCGGGCAACTTGTACACCTTGAGCCAGAACACGCGGCCCGCGCTCGTGAACACCAGCAGCGTGTCGTGCGTATTGGCGATCCAGAGGCGCTCGATGAAGTCCTCTTCCTTCATGTTCGTCGCCGAGCGCCCCTTGCCGCCGCGGCGCTGCGCGCGATAGTGGCTCACGGGCTGGCGCTTGGCGTAGCCCGCGTGCGAAAGCGTGACGACGACGTCTTCCGGTTCGATGAGGTCGAGGATGTCGAGGTCCTCCTGGCTCGCCTGGATCACGGTGCGGCGCGCGTCGCCGTACTGCTCCTTCAACTCGACGAACTCGTCGCGGATGATGCGCAACAATACGTCCGGGTCCTCGAGGATTTCGATCAGCCGCGCGATCGTCCGCAGCAGGTCCTTGTACTCGTCGCTGAGCTTTTCCTGTTCGAGGCCGGTCAGCCGCGACAGGCGCATCTCGAGGATTTCCTTCGCCTGGGTCTCCGACAGCTGGTAGCCGTCGGCCTTGAGGCCCGCGGCCGGGTCGATGCCTTCCGGACGCGACGCGTCCGCGCCCGCGGCGGCGAGCAGAGCCCGCACCATCCCCGGCTCCCAGCGGCGCGCGAGCATGCGCTGCTTCGCCTCGTCCGGCGACGGCGAGGTCTTGATGAGTTCGACCATCGCGTCGATGTTCGCGAGCGCGACCGTGAGGCCCTCGACGATGTGTGCGCGCGCGCGCGCCTTGCGCAGGTCGAAGATCGTGCGCCGCGTGACGACTTCGCGACGGTGGCGGACGAACGCATCGAGGATTTCGCGCAACGACAGCGTGCGCGGCTGGCCGTCGACGAGCGCGACCATGTTGATGCCGAACGTGACCTGCAGCTGGGTCTGCTGGAACAGGTTGTTCAGCAGCACGTCGGCCGAGGTGTCGCGGCGAACCTCGATGACGACGCGCAGGCCGTCCTTGTCGGACTCGTCGCGCAGCTCGGAGATGCCCTCGATGCGCTTTTCCTTGACGAGTTCGGCGATCTTCTCGATCAGGCGCGCCTTGTTGACCTGGAACGGGATCTCGGTGACGACGATCGTCTCGCGACCGTTGTCGTCGCTCTCGATCTCGCACTTCGCGCGCACCAGAATGCGGCCGCGCCCGGTCTTGTACGCCTCGACGATGCCGGCCGAGCCGTTGATGATGCCCGCGGTCGGGAAATCGGGACCCGGCACGATGCGCAGCAGGTCGTCGAAGCCGATAGCCGGATCGTCGATGAGCGCGATGCACGCCGACAGCACCTCGGCGAGGTTGTGCGGCGGAACGTTGGTCGCCATGCCGACCGCGATGCCCGCGGAGCCGTTGACGAGCAGGTTCGGGATGCGCGTCGGCAGGACCGTCGGCTCGAGTTCCTTCTCGTCGTAATTCGGCTGGTAGTCGATGGTCTCCTTGTCGATGTCGGCGAGCAGCTCCGAACTGAGGCGGTCGAGGCGGCACTCCGTGTAGCGCATCGCCGCCGCTTCGTCGCCATCGACCGAGCCGAAGTTGCCCTGGCCGTCGATGAGCGGGTAGCGCATCGAGAAATCCTGCGCCATGCGCACGAGCGCGTCGTAGATCGACGAGTCGCCGTGCGGATGGTATTTACCCATCACGTCGCCGACCACGCGCGCGCACTTCACGTACGGGCGATTCCACGAGGTGTTCGACTCGTGCATCGCGTACAGGGTGCGCCGATGCACGGGCTTGAGGCCGTCGCGTACGTCGGGCAGCGCGCGTCCGACGATCACGCTCATCGCGTAGTCGAGATAGCTCTTCCTGACCTCGTCCTCGATGTTGACGCGAATGATTTCTTTGGCCAGCTCAGCCATCCGGGAACCTCGAAAAAGTCCGATTTCGGGAGGTGCGCAGCGCGCGCGGAGTGCCCGATGGAGGCGCCTCCGGCGCAGCGGCAGGGAGGCTTCGGTCGAAGCCGCTCCGCGAGCGCAAAATCAACGTGCGATCATATCACAGGAAGGCGTCGGCAGCAGCGTTTTTTCCTGATTTCAACGGCACTTAGCGTCGCCTGGAGCATCCCTCGAGGGGCTCGTGCGCGCGGGCCGGAATATCCAGTATTTGGAGCTCAGGAAGTTGACGGCGGCACCCGCGACGGAGCCCGCCGCGACCCCGATCGCCGGCCACTCGCGCACCAGCGGCCAGAGCAGCACGCAGGCGACGTAGGCGCCATAGTTGAAAGCGAAACCGAACGCCATCGCGATCAGGTAGCGCACGAGTTGCCGGCGCCGGCTGCCACCGCCGTGGCCGGCGAACGTGTAGGTACGATTGAAGCCCCAGGTGGTCGTCGCGGCGGCGAGGAAGGAAACGATGCGCGCGCCGTACGGATTGGCGCCGAGTTCGCGCACGAGGAACTGGACGATGCCCGCATCGACGACGAAGCCGAGCACGCCGCTGATCGCGAACAGGAGGATCTGCCGACGCAGTGCCATCAGGGGCGGCCTTCGACGTCCGCTCAGGCGGCGCCGAACGCGGCAGCCATGCGCGCCGCGTCCGGACGCTCGACCACGCCGCGCTCGGTCACGAGCGCGTCGATGAGTGCCGCGGGTGTCACGTCGAACACGGGGTTCCATGCGCGCGCGCCGTCGACCACGGTGCGCTGGCCGGCGTAGCCGAACAGTTCGTCCGGCGAACGCAGTTCGATCTCGATGTCGGCGCCGCTCGGCGTCGCCATGTCGATCGTCGACGAAGGCGCGACCACCATGAACTTCACGCCGTGATGGCGCGCGGAAATCGCCAGCTGGTAGGTGCCGATCTTGTTCGCGGTGTCGCCGTTGGCGGCGATGCGATCGGCCCCGACCACGACCCACTGCACCTGTCCCGTGCCCATGAGGTGCGCTGCCGCCGAATCGGCGACGAGCGTCGCCGGGATCCCGTCGCGCAGCAGCTCCCATATCGTGAGGCGCGCGCCCTGAAGCCAGGGCCGGGTTTCGCCCGCGAACACCTGCGCGATGCGACCGGCCGACACGCCGGCACGGATCACGCCGAGCGCGGTGCCGAAACCAGCGGTGGCGAGCGACCCCGTGTTGCAGTGGGTCAGTACGCCGCTGCCCGGGTCGACCAGCGCCGCACCGAGTTCGCCCATGCGCCGGTTCGCCGCGAGGTCCTCGTCCTGGATCGCCTGCGCTTCCGCGGCGAGCGCGTCGGTCGCGGCGCCACGCGCGATCGCGCGCTGCATGCGATCGAGCGCCCACATGAGGTTCACCGCGGTCGGTCGCGAGGCGCGCAGGCGCGCGAGCGCCGCCGGCAGTTCCGCGCGGTCGTGCAGTGCCGCGAGCACGACGCCCCAGGCCGCGGCGATGCCGATCGCGGGCGCGCCGCGCACGACGAGATTGCGGATCGCCTGCGCGACGTCGTCGGACGTGCGGCAGTCGACGTACGCCTCCTCGCGCGGCAAATGGCGTTGGTCGAGCAGGCGCAGATGGTCGCCCTGCCAAAGCACGGCGCGGATCGTGTCGTGGGAACGCGTGGCGGATGGATTCATGCAGCTGCGACGGCGCGATCGCGCCGCCGTCGGATCGGCGGGGTGAAGCGCGAGGTTAACAGCGCGGCGTCCGACTCTCCAGATGCACGCCGGCTCAGAACAGGCTGCCCTGCCGCGGCCGCATCGGTCCGCCGAGGCGTGCGCGCAGGCCACCCAGGCGTTCGACACGCCGTGCGACGGCGGCCTCGAGCGCCGCCGGCGTCGTCCACAGTTCGGCGCGCCGGCGCGCACGCGAAATCGCGGTGTATACGAGTTCGCGGCTGAGCAGGCGATGCTCCGGGTCGGGTGGCAGGACGACCGCGACATCGTCGTACTCGGAACCCTGGCTACGGTGGATCGTGATCGCCCAGGCCGTCTCGCACGGAGGCAACACGCGCGGCGAGAAGCCGCGCAACGCCGCACCGCCTTGATGATCGGCCGACTCGAACCAGACGCGCAAGCCGCTCTCGTCCGCGAGCGCGACGCCGACGTCGCCGTTGAACAGGCCGCGTGCGTAGTCGTTGCGCGTGACGATCACCGGGCGACCGTGGTACCAGCTTCGGTTTGCGTCGAATCCATGGCGAGCGCCGAGCCGATCGCCGATCCGCGCATTGATGCCGGCGGCGCCGAAACGACCCTCGCGCAACGCGCACAGCACCTGGCTGCGCCGCAACAGCGCGAGTGCCGAGCCGGGATCGATCGCTGCGGAGAACAGCTGCGCATGCTCGGCGGCGCGGCGGTCGAGCCAGCCGTCGATGCAGGCGTGCAAGGAAGCCGCGTCGGCGCACGCGCGCAACAGCGCCCCGTCCGTCGTCGCCGGACGCCCGCTCCAGTCGACCGTCCCATCGCGCAAGGCTTCGATCGCGCGCTGCAGGTCGCCTCCTGCGCGCCATACGTGCCGCAGTACCGCGACATGGCCGCGCAGCGGCGACGTCGCCTCGCTCGCGCTCGCCACGACATCGGCGAGTACGGAGCCCGCATCGACCGAGGCGAGCTGGTCGGGGTCGCCGAGCAGGATCAGCGACGACGAAGCCGGCAGCGCTTCGACGAGCTGGCGCATGGTCGCGAGGTCGACCATCGACGCCTCGTCGACGACGACGATGTCGGCCGGCACGCGATCGTCAGCGCCGTAGGCGAACCGGTTGCGCGAGGGCTGGTAGCCGAGCAGGCGATGCAGCGTCTGCGCCTGCGCGTGCGGGATCGCGTCGAGCAGGCCGGCGAACGCGCTCCCGGCGATGCGCGGCGCGACGTCGTCCTTGCCGCGCGCGATCGCCTGCGCGAGTCGCTGTGCGGCCTTCCCCGTCGGCGCGGCAAGCGCGATCCGCGGCCGGTCCGGCAGGCCGCACGCGCGTGCATGCCGCAACAGCATCAGCAACATGCGCACGACCGTGGTCGTCTTGCCCGTTCCGGGGCCGCCGGTCAGCACGAACAGGCGCGTACCGGGAACGGCCGCGAGTGCGGCGCGCTGGTCGGCCGTACGGTCGGCCTCGCCGTCTTCGAACAATGTCGCGGCATCGCGTGCGAGGTCCGCGTCCGCGAGCGGCCGCGTGCGCGCGGCGCAGCGCGCGAGCAGCGCATCGGCGAGGCGCTGCTCGTGGCGCCAGTTGCGCCAGAGCCAGAAACGGCGCTCGCCGTCGAGCACGAACGGGCTGAACGCGTCTCCGCTGCCGACCCACGGGTGCATGCGCAACGCCTCGATCTCGGCGTGATCGAACGCGACGAGCCGGCCGCACGCATGGCCGTCCCCTTCCGCCGCGCTCGCGGCCTGTGCGGCGCGCGCGAGCACGTCGGAACCGGTCCGATCCCGCACCCACTGGGCGAGGCCGTGATCGAGCGCGCGTTCCGTGGCGGCGTTCATGCCGCCGTCCTCCCGGCTCCGGCCAGTTCGGCATCGATCGCCTCGATCAGCGCGACTGGCCACTGGCGATGCCAGATGCCGCGGCCGGCACCGAAGCCGACGGCGCGCACGAACAGATACCAGCTCGCGCCGAGGCCGCGCTCCGGCGCGTAGCCGCGCATCCGGCGCCGCAGGTAACGATGCAGCGCGACGCTGTAGAGCAGCGCCTGCAGCGGATAGTGGTGCGCCTGCATCGCGACAT
>DASTSE010000421.1:0-3858 GCA_035760865.1 Dokdonella sp.
GGTGTCGCCCGCGCCGTGCGCACGTGCTGTCGCCCCGGCGGGCCGTCGCCTGCCCGCGGCAGCACGGTCGCGCGCGAACGCGTCGCGACGACGCTCCGCAGGGAAGGCGCGGCGGTCGAGCGCTACTCGGCCGGAAGCAGCTCGATCGCCATCACGAGCGCATCCTCGCGCCCCTTCCTGGCCGGGTAGTAGTTCGGCCGGCGGCCGAATTCGTTGAAGCCGATCGATTCGTACAGTGCGATCGCGCGCGGGTTCGACGGCCGTACCTCGAGGTAGACGCGCTCGGCCCGCTGCCAACGCGCGATGTCGAGCAGGCGCTTGACGATGCGCCGTCCGTAGCCGCGTCCGTGCAGGCCCGGCAGCACGCAGACGTTGAGCACGTGGGCCTCGTTCGCGCCGCTCGACAGCACGCCGTAGCCGATGATGGTGCCGGCATCGACGAGGACGATGCACTCGTACGCCGCGCGCAGGCAGTCGGCGAAGATCGTGCGGCTCCATGGAAACTCGTACGCGAGCGCCTCGATCCCGGCGACGCGGTCGAGGTCGTCGGCCTGCATGCGGCGAAACTCGGGTTGTACCTGCTTGAGGATCGCGACCACGATCGATGCGGCGCCACCGCCCACCTTCCGGAACCGCCGGAAGCCGTGCGCATCTTGCCACGAATGGCGCGTGCGATCGCCGTCCGGACACGCGCCCGGCGGCGCATGCCTACCGTTCGTCGCCGTGCGAAACGTCCGCGGCGCGGCGCGGCGCTTGCAGCAGCGGCCGCACGATGCGCTTGAGCTCGCTCCACAGCGCACGCTTCGCACGCGCGTCGCCCGCGAGCAGGTCCGCTTCCGCGGTGACGACCCAGCCGATCTCGCGCTGCCTCTGGGCGCTCAGTGCCGCACCCGCGGCGCGCGCGCGCGCATCGCCGAATGCGACCAGTGCGCTCGCCGTCGCGAGCACGGCCTCGTCGGCAGCGTCGATCCGCACGCAGTCGATCCGTGCGAGCGCGAGCGCGCGCGTGACGCCCGCGAGCAGCGCGTCGCCGCGCACGCCCGATGCCCCGGCAAGCAGCACCACGCCACCCGCGACCGGCGCCTCGCTTGCCGCAGCGGCCGGCGCGCGGGCCAGCGGCTGCGCCGCAGCGGCGCCGGCGACGCGCGGCGATTCGCGTGGCACGTAGACGTCGATGCCGATCTCGGCGAGGCGACGCAGGTCGGCGTCATCCATGCCGCGAACCCCCGCGTTGGCGCAGGTCGGCGTGGAACTGCGCGTAGATGCGGTCGAGCGCGGCGCCGTAGGCGTCGACGGTGGACCTGATGTCGTTGCCCGCGACCGCTTCGTCCGCGCGGTAGTAGTCGTCGACGATCGGCCGGCCGTCGCCGCCGTCCGCGCGCAGCTTGAGGGCGACCACCGCGCTCCACCCGCCGTTCGCGGTCGGTACGCGGTCGAAGCGCAGGATGATGCCGCTGATGCGGACCGCGGTGTTGCTGGCCGGCAGCTCGTCGGTGACCTGGGTCGCGACCTTCGAGGCGCGCAACTGCGCGATGAGGCGCCGCTGCAGGATGCGCGTCGGCGGATCGGTCCACAGCTGGTAGTGGTACTGGCGCAACTGCTGCGCGCCAGGGTCGAGCGCGTAGATGAGCGCCTGGTCGGCATAGAGGCCGTCGGCGCCGAACGCATCGACGACGATCGGCTCCTCGAACAGCGGCGTCGGCGCGACCTCGAGCGGCTGCGCGCGCGGCAGGCGGAAATAGGTGAAATCGGGCACCGTCGGCGCGCCGCAGCCGGAGAGCGCGAGCATCGCGAGCAGGAGTGCCGGCCGGGTCGTCATCGATGTCCTCATTGCGGCTCATCCTGCAGGTTGTCGGCCTTCGGCGCGAGGATCAGGCGATTGGGATGGCTGCGGATCTCGCGGCTGAACTCGTCGAGGTTGCGGCTCGACGATTCGAGGTGGTGCGTGATCACGTCCATGCGCGCCGACAGCGCGCTGAGCACGCTCGAGAGGTCCTGCACCGCGCTGCGCACGTCGGGCCGGTTGTCCTTCGCGATGCCGGCGAGTTCGCCGAGCGCCTGATCGAGCGTCGCGCGCGTCTTGCGCAGTTCCGCGCCGAGGTTGCGCACTTCGCCGAGGATCGCGCCGACGGCGGCGCGGTTCTCGGGCTTGAGCAGGTCGTTGATCGCATCGGAGGCGTGGTTGGCGCGCTCGAGCAACGCGCGCGTCTGCTCGAGGATCAGCGGCGTCGTCTTGTCGATCGTGCCGGTGATCGAATCGACGCGCTGCGACAGGGTCTGGATCAGCGGCGCGATCTGCGTGCGCGTGAGCTCGCTGACCTGGCCCGCAAGCTCGTTCATCGCGGCGAAGATGTCCGCGCCTTCGATGCCCTTGAGCTCGCCGCCCGGCGCGAGCTTGTCGCGGCTCGCCCCCTCGTGGATGCCGATCGAGACGTCGGCGAGCAGGCCGCTCGATTGCAGCCGCGCGGGGCTGTCGACAGGGATCGGCCAGTCGCGGCGGACCGACAGCACGACCTTGTAGCGCGTGCCCTCGACGCTGCGCTCGGGCGTGACCGCGCCGACCTGGCCGATGCGGAAGCCCTCGTAGAACACGGGCGCGCCATAGCGGAGGCCCGTCACGTTGCGATAGCGCACGACGTAGTCGGTGCTCGCGACGCCCCTGCCGGTGATCAGCGCGAGCGCGACGAGCAGCAACGCGATCGCGCCGACCACGACCGCGCCGACGAGCGTGTAGTTGATGGTGTCGCGTTTCATCGACGGCGCCCCTTCGCCCATGCCGGCATCGCACCTTTCCTGAGGGAGCGGCGGAAGCCGCGATGCCTTTCGACGGCATCCAGCGACGGAAGCATCGCGGCTTCCGCCGCTCCCACATGGAACCCGCACATTCTAAGCTTCCTCTTCGGTCAGCCGCTTGAGGTACGCATCGGCGTCGACCTGCACCTCGCGCGGACGCCGGTTCAAGAGGTCCTGGATGCGCTCGTTGTCGCTCGCGCGCACCGCCGCGACCGTGCCGGTCATGAGGATGTTGCCCTGGTCGAGCACGGTGATCGTGTCGGCGATCTTGAATGCGCTCTCGAGTTCGTGCGTGACGACGACGATCGTCATGCGCAGCGCATCGCGCAGGCGCAGGATCAGCTCGTCGAGCTCGGCCGAGACGACCGGGTCGAGGCCCGCCGACGGCTCGTCGAAGAACAGCAGGCGCGGGTCCATCACGATCGCCCGCGCCAGCGCCGCGCGCTTGACCATGCCGCCTGAGAGCTGGCTCGGCATGAGGTCCTGGAAGCCGCCGAGATTGACCACCTCGAGCTTGAGCCGGCTCATGATGCGGATCGTCGACTCGTCGAGCGTGGTGTGCTCGCGCAGCGGCAGCGCGACGTTCTCGCCGACGGTCAGCGAGGTCAGCAGTGCGCCGCCCTGGAACGACACGCCGATGCGCTTGCGCACGTCGAGCATCTCGCGCTCGCTCGCCTCGCGGAGGTCGACGCCGAACAGCTTCACGCGCCCCGACTTCGGCCGCTGCAAGCCGAGCAGGTGGCGCAGCAGCGTGCTCTTGCCCGACCCCGAGCCGCCCATGATCACGCGGATCTCGCCCGCGTTGACCGCGAAATCGACCCCGTGCAGCACGCGCCGGCGGCCGTACCAGGCTTCGAGTTGCTCGACTTCGATCAGCGGCACGGGGGCGTTCATGCCGTCGCCACCTCGCGGACAGGCCGCCAAAGGTGGTCGCTCGCCCACGCGTACCAGCCCACGACCAACAGTTGGCCGAGGCCGATTGCGCTCGAAACGAACTCTTCCAGTTCGTCGAGCGAGTACGTCAGTGCGATCCCTCCGAATGTGGCGATGAACAGCGTGTATGCG
>DASTSE010000422.1:0-5651 GCA_035760865.1 Dokdonella sp.
TCAAGCCTTCACAGAAGAAATCGGCGACATACGGTGGAATCGGATGCTGCCGGCGAAACTTCAGGCCATTCAAGCGGCCAGCGCGCTCCCCAACCCCTCTCCCGCAGGGAGAGGGGCTATTTGCTACAAGCGCGCCGGCTACAGCACGCCGCGCTTCATCTGGTCGCGCTCGATCGACTCGAACAATGCCTGGAAGTTGCCTTCGCCGAATCCCTCGTTGCCCTTGCGCTGGATGATCTCGAAGAAGATCGGACCGATCGCGTTCTGGGTGAAGATCTGCAGCAGCTTGCGCTGTTTGGTCTCCGGGTCCGCGTCGATGAGGATCCTGTTCTTCGCCAGGCGCGGCACGTCCTCGCCATGGTTCGGAATGCGCATGTCGATCACGTCGAAATACGTGTCCGGCGTGTCGAGGAACTCCACGCCGGCCTCGCGCATGCGTTCGACCGTCGAGTAGATGTCGTCGGTGAAGCAGGCGATGTGCTGGATGCCCTCGCCGTGGTAGGCGTCGAGGTATTCGTTGATCTGCGATTTCGGATCGCTCGATTCGTTGAGCGGAATGCGCACGATGCCGTCCGGCGCGGTCATCGCCTTCGACACGAGGCCGGTCTTGGCGCCCTTGATGTCGAAGTAGCGGATCTCGCGGAAGTTGAACAGGCGCTCGTAGTAGTCCGACCACTTCTGCATGTTGCCGAAGTGGAGGTTGTGGGTGAGGTGGTCGATGAACGTGAGACCGAATCCGGCGGGATCCTGCTCGGCGCCCTCGATCGCGACGAAGTCCTTCGCGTAGGCATCGCCGGCTCGCGGCACGAGGTAGAGCATGCAGTCGCCGATGCCCTTGACCACGGGCACGTCGATCGCGCGCGTCGCCGCCTTGTGCGTGACGCGCTCGCCGCCGTTGGCGATCACGGCCTGCTCGACCTCGTCGACCGGCCGGGTGAAGCGGATCGCGAAGCCGCACGCGCACGGACCGTGCTGGGCGGCGAAGTCGGCCGCGAACGAGTCCGGCTCTTCGTTGACGAGGAAGTTGACGCCGTTCTGGCGGTACACGGTGATCGCGCGCGCACGATGCTTCAGCACCGCGGTGAAACCCATGCGCTTGAACAACGCATGCAGCTCTTCCGCACGACCGGCCGGTGCGGCGAACTCGACGAACTCGAAACCGTCGATGCCCATCGGGTTGTCGAACGTCGTGACCTGCATGCCGAGGTTGGGTTGGGCTTGGGCGTTCATGGCGGCCTCCGGTCGGGATCGTGCTAAGATAGTTTCATCTGAAACCGGATTCAAGCGGCACCGCGACATGGCCGACCATGCCCCGCTCGAGCTCGAGCGCTTCCTCCCCTACCGGCTTTCGATCCTGTCGAACCGCGTCAGCCAGGCGATCGCGCGCGAGTACCAGGACCGCTTCGACCTTTCGATGACGGAATGGCGCGTGATGGCCGTGCGGGCGCGCTACGACTGCGACGGCCTTTCGGCGACGCAGGTCGCTGCCCGCACCGAGATGGACAAGGTCGCGGTCAGCCGCGCGTTGACGCGCCTCGTCGGCGCGAAGCGCGTATCGCGGCGCGCGCACGATGGCGACAAGCGCCGATCGGTGCTGCGCCTGAGCGCCGCGGGCTGGAAGGTCCACGACACGGTCGCGCCGCTCGCGCGCGCGCACGAGCGCTCCATGCTCGCCCGGCTGAGCGCGGACGAACAACGCGCGCTGCAGGCGATCCTCGACAAGCTCGCGCCGGTGTGAGAAGCGGCGATTGGGGATGGGTGATTCGGGAAAGCGCTACGCGTCCGCGATCACGCGCTCCACGAATCCCGAATCCCCCAATCCCGAATCCCGGCTCTACCTCACGCCGTGCATGAGCTTCTGGATCAGCGGCGCGATCAGGAACAACAGCACGCCCGCGCCCGCGAGCGCCCAGAAGCCGAGCGTATAGCCGCTCAACGCCGAGCCCGTGGTCATGCCGGTCTCGCCACTGACCCAGGCCGCGAACACGCCCGACATGTTGTTGCCGTTCGCGATCGACAGGAACCATCCGCCCATCGCGAAGCCGACGTAACGCGGCGGGGCGAGCTTGGTCACCATCGACAGGCCCACCGGCGAGAGACACAGCTCGCCGACCGACTGGATCACGTAGACCATGAACAGGGTCCAGAACGGAATCTTCTCGTGTGCGTCGACGAGATAGGTCAACGCGTACATCAGCAGCAGGAACGCGAGGCCGTTGCCGACGAGGCCGAGGCCGAACTTGCGCGGGATCGACGGCTCGATGTTGCGCCTGCCCATCCAGATCCAGATCGCGGCGATGATCGGCGCGAGGCCGATGATCGCGAGCGAGTTGACCGACTGGAACCAGGCGACGGGGAATTCCCAGCCGCCGAACATGCGGTCGACGATGTTCTGTGCGAGGAAGTTGAACGAACTGCCGGCCTGCTCGAAGAACATCCAGAACAGCGCGTTGAACACGAAGATGATGAGCATCGCGACGACCTTGTCTCGCGCGACCTTGCCCTCGCGGATGCCCTCGACGAGCAGCATGACGGCGAGGCCGACGAACAGCACGCCGAGGATCACGATCAGCGCGGTCGCGCCGAGCTTGGACAGCAGGAAATAGACCAGCGGCACGCCGACCGCGGCGCAGCCGAGCACGATGCCGATGCCGCGCCCCTGGGGCACCTCCACCGGAGGCCGGCCGATGCCCTGCAGCTGGCGGCGGCCGAACCAGAACCAGAGGAAGCTGAAGAGCATGCCGATGCCGGAGGCGAGGAACACGACCTTGTAGTTCTGCTGCAACGGCGTATCGGTGAGCACGCTCGCGAGCCAGCCGGTCACCAGCGGCGAGAGGAAGCCGCCGAGGTTGATGCCCATGTAGAAGATCGTGAAGCCGGCGTCGCGGCGGCGGTCTTCCTGGCTGTAGAGATGGCCGACCATCGTCGAGATGTTCGGCTTGAACAGGCCGTTGCCGACGATCACGAGGGCGAGTCCGAACAGGAAGATCTCCTGGTTCGGGATCATGATCACGAACAACCCGGACGCCATGATCAGCGCGCCGATGAGGATCGAGCGCTGGTAGCCGATCAGCTGGTCGGCGACGTAGCCGCCGAACAGCGAGGCCGCGTAGATCAGCGCGAGGTACGCGCCGTAGACGTCGTTCGCGGGCGCCTCGCCGGTGCCGGAGCCGCCGTAGAACTGCGCGACGATGTACAGCGTCAGCGCCCAGCGCATGCCGTAGAACGCGAAGCGCTCCCAGTACTCGGTCATGAACAGCATCCACAGCGGCGCGGGATGGCCGAGTCGCTGCGGGAAGCTCGGGAGCGCGTCAGGCGCGCCGGGGCTGGTACTGGACATGGGTTCCCCTCGAAGTGACGTATCGCGAACGTGTAACCGCTGGCGCCGGCCGCGTCAAACCGCAGCGCAGCGGGATTCGCCGGGGCGAGCGTGCTAGCGCGACGGGTCGCCGCCGCCGGCGCGGACGGATGTCCGCCGCGTGGCGCAGGCGCGTCAGGTCGCGCCGATCTCGGTGCGCACGTCGACGAGTTCGGGGAAAAACGTGAGGTCGAGCGCCTTCTTGAGGAAGGCGACGCCGGACGAACCGCCGGTGCCGCGGCGGTAGCCGATGATGCGCTCGACCGTCTTCATGTGGCGGAAGCGCCACAGCTGGAAGCTTTCCTCGATGTCGACGAGCTGCTCGCACAAGTGGTATTCCGGCCAGAAATCGCGCGCGCGCTCGTAGATCCGCTTGAACACCGGCACGAGCTCGGGCATGCGCTCGTGCGGCCGGCTGAAGTCGCGCTCGAGGCACGCGGCGGGCACCGCATGGCCACGGCGGGCGAGGAAGCGCAGCGCTTCGTCGTACAGGCTCGGCTCGACCAGCGCGCGGCGCAGTTCCTGCTGCGCGGCCGGGTCGTGATCGAACACCTTGAGCATCGCCGCATTCTTGTTGCCGAGCAGGAACTCGATCGTGCGGTATTGCTGCGACTGGAAACCCGACGCGGGGCCGAGCACATGGCGGAACTCGAGGTACTCCGACGGCGTCAGCGTCTCGAGCACGCCCCACTGCGCGAACAGCTGCTGCTGCACCTGCTTCACGCGGGCGAGCACCTTGAGCGTCGTATCGACGTCGTCGACGCGCAGGCGCGCGATCGCCGCGCGCAGCTCGTGGATCATCAGCTTCATCCACAGCTCGGCGACCTGGTGCTGCACGATGAACAGCATTTCGTCGTGGTGCGGCGGGTCGCTGAGCGGCTTCTGCGCCGACAGCAGCACGGGCAGCTGCAGGTAACCGCCGTAGGTCGTGCGGTCGCGCAGGTCGAGTTCGATGCCCTGCTCGAGCGGGCGCAGGTTGTGCGGTTCGTTCATCGCGACGTCATCACCGTGAGAGCATGCCAGTGTAACCCGCATCGACGATGCTGCGCCGGGCCTTGCGGGAGCGGCGGGCTCTTGCTTACTGTTCCGCTCCCATCGCCGCGGCCGCACGCCGGCCCATCCGGCACCGTATTCCGAGCGCCCTGCGCCGTGCGACCGCAACGGAGGCTGTCTTGTCCATCGCCGCCACCTTCGAGATCGAATTCCTGCAGTACCTCGACGCCGACGGCAAGCTCGTCCGCGACGACCTGCCCGCGATCGCGCGCGACATCCGCGCGCTCGTCGACCTGTACAAGCAGATGCTGTTCGTGCGCGTGTTCGACGGCAAGGCGGTCGCGCTGCAGCGCACCGGCAAGCTCGGCACCTACGCGTCCTGCCTCGGCCACGAGGCCGCGCACGTCGCGATCGGCAGCGCGATGCAGGAGGACGACGTGTTCGCGCCGATGTACCGCGAGTACGGCGCGCAGTTCCACCGTGGCGTGAAGCCGCGCGAAGTGCTGCTGTACTGGGGCGGCGACGAGCGCGGCAGCGACTTCTCCGGCCCCGCGCACGACTTCGCCTGGTGCGTGCCGATCGCGACGCAGTGCCTGCACGCGGCCGGTTCGGCGCTCGCATTCAAGGTGCGCAAGGAGCCGCGCGTCGCGGTCACCGTGGTCGGCGACGGCGGTTCCTCGAAGGGCGATTTCTACGGCGCGATCAACGTCGCCGGCGCGATGCAGCTGCCGCTCGTCGCGGTCATCGTCAACAACCAGTGGGCGATCTCGGTGCCGCGCAGGATGCAGACCGGCGCGAAGACGCTCGCGCAGAAGGGCATCGCCGCCGGCCTCGAATGCCTGCAGGTCGACGGCAACGACCTCATCGCGATGCGCGCCGCGATGGACCACGCGATCAAGCGCGCGCGGCACGGCCACGGCGGCATGGTGATCGAGGCCGTCACCTATCGCCTGTCCGACCACACGACCGCCGACGACGCGCGTCGCTACCGGCCCGACGACGAAGTGAAGGCGGCCTGGGCACGCGAGCCGCTCAAGCGCATGAAGGCGTACCTCATGTCGCTCAACGCGTGGACCGACAAGGAAGACGAGGACTGGAAGGCCGAGTGCGCGACCAAGGTCGACGCCGAGGTCAACGCCTACCTCGAGACGAGGGCGCAGCCGACCGCGGCGATGTTCGACTACACCTGGGCCGAGCTGCCGACGGATCTCGCCGCGCAGCGCTCCGAGGCGCTCGCCTCGGACAAGCCCGCGCATTGAGTATTGGCGTAGGAGCGGCTTCAGCCGCGATGCCCCGGCTT
>DASTSE010000423.1:0-19733 GCA_035760865.1 Dokdonella sp.
GGCGCGGGCCTTGCTGGTGCCTGCCATCGCGCTGCCGAATACCTGGGCGATTGCGACCGCGAGGAACGACGAGGCCGTGTACGGCCGGTCGTTCACGTATTGCGTCAGTGGTCCGTCCGTGTCGCCGCGCCCACGGACGAGGCCGACAGGGTCGACGTCGACGATCAAGGCGACGGAGCAGCGTTCCGCGGCTGCTTCCGGATAAAACACGTGTGCCGTGCCGAACGCGAGATCGAACGTCTGGTGGCGATCGGGGTTCTTCGACAGAAGGTAACCGAGATCGGTCGCCGGCTGATGGGTGGTGCTGATCAGAAGCTGCATGGAACTCGGCGAAGCCACCGGGCCGCACATGATGCTGGATGGATGGCGCCCGCGCGAGTCTCGGAGTCGATCGGGCCGGAAGCGCATCCATGATCCCGAAGGAAGCAGCACGGTCCCGTGCCGGCCCGGGCGTCGACCGCAGCGGGGCGTCGCTGTCGAACTCCGCTGCGGCCGTTCGTCGACGACGTCGACGGTGGCCGCCCGGTCGCCCTTGCAGGAGCCTCCGATGACGAAGTACCTGATCTCGTTCCCGAGCCGCGCGATGGTCGTCCCCGACGGCGAGTTCCAGGCCGTCGCGGACGCCGCGCACGCGGTGATCCAGGAGGCGAAGGACGCGGGCGTCTACGTGTTCGGCGGCGGCATCGACGAGGACGTCGCGCCGGTCGTCGTCGCCAGGGACGGATCGATCACGCCGGGTGCGCGGGCCGGGGTGCGGCCGCTCGATGGCGGGTTCACCGTGCTCGAACTGCCGTCGCGCGAGGCTGCGGTGGCATGGGCTTCGAAGATCGCGGTCGCCTGCCGCTGCGCGCAGGAATTGCGGCAGTTCCAGTACGACCCGCTCTCCTGAGTGAAGGCGGGCTCGCGCTCGTCTCTCCGGACGCGGCATACTTCTGCACGATGCGGTCCGGACGGCGTCGATGCGTGCGTACCTCGACGACTAGTACACGCGTCGGCGGATTCCACACGCACGGTGTTCGTCGCATCCATGAGTCCGGTGTGGCCGGGCATCGTCCATCCAGTGCTTGGGTGATCCAACGGGATATGCGGATGAGACCAGCTGCCGACGCGAATGGAAACGGCGGGCGCGCAACGATGACGTTTCGCGCAAGGGCCGCGGCGTTCGTGCTTGCAGCGGTGGTGGCGACCCTGTTCGCCGCTCGCCTCGCGAGCTACCTCGAGCAGGACACATGCCTTGATGCGGGTGGTACGTACGTCTCGAGTACCGGAGCGTGCGAAATCGATGCCGTCGGGTATGTCCCGTTGTTCACGCGGCCGCACCGGGTTGCGCTATGGGCCGGTTTCCTCGCTGCCGTGTTCGCGGTGGGCATGATCGCCCACGCGATCGTCGCCATCGTGCTGCGCTCACCGTCGCTGCGCGGCTACATCGGCGCGGCGTTCCGCTGGCAATCGGGGCGGCAGGGTTCCGGGTACGACAAGATGCTGTTGCTGACCCTGCCGTGGCCGATCCCGTTCGATTCGTACCTGATCCGCTACCCGGAAGGATCGAGCGTGCCGCCGCACACCGATCCCGTGCAGGGGCGGCGCCACTATCGCATCAATGTGATCCTGAAGGCGCCGAAGCGGGGTGGTGATTTCGTCTGCGCGAAACCGATCTACGCGACGCGCCGGATCAAGTTCTTTCGGCCGGATCGTTGCGAACACAGCGTCACGACCGTCGAAGGCGGGAGTCGCTACGTGCTGTCGATCGGCTGGGCATGGGGCCGCGACCGCGCCGATGCGCCGGACGCGATGCCTCGCCGCTGAAGTCGCTCCTACGAGAGTGCTGGAGGAGCGACTTCAGTAGCGATGCCTTCGAATCGCGCCGTCGCTCAGTCGAAGCCATCCGCGAAGACGGCGTCCAGCGCGCCGACGAGCAGCCGCGTTGCGGCGAAGTCGACGAGCGGCGAATCCATCGTGCGCTGCGCGCGGCCGGCGGTGACGAGCTTGCCGTCGCCCTGCAGGAGCAAGGTGCCGATCTCGCTGTACACGCCGTCGGCGGCGAGGTCGGCGTCGTAAATGCCCGCGCTCGCGAATTCCGTGTCGAGCGCGCCGTCGGCGGTGCTGCGCACGGCGAAGAAGTCCTCCTTTTCGGGCGTGTAGTACGCGACCGACGCGACGAGCTTGCCGTCGGCCTGCTGGACGAAGCCGCTCACGTTCGCGCTCTCGGCGGACGGCAGGATCGCGGGCTTGAAGTAGCCGGGGTTGGCGAGGTCGCCGAACGTGGTGTCGGTCGAACCGTCCGCAAGGACGCGGCCGAGCACGAGCCCGGTGATGTTCTCGCCGGTGTTGTGGTAGCCCGCGAACGCGATGCGGCCGTCGCCGAGCGGCGCGAGGCGCTCGACCGCGTTGACGATCGAGGTCTCCGTCTCGTCCCGGAACACGCGCCAGCCGACCGTCGCGAAGGCCGTGTCGAAACGGCCGTCCGCGTCGAGCCGTGCAAGTGCGTAATCGGTGCCGAGCCCAGCGCCGTTCGATTCGAAGCCGCCGCCGACGACGATCGCGTCGCCGGCGACGACCGCGAGGTCGTGCACGTAGCCGGACGCGCCCGCGTCGGCCCACGTGATCGACTGCGTGCCGCCGCTGCCGAAGGTCGAGTCGTATGCGCCGCTCGCATCGAGCCGCACGACCGTGCTCGTGTAGACGAAGGTGCCGCTGTCGAAGCGCTCGCCACCGACGACGATGCGCTGCTGGCTGTCGAGCCTGACGACGTGCAGGTAGTGCATCGGCAACAGCACGGTGCCGCCGCTGCCGAAGTTCTCGTCGACGTCGCCGCTCGCAGTGAGCTTGACGACATAGCCTGCCAGAGGGCCGTTGACCATCGCGGTGCCGACCGCGACGTACGAGCCGTCGGCGAAGCGCGCGATCGACTCGATCCCCTGCATGCGCTGGCCCGCGGCGAGGTCGGGCAGTTCGACGAGGCCGGGGACCGTCGTGTTGCCGAAGCTCGCGTCGGCGCTGCCGTCGGCGTCCAGGCGCAGCAGCATGCCGCGGATCTGCGGTTCGTACCACGGCGAGGGCGGCACGATCCTGTTGCGTGCGCCCGCGAACAGCAGCTTGCCGTCGGGCAGCTCGATCGACGCGTGCGGCGTGATCTCGCGCGCGGAGACGTCGTCGACGGTGACGTAGCCGACGCCGCCGGTGCCGAAGCCGGCGTCGGGATCGCCGTCGGCGGCGAGGCAGGGCAGGGTGAAGCTTGCCGCCAGTACGGCGGCGTAGGGCAGCACGAATCTTGGCAACAGCACGTTCCTATCTCCGTTCAGCATCGGGATCGACGACGCACGAGCGTGCCGACACGCGGGCGGGCGCGCATGCGGTTTCGATGAATGTCCGATGCGTTCGGCATCACGACGCGTGCGAAGGCGCGGGCGTCGCCGCGCGCATGTGCGGGCATTGCGCAGCTGGACGCCGGCGCGCCGCCTCAGCGCGACTTCGGCCGGCGCACCGCGCGCACCTTGCCGCTGCCGCCGCCGCCACAGTAGAAGCGATCGTTGCCGTCGTATTCGAGGCCGGAGACGAACACGCCGTCCGGCAGCGTGAGGGTCTCGACCACGTCGCCGGTGTCCGTGTCGACGTGGCGCAACTCGCTCTCGTCGCCTTCCCAGGTCGCGTGCCAGAGTTCGCCCTCGACCCAGGTGACGCCGGTGACGAAGCGGTTCGACTCGATCGTGCGCAGCACGTCGCCCGTGTCGGGGTCGATGCGGTGGATGCGCCGGCCGCGGTAGTCGCCGACCCAGAGCGAGCCTTCCGCCCACGCGAGACCCGAGTCGCCGCCGCCCGCGGGTGCGGGGATTTCCGCGAGCACGTCGCCGGTGTGCGGATCGATCCTACGGATGCGGTCCTCGGCGATCTGGAACAGGTGCCGGCCGTCGAACGCGGTGCCCGCGTGCGCGGCGACGTCGATCGAACGCACGGTGTCGCCGCTCGCCGGGTCGATCGCCTGCAGGCGGTCGCCGGCCGCGAACCAGACGCGCTCGCCGTCGTAGCTGACGCCGCCGATGTTCTTCACGCCCGCGAATGGGCCGTACTCGCGGACGACTTCGGCCTGGCCTCGTTTCATGGATGCTCTCCGGGTGGTCGCTCGGGGATGAACGAACCTGCCCCGCTTTCGCGGGAATGACGAATTGCGCGGGTTTCCCTTCGCGGAAACCGGTGCCGTGCAGATCGTTGAGGTCGATGCTAGCCCTCGGCCGGCGATGTCGCGAGTAACAACAGTGTCGGGAATCCCGGCACCGGCGGCGCCATCCAGCGCTGCGCGCGGCCGCGGCCGACGGGCTGCACGCGGCCGCCGGCGGCGAGCGCGTCGAGTGCGCGCTGCACGGTGCGTGCGCTCACGCCGAGCGCGAGCGCGAGCGCGGAACTCGACCAGGCCCCGCCATCGGCGAGCAGCGCGAGCACGTCGGCATGGGCGGTGTCGAGCGGCGGCAGCAGCACCACGACCTCGCGTGCGCGCGCGGGCGCGAGCGCGAAGCCGTCCTTCGTCGCGGTCACGCCCGCGAGGCCGCGCAGCGCCGCGCGCAGGCGGCCCATCTCGACTCGCAGCCGCGCGCGATGCGAGTCGTCGCCGTGGCGCGTGCGGAACACGCGCGCGACGAGCGCAGTGCGCGCGACGTCGCCGGGAAACGCCTGCGCGAGTTCGCGCGCGAGCGCGAACAGCACCGGGCGCGTGGCGAGCGGCACGCTCGTCGGCCTCGCGCGCACGACGTGGCGACAGGCGTCGACGACGAACGCGTCGGACGCGAGCAGCGCCTCGACCTCGGCGAGGCGCAACACGCGTTCGCGGCCGTGCGCGACGAGGCGTGCCGCAGGCTCGTCGAGCAGGCGCGCGGTCGCGTCGACTTCGGCGACGAGCGCGGCGATGCGCGACTCGCGCGCCGCACCGGCCGCACGCGCGAGCGCGGCCTGCGCGACCTGCGTGCGCACGCGACGCAGCGCGATGCCCGCGACGACGTGCTCGTGCGCGGCGCGCAGCGCGGGCGTGAGCGCGCCCGGATCGAGCGCGTCGAGTGCGCGCTCGGCTTCGTCGAGCCGGCCGATCAACACGAGGCGGCGGATCGCGAGGTGGCGCGCATGCGCGGCATTCGCGCGGTCGCCATGGCGCTCCAGCACGGCGCGTGCCGCATCGAGCGTCTTGGTGTCGCCGTCGAGGTCGCGCGATACGAGCGCGATCTCCGCTTCGGCGACGACGCAGCGCGCGCGCGCGACCGCTTCGCGCGGGCCGAACGCGCGCGCGGCGGCGCGCAGCAGCGCCTTCGCGCGCGCGAAGGCGCCGAGCTGCGCCAGCGCGATGCCGCGCAGCGCGAGCGCAGGCGCGTCCTCGCGCAGCGCGACGCACTTGAGCGCGCCGAGCGGATCGCCGCTGGCGAGCGCGCGCGCCGCGGCCGTGATCAGCGAGTCCATCCGAATCCCGCCACGATTGTCACTCCCGTTCGCGTGCGACCCGCCCGCAATCTACCTCACGAGCGGCGGCCGTCGGGGCCGCCCCGTCGAGGAGATCACGATGACAACGACCCACCCCGTCGCCACGCGCGAGCAATGGCTCGACGCGCGCCTCGCGCTGCTCGCGGCCGAGAAGGAGCTCACGCGCCGCAGCGACGAACTCGCGCGGCAGCGCCAGGCACTGCCCTGGGTGCGCATCGACAAGCCGTACGCGTTCGATACCGAAGCGGGCACGGTTGCGCTCGCCGACCTGTTTCAGGGGCGCTCGCAGCTGCTCGTCTACCACTTCATGTTCGGTCCCGACTACGAGGCGGGCTGCCCGTCGTGCTCGATGATCGCGGACGGCTTCGACGGCTTCGCCGTGCACCTCGCCCACCACGACACGATGCTGTGGGCGGTCTCGCGCGCGCCGCTGCCGAAGCTGCACGCGTTCCGGCG
The DNA here is from genome assembly GCA_035760865.1 of Dokdonella sp. GTDB lineage: Bacteria > Pseudomonadota > Gammaproteobacteria > Xanthomonadales > Rhodanobacteraceae > Dokdonella_A. The sequence goes on from DASTSE010000423.1 coordinate 5,917, forward strand.
GCGCATGGGCTGGCGCTTCCCGTGGGCGTCGTCGGGCGGCAGCGACTTCAATGCCGACTTCAACGTGCTCTTCAGCGAGCAGCAGCAGCGCGAGGGCGGCATCGAGTACAACTGGCGCCGCGAAGCCGCGATGCCGGTCGCGAAGCGCGAACCGCTCGCGGGCAAGACGGTGCAGGAGTGGCGCCTGCGCGGGGAGGAAGGCCCGGTCGCGCAGATCGCGGCGATGACCGGCACCGACGTCGCGACCTATACGCGCGACCGCCCGGGCATGAGCGCGTTCGTGCTCGAGGACGGCGTCGTCTACCACGCCTACTCGACCTACTCGCGCGGCCTCGACGGCCTCTGGGGCGCGTACCAGTGGCTCGATCGCGCACCGAAGGGCCGCAACGAGTCGGGCATCTGGTGGCGCCATCGTGACGCGTACGACGCGCCGGCGCCGGCAACGGCAGCATCGTGTTGCGGTTGAACCCCGCGGCGCTCGGCGCCTGCGCGACCCGGGCGGCGCATCCTGCGCCGCCCGGCCGTGCCGACCGCATCGTGTTCGTGGTCGTCGCCGCGCTGCTGTTCGCCGCGAGCGCGATTGCGACCCTGGGCGGTTGCGCATCGATGGCGGCGCACGCACAGCCGATGCCGGGCGGCTGGATGCTGTCGATGGCGGCGATGGCGATGTGCGGGGACGGCGCCCCCGGCGCTTTGTTCGCATTCGTGCCGATGTGGACGGCCATGATGGTCGCGATGATGTCGCCCGCGCTCGCGCCGGCGCTGTGGCGCTACCGCGCCGCGCTCGAGCGGGCGGGCGCCGCCGCGCACGCGAACCGGCGCGCCGCGGCGGTCGCGCTCGGCTACTTCGCGGTGTGGAGCGCGCTCGGGTTTGTCGTGCTCGCGCTCGCTGCCGTCGCCGGCGATGCGCTGCTGCAGCGGCCCGCATGGTCGCGTGCGGTGCCCGCGATCGCCGGCACGGTCGTCATGTCCGCGGGCGCATGGCAGTTCGGCGCATGGAAGCGGCATCGCCTCGCCTGCTGGCGCGCGGCGCTGCGCGGCGGCGATGCGGACGGCGCATCCGCTGCGTGGCAACGAGGCGTGCGCCTCGGCCTGCACTGCAACGCAGCGTGCGCGAACCTCACCGCGGTCCTGCTCGCGCTCGGCGCGATGGACCTGCGTGTGATGGCGCTCGCGACCGCCGCGATCACCGCCGAGCGGCTCGCGCCGCGCGCGGCGCGGATCGCCGAAGGCATCGGCATCGTGCTCGTCGGCGCAGGGGCTTTCATGATCGGCCAGGCTGCGGCGTGAAGGTCGAAGCGGTTGAACGTCGTACCGGCAGGCGGTGTCGGCTCGACCAGCGGTGGCGCGCCGGGAAACCGGATGCGCAAGCGATCGAGGCACGCGCAGTTCGACCGGCGTGGCGGACGCGACGCGCCTCAGCAAACGCATGCTCGAGCACTGCGCACGCGCGCCTTGCACGCCCGCGCGGAGGCTCGGCGCTGTGCAGTCACGCGTGACGCGCAGCCGCCCGCTGCGGCAGCAGCGCGATCATCACCACGATCGCGATCAGCAACACGCACGATGCCGCATAGCGGCTGAGCGCCATGCCGCCTTCGGCGACTGGTTTGTCGAGGAAATCGCCGACGACGGCGCCGAGCGGTCGGGTCAGCACGAACGCAGCCCAGAACAGGGCCGTCCTCGAGATCGACGTGCCTGCGCGGAGTGCCGCGACGAGGGCGAGCAGGCCGCCGAAGATCGCGATGCCGCCGGTGTAGCCGAGGCCGGCCGTGTCCGCGGTCCAGTCGCCGAGTGCGGTTCCCAGGGTCTGTGAGCACGTGATCGTGATCCAGTAGAAGATCTCGGATCGGGCCGTGGTGACGCTGTCGACCGCGATGGAACCCGTGCTCCGATACCAGGCGGCGAGCGACGCGATCAGGAGGCCAAGCAGCAGCACCGACCCGCCCGGGTAGCCGATGCCCAGCGACCGGTCCGCGAGGTCTGCCAGCGTCGTTCCCACGGTCGTGCTGGCGATGATCGCGAACCAGTACAACCACGGATCGAAGCGCAATGCGCGGATCTGCGCCGACACCGCGACGGCGAGCAACGCGGCGAAGATGCAGGTGCCGGCCAGATAGCCGAGGCCCATCGACATCGTCACCGCGTCGCCGCCGGTCTCTCCGAGTGTGGTCGCCAGGATCTTGACGAGCCAGAAGCCGAGCGTGACGGCAGGCACCTTGCCCGCCATCGCGTGCGCGCCACGCGTGTGCGTCATCGCGACGCCCTCGTGCGAGCGGCCGGGCGCGAGCGCGATGTCACGGATTCACGAGCAGGAGCGGGTCCACGCGCACGTCAAACCAGTTCATGCCCCAGTGCAGGTGCGGCCCGGTCGCGCGGCCGGTCATGCCGGCAGCGCCGATGACATCGCCCTGCGCGACGCGTTGGCCGAGCTTCACGTCGATGCGCGAAAGGTGCAGGAAATTGGAGCTCACGCCGTGGCCGTGGTCGATGAGCACGGTGCCGCCCGTGAGGTAGAGGCCGGGATCGGCGAACGTGACGACGCCGGACGCAGGCGCCTTCACGGGCGTGCCTTCGGGTACCGCGATGTCCATGCCCGAGTGCGGCGACTTCGGCACGTCGCGGCCGTCGACGACGTAGATGCGCTGGTTGCCGAAGCGGCCGCTGATGCGTCCTTCGACGGGCCAGGCGAAGGCTTGCGTGTAGTCCTCGCGCGCGTCGTCGCGTTCGCGCGCGGCGACCACGCGCGCCTGCTCGCGCTTGATGCGCTCGGCGATCTCCGGCGGCGGCTCGACCGTCTTCGGCGGCACGCCTTCGATGCGTTCCACCGGCCAGTCGCGTGGCGTGACCGGGATCGCGATGCGTTCGCGCTGGCCGTCGCGTTCGGTGATCTCGACCGTCACGGGACCGCGCTCGTCGCGGCCAACGCCGAACACGATCTCGCCGCGCGGACCGACGCGCAGCACGTGGCCGGCGACGCGCACCTTCGCGTGCGGGTTGACTGTCGCGCGCACGAGTGCGCCCTGCGACACCTGGTCGGGGAACGGGCTCGCCGCGGCGGTGGGCCCGAGCATGAAGCTCGCGGCGACGAGCGCCGCAGTGTGCGCGAACGTTGCCAGCCGCCCGGGGCCGCCTTTGTGGGAGCGGTAGCGGGAGCGGTCGCGCGTGCGGCGCGCTTCACCGCGCGAATTCCAGGCGCATGCCGCGCACGCCGTCGTCGAGGCGGCCCTCGTTCCATGCGAGGTCGCCGTTGACCCAGGTCGCGGCGATGCTCGAGCGGAAGGTGTAGCCCTCGAACGGCGTCCAAGAGCACTTCGACAGCACCTCCTCGGCGGTGACCGCGTGCGGCCTGTCCGGATCGACCAGCACGAGGTCGGCATGGAAGCCTTCGCGCAGGAAGCCGCGTTCGCGGACGTCGAACAGCGTCGCGGGCGCGTGCATCGCCGCCTCGACCACGCGCTCGAGCGTGAGCGCGCCGTCGAATACGCGCTCGAGCGCGCATTGCAGCGCGTACTGCACGAGCGGCAGGCCGGACGGCGCGCGCGGGTACTGGTTCGACTTCTCGGTCGCGAGGTGCGGCGCATGGTCGGTCGCGAGCACGTCGAGGCGGCCTTCGGCGAGCGCGCGCGTGATGACGTCGCGGTCGTGCGCGGTCTTCACCGCGGGGTTGCACTTGATCAAGGTGCCGAGGCGCGCGTAGTCGGCGTCGCAGAAGTGCAGGAAATGCACGCAGGTCTCGGCGGTGATGCGCTTGCCCGCGACCGGCCCGGGCTCGAACAATGCGCATTCGTCCGCGGTCGAGATGTGCAGCACGTGCAGGCGCGTGCCGTGCTTGCGCGCGAGCGAGATCGCGAGCCGCGTCGACTTGATGCATGCCTCGCGCGAGCGGATCAGCGGGTGCTGCGCGATCGGGATGTCGTCGCCCCAGCGCGCCTTCGCCGCTTCCTCGTTGGCGGTGATCGTCGGCGTGTCCTCGCAGTGCGTGATGATCGGCACGGGACAGTCGCGGAAGATCGCATCGAGCGTGGCCGGATCGTCGACGAGCATGTTGCCGGTCGAGGCGCCCATGAACACCTTGACGCCGGGCGCGGCCCGCGGATCGAGCGCGCGGATGTCGGCGAGGTTGTCGTTGGTCGCACCCAGATAGAACGCGTAGTTCGCGCGCGACACCTCGGCCGCGCGCGCGTACTTCGCCTCGAGCGCGGCGCGGTCGGTCGCGGGCGGCTTCGTGTTCGGCATTTCCATGAAGCTCGTGATGCCGCCGGCGACGCACGCGCGCGATTCCGACGCGATGTCGGCCTTGTGCGTGAGGCCGGGTTCGCGGAAGTGCACCTGGTCGTCGATCATGCCCGGCAGCAGCCAGCGGCCGTTCGCGTCGAACACGCGCTCGCCGCCGCGCGCGCCGAGGCCGCCGCCGATCTGCTCGATGCGGCCGCGGCGAACGCGCACGTCGGCGTGGAAGCGGCGGCCCTCGTTGACGAGTTCGGCGTTGTTGATCAGCCAGTCAGTCATGCTCGTGGTCCTGTTCGTGCGGGTGGCGCGGCGGCCACGCGCGGAAGTGCATCGGCACGGGATCGAAGCCGCCGCGGCACAGCGGCTGACAGCGGATGATGCGGCAAAACGCGAGCCAGCCGCCACGCGCGGTGCCGAAGCGCGCGATCGCGACGCGTGCGTAATCGGAGCAGCTCGGGTGGAAACGGCAGCGCGAGCCGAGCAATGGGCTCAACCAGCGCTTGTAATACCGCAAGAGGAGAATCGTCGGGCGGGCCATCTGCGCGCACCGCAGCGCGCGCAATCGCACGCCACGGCACGGAATTTCGGCGGTTGCCGGGGGGTAGGACTTAGGCTATAACACGCGACCGCCGAGTCACAAGGTAGGCCCGAGGAATGGCGAAGAGCAAAGCAGATCCGCGCAAGGCCACGAAGGCGGCCAAGCCCGCCGCGCGTGCGGGGGTGGCGGCGTCACGCAAGGTTCCTGCCAAGCCGGTGGCGAAGGCGAAGGCGGCCGCACCGAAGAAGGCGGCCAAGCCCGCCGCGAAGCCGGCTGCGGCGCGCAAACCGGTCGCGAAACCGGCGGCGAAGGCTGCCGCGAAGAAGGCCGCACCCGTGAAGAAGGCCGCGCCCGCGAAGAAGGCGGCGCCGCCGACGAAGGCGAAGGCGACGCCCAAGCCCGTGCCCAAACCGGCGCCCAGGCCCGCGGCCAAGCCCGCGGCGAGGCCGGCCCCGGCCGCGAAGCCGGACAAACCCGCAGCCGCCGTAGCCGCATCGAAACCGCATACCGCGAGCAGCAATGCCGCAGAAACCTCCAGGAATTTCGTGACTACCAGCAAGCCGCAAACCACAGCCAAGAGCAGCAAGAAGGTCGAGCCCGTCGCCGAGAACGGCGTGACGATGCAGGACGGCCGCTACGCCCTGCCGACGACCGTGACGATCGACCTCCCGGGCGGCTACAAGCCGTCGTCGAAGGAGGAGTACATGAGCCCGCGCCAGCTGCAGTACTTCCGCAACAAGCTGTCGAAGTGGCGCGAGGAACTGGTCGAGGAAAGCCGCCAGACGATCGAGAGCCTGCGCGACGAAGTGCGCGACGTCGGCGACGAAGCCGAGCGCGCGACGCGCGAGACCGAGAACTCGCTCGAACTGCGCACGCGCGATCGCTACCGCAAGCTCATCGCGAAGATCGACAAGGCGCTCAAGCGCATCGAGGAAGGCCGCTACGGCTATTGCGAGGAGACCGACGAGGAGATCGGCATCGAGCGCCTCGAAGCGCGTCCGATCGCCACGCTCAGCCTCGACGCGCAGGAGCGCTGGGAGCATCGCCAGAAGCAGATGGGGGATTGAGTGAGGCCGGGATTGGAGATTCGGGATTCAGGATTGGGCGCAGCGGCGCGTTGCGAGTTTGCAATCCCTCTCTTGCCCGACGCTTTCGACCAATCCCCAATCCCCAATCCCGAATCCTGGCCGTGAGGCGCTACTTCGGCACCGACGGCATCCGCGGCCGGGTCGGCGAATGGCCGATCACGGCGGAGTTCATGCTCAAGCTCGGCCGCGCGGTCGGCAGCGTGCTCGCTGCGCGAGGGCAGGCGGTCAACGTCGTCATCGGCAAGGACACGCGCGTGTCCGGCTACATGTTCGAGTCGGCGCTCGAGGCGGGTCTCGTCGCCGCGGGCGCGGGCGTGAGCCTGCTCGGCCCGATGCCGACGCCCGCGGTCGCCTACCTCACGCGCTCGCTGCGCGCGAGCGCGGGCATCGTCATCAGCGCCTCGCACAACCCGCACCACGACAACGGCATCAAGTTCTTCTCGGCCGAAGGCGAAAAGCTCGACGACGACGTCGAGGCGGCGATCGAGGCCGAACTCGACGCGCCATTCACGACGGTCGCGTCCGAGTCGATCGGCAAGGTCGTGCGCGTGCGCGACGCGGTCGTGCGCTACGCGGAGTTCTGCAAGGCGACCGTGCCGCCGGCGCTGAACCTGCGCGGCCTGCACATCGTGCTCGACTGCGCGCACGGCGCGACCTACCAGATCGCGCCGACCGTGTTCGGCGAGCTCGGCGCGAAGATCACCGCGATCGGCGTGCAGCCGGACGGCCTCAACATCAACCGCGACGTCGGCTCGACGCATCCGCAGGCGCTGCAGCGCGAGGTGGTCGCCGCGGGCGCCGACCTCGGCATCGCGTTCGACGGCGACGGCGACCGCGTGCAGATGGTCGACCGCCACGGCGCGCTCGTCGACGGCGACCAGCTGCTGTACCTGCTCGCGAGTGACTGGCATGCGAGCGGGCGGCTGCGCGGCCCGCTGGTCGGCACGTTGATGAGCAACTACGGCCTCGAGCGCGCGATGGGCGAGCTCGGCGTACCGTTCATCCGCGCCAATGTCGGCGACCGCTACGTGCTGCAACAGCTCAAGCAGCACCAGGGCGTGCTCGGCGGCGAGACGTCGGGCCACATCCTCACGCTCGATCGCGCGAGCAGCGGCGACGCGATCGTCAGCGCGCTGCAGGTGCTCGACGCGCTGCGCCGCAGCGGGCGAAGCCTCGACCAAGCGGTCGCCGGCATGCGCAAGGTCGCTCAGACGACGGTGAACGTGCGCATCGCCGGTGGCGCCGCGGCGCTCGTCGCCGATGCGCGCGTGCAGCGCGTCCACGAACGCGTGCGCGCCGAACTGGAAGGGCAGGGGCGCGTCGTTCTGCGCCCGTCCGGCACCGAGCCGCTCGTGCGCGTGACGGTCGAGGCCGGTGACGCGGGCCTCGTCGAACGGCTCGCCGCGGAGCTCGCCGACGCCGTAAGATCCGCAGCATCCGCGACGACCAGCGCCTGATCGCCATGAGCTCACGCATCCCGACCCTCGACATCCGCCGCTTCGACAGCGATCGCGACGCGTTCGTCGCCGAGCTCGGCGCGGCCTACCGCGAGTGGGGCTTCGCGGGCATTCGCGGCCACGGCATCGCGCAGGATCTCGTCGACGGCGCCTACGACGCGTTCAAGGCGTTCTTCGCACTGCCCACCGACGTGAAGATGAAGTACCACGTCGAGGGCGGCGGCGGCGCGCGCGGCTACACGCCGTTCGGCGTCGAGACCGCGAAGGATTCGAAGTACCCGGACCTCAAGGAGTTCTGGCACATCGGCCGCGAGATCGCGCGCAGCTCGAAGTACGCCGACGTGATGGCGCCGAACCTGTGGCCGAGCGAGGTCGCGGGGTTCCGCGAGTACGGGTACGGCCTGTTCGAGGCGCTCGACGCGCTCGGCTCGCGCGTGCTGCGCGCGCTCGCGCTGCACATCGATCTGCCCGAAGCGTACTTCGACGACAAGACGAACTTCGGCAACTCGATCCTGCGCCCGATCCACTATCCGCCGATCACCACCCCGGACGTGCCTAACGTGCGTGCGGGCGCGCACGAGGACATCAACCTCATCACCTTGCTCGTCGGCGCGAGCGCACAGGGCCTCGAGGTCAAGTCGCGCAAGGGCGAGTGGGTGCCGTTCACCGCGGACGCCGACACGATCGTCGTCAACATCGGCGACATGCTGCAGCGCCTGACCAACCACGTCTATCCGTCGACGACGCATCGCGTCGTCAACCCGCCCGGCGACGAGGCTCGCAAGCCGCGCTACTCGGTGCCGTTCTTCCTGCATCCGAATCCGGACTTCGTCATCGACGCGCTGCCGTCGTGCATCGGCGTCGACAACCCGAACCGCTATCCGCAGCCGATCACCGCGCACGAGTACCTGCAGGAGCGGTTGCGCGAGATCAAGCTGATTTGAGCGCCGAGGGTTGAGGGCTCGAACGGGCGTCCGCTTCGCCGTCTGCCCCGTCTCCGGCCCGCACGCCACCAGTACGCCCCCGATCATGCGCAGCCCCCAGTCCCCGGCCCTCGCCCGGATGCGCCCGGCATGACCGCGACCGGCTCCGGCGCGATGGCGCACCCGCAGCGCGACCGCATCGTCGTCGCCGCCGCGTTCATCGCGCTCGCGACGACGCTCATAGCGCTCGCGCTCGCGTGGCGCATCCCGATGATGCTGTGGGACCACCTCGATCTCGTGCCGATCTACGAGCGCTACCTCGGCGGCACGCTCGGCGCGGCGGATTTCCTGCGCATCCACGGCGGTCATCTGCACGCGGGCGCATATGCGGTGCTGCTGCCGACGACCGCGCTGTCGCACGGACGCACGTGGCTCGACGTGGTCGCGAGCGCGCTGTTCCTGCTCGCCTACGCGGCGGTCGTCGTCGCGCTGGCGGGCAGACTCCTGCGCTCGCGCGCGATCGGCGTGCCGACGATGCTGCTGTTCGTCCTGCTCGCGCTCACGCCGGGACACCTCGCGAACCTGCAGTGGGGCTGGCAGGTCGCGGTGTTCATCTGCCTGGCGGGCGCGGCGTCCGCGATCGCATGGCTGACGGCCGCGGCGTTCACGCCGCTGCGCGCATGCGCCGCGCTCGCGTGCGCGGTCGCCGCGTTCGCGAGTTTCGCGATCGGCTTCGCGGCGTTCCCGGTCGGGGCGGCGCTCGTCGCGTTGCGGCAGGACCTCGCGTGGCGCGTGCGTTGCGCGTGGGCGGGCGCGTGGATAACGGTCGCGCTCGCGGCGGCGTTAGCGCTGCATCGCGATGGCGCCGCGTCGCGCGACGTGGCGACGATCGCCCTGTATGCGCTCGATTTCCTCGGTGCGGGCATCGCGCGCTATGCGACCGACCTCGCGCCGTGGCTCGGCGCACTCGCGCTCGCCGGCGGCGGCGTCGCCGCGTGGCTGCTGCGCACGCAGCGCGCGGCGCTGCCGTGGATCGGCCTGTTCCTGTTCGGCGCTGCGAGCGCGTTGCTGACCGCGTACGGGCGCGCAGGCGACTACGGCGCCGAACAGGCGTTCGTGACGCGCTACGTGAGCTTCTCGAGCGTGTTCTGGATCGGCGTGCTCGGCCTGTTCGTGCAGGTCGCGCAGGCGGCGCGCTGGCGCCCCGGAATCGTGCGCGGGTTCGTCGCGGCCGTGGCCGTGCTCGCGGCATTCCAGGCGCTGCACCTCGCGAAGAAGGCCGCGACGGTCGCCGCGCGCGCGGATGCGACCGCCGACATCATCCGGCGCACGTATCCCGACGTGCCGCAGGACGTGCTGTCCGCGATCTATTTCGACCAGCCCGAGGTCGCGCGCGAGCGGTTGCAGAAGCTGCACGCATGGGGCTTCGCGCCGTTCGACCGCTGAGGGTCAGGTCGAATCGCGGAAGTTCTTGCCGCCGCCGGCGACGAGGCGCTCGCCGAGGCGGTCCGGCAGCAGCTTGACGAGCATCTTGATCGCGCGGTTGACGCGGCCGTGCACGCGGATCGAATCGCCGCGTTCGACGGCGGCGAGCGCATCGCGCACGACCTCGTCGGCGTCGAGCCAGAGCCAGCCCGGCATGCCCTTCATCTGCTCGCGCGTGCCGGTGACGTCGTGGAATTCGGAGTACGTGAAGCCGGGGCAGCTCGCGAGCACGTGGACGCCGTAGGTGCGATTCTCGAGCGACAGCGCCTGCGAGAACTTGATCAGGTACGCCTTCGACGCCGCGTACAACGTGTGCCCCGCGGGCGCCGGAACGAGGCCCGCGAGCGAGGCGACGTTGACGATGCGGCCGCGCCCGCGTTCGCGCATCGCGGGCAGGAACAAGTGGCACAGCTCGACGGGCGCGGTCATCAGCACCTGGATGAAGTCGGCATGCGTGCGCCAGGGGCGCGACAGGAACGAACCGGTGACGCCATAGCCTGCGTTGTTGACGAGCACGTCGATCGCGAGCCCGCGCCGCGTGCATTCCTCGAACAGCAGCGCGGGCGCCCGCGGATCGGCGAGGTCGGCCGGCACGCAGACGACGTCGATCGCACGCCGCTCGCGCAGCTCCGCCGCGAGCGCTTCGAGGCGCTCCGCGCGGCGCGCGGTCAGCACGAGGCCGCGGCCGGTCGCGGCGAGCTGGCGCGCGAACTCGGCACCGATGCCGGCGGACGCGCCGGTGACCAAGGCATGGAAAGACGGCATCGATGCTCCTCGTGCGGGCGATGCGCAGCCTAGCCGCAAATGGCCGCGTTTGCGCAGCGCCGTGGGAGCGGCGCTGCGCTGTTCGACTTCGAGTACGCTGGATCCGCGCCCGCCGAGCGCGCGCACCCGGTCCCGGCGTGCGGGATGCGAGCATGCGCGCCTGCACCCGACCCCCGCCCGCGAGCGGGAGAGGGACTGCGGTGCCGTCGTGGAACGAACCGGCTGGGACCCGCGCCAAGCGGTACCAGGACAACGCGCGTCGCGCTCGCCGGCGAAGCGCGCGCGACTACCAGCCCATGTACTGCCCGCCATTGATCGCGAGGTTCGCCCCCGTGATCCAGCGCGCCTGCTCGGTCGTGAAGAAGCCGACCGCATAGGCGATCTCGTCCGGGTCGCCGAGGCGGCCGATCGGGATCTGCGCGACGATCTTCGCGCGCACGTCCTCGGGCACGGCCATCACCATGTCGGTGCCGACGTAGCCGGGGGACACGGTATTCACCGTGATGCCGAACTTCGCACTCTCCTGCGCGAGCGAGATCGTGAAGCCGTGCATGCCGGCCTTCGCGGCGGCGTAGTTGGCCTGGCCGTACTGACCCTTCTGGCCATTGATCGAACTGATCTGCACGATGCGGCCCCACTTGCGCTCGCGCATGCCGTCGATGACCGGGCGCGTCACGTTGAAGCACGAGCCGAGGTTCGTCGCGATGACCTCCTGCCACTGCAGCGCGGTCATCTTGTGAAATGTGGTGTCGCGCGTGATGCCGGCGTTGTTGATCAGGATTTCGATCGGGCCGAGCTGCTTCTCGACGTCGCGCACCATCGCCTCGGCGGTCGCGGGATCGGCCACGTCCCCCTTCGCGATCGCGAAGTCGAAACCGTCCTTGCGCTGGGCGTCCTGCCACGCCTTCGCCTTGGCCTCGTCGCGGTAGTTGGTCGCGACCTTGTGGCCGAGCTGGGCGAGGTGTCTGCAGATGGCGGTACCGATACCGCCGGTGCCACCGGTGACGAGGGCGACGCGTGCCGTCATGATGTGTTTACTCCCTTTCGATGGTCGGAGCGGAAGACGCCGCGAGGCGCCTGCCGCGATTGTGCCTGAGGCTCACGAGGTTGCATTGCGCGCTGCCGCAAACGCGGCCGGGACTGCCGCTGCGCGCGGGATCCGCGCCGCGTCGAACTCGCGCGAAGCCCGCGACAATAACATGTGCACATTGCGTTCCGCCTGCGCGGGCTGGCCGAGGAAGCCGAGCGCCGCGCGCAGCGCCGGCAACGGGTCGCGTGCATCGACCGCGAGCGCCGCTTCGTGCTTGCTGAGCTTGCGGCCGTCCGCGCCGAGCGCGAGCGGCAGGTGCGCGTAGGCCGGCCGCGGCAGGCCGAGTCGATGCTGCAAGAGCATCTGGCGGGGGGTCGAATCGAGCAGGTCGGCGCCGCGCACCACTTCGCCGATGCCTTGCGCGGCGTCGTCGACGACGACCGCGAGCTGGTAGGCGCATGCGCCGTCGGCGCGCCAGATCACGAAGTCGCCGACGTCGCGCGCGAGGTCCTGCCGCTGCTCTCCCTGCACGCGGTCGTCGAACGCGATGCGTTCGGAACCGACGCGCAGGCGCCAGGCGGCCGGACGATCCTGTGCGGACGCGACGCAGGTGGGTGGATGAATGCCCCCGAAGGGTTCGAGATCGGAGCGGCTGCACCAGCAGCGATAGGCGTGGCCTTCGCGTTCGAGTCGTGCGAGTGCCTCGGCGTACGACGCAGTGCGCGCGCTCTGGAACACCACCGGTTCGTCGCTCGCGAGGCCGAACGCCTCGAGCGTCGCGAGGATGTCCGCGGCGGCGCCGTCGACCTCGCGTTCGCGATCGAGGTCTTCCATGCGCACGATCCAGGCAGCGCCCGCCGAGCGCGCGAACAGCCAGCTGCCGAGCGCGGCGACGAGCGAGCCGAAGTGCAGTCGGCCGGTCGGCGACGGCGCGAAGCGGCCGCGCGCCGAACTCATCGCGAACCTGCCGCGCGATCGGCGGTCCAAGACGCACTCCCGGCTGCGCGGGGAAACCGATAGGCTTCCAAATGCGCCGGCCGCCCCCATTTCGGAGCCTCGAGGGATCGAGCACGGGCCGGGGCGGACGGCCGCGCCGGCAACGATCGGGCGCACGCGCGGCCGATCGGAGCCCGGCCCGTATCGGGATCGCCGGACCGCACGGCCGCCTGGAACGTGGCAGCGCGGGAATGCAACGATATGTCCGCCAACGTCCTGCGGGACGGGCGCGGGATCCGAACGTAGTCGACATCGAGGAAGGCCATGCTGCGCATCGTACTGTTTGTCCTGACCAACCTGGCGGTGATGGCGCTGTTGACCATCGTCGTGAAGCTGACCGGGCTCGACGTCTACGCCTACCGTCGCGGCGGCCTCAACCTGCAGGGGTTGCTGATCATGGCCGCGGTGATGGGCATGGGCGGCTCGTTCATCTCGCTCGCGATGTCGAAGTGGATCGCGAAGATGTCCGTCGGTGCGCAGGTGATCGCGCAACCGCGCAATCCGACCGAGCAGTGGCTGCTCGACACGGTGCGCGCGCATGCGCAGAACGCCGGCATCGGCATGCCCGAGGTCGCGATCTACGACGGCCCCGAGATGAATGCGTTCGCGACCGGCATGTCGAAGAACAGTTCGCTCGTCGCCGTCAGCACCGGCTTGCTGCAGAACATGGATCGCCAGCAGGTCGATGCCGTGCTCGGCCACGAGATCAGCCACGTCGCCAACGGCGACATGGTGACGATGGCGCTGCTGCAGGGCGTGCTCAACACGTTCGTGATCTTCCTCGCGCGCGTGCTCGGCACGCTCGTCGACCGCGCGATCAGCGGCAACCGCGAGGGCGGCGGCGGCTTCGCCTATTTCGCGATCGTGATGGTGCTGCAGCTCGTGCTCGGCCTGCTCGCGTCGCTGATCGTGATGGCGTTCTCGCGCTGGCGCGAGTTCCGCGCCGATGCGGGCGGCGCCCGCCTCGCCGGCCGCGCTGCGATGATCTCCGCACTCGAGCGCCTCGCCGCCAACCACGGCGAGACGACGCTGCCGAAGGCGATCCAGGCGTTCGGCATCTCGGGCGAAGGCGGCGTCGCGCGCCTGTTCATGAGCCACCCGCCGATCGCCGAGCGCGTCGCCGCGCTGCGCGCCGCCGCGTGATCGACGCAGGAGCGTCGTAGGAACGGCAGCCGCAATGCTTGGCGGTAGCTCCTGGAAAAAGCATCGCGGCCGAAGCCGCTCCTACAGTCGACCATGGCAGATGAAGCGAAAAGGCCCGGATATCCGGGCCTTTTTTTGCTTCCTGTGGGAGCGGCGGAAGCC
>DASTSE010000424.1:0-2135 GCA_035760865.1 Dokdonella sp.
ACCTGCAGCGCGCCGCGCTCGCCGCGCAGGACGAGCGTGCCGAGGCGGATGCCGTAATCCTCGTCGGTGCGCGGCGCCATGCCGTACAGCGGGTCGTCGCACGGAAACGGCAACGCGACGTGCGACAGCGAATAGACGTCCGCCGGGAACGCGAGGCCGAGCGCGCGTTCGACCGGCTTGCCCGCGCCCGGTTCATAGCGCTTCTCGCCGACCTCGAGCGTGTCCGCGCGCAGGTTGCCGACGATGGCGAGCCGATACGCGCGCGGCGCCGTGTCGTGCAGCACATCGATCTGTCCTGCGGCCGCCGAGCGGAACATCGGCGCGAGCAGGTTCGCGCGGTTGATGTCGAACAGCACGAGCTCGCTGCCGTTCGCGGGCAGGCGGTCGAACAGCGCGTGCACGACATCCACGCTGCTGACCGTGCTGTCGAGCACCGACTGGAACGCGAGCAGCGGCGGCAGGCGCGCGAGGCGCCCGCTCGCCGCGAGGCCGGCGATGCGCGCACGCACGGTCGCGGCCAGCAGGTACGACTGCAGCGCGCCGTTCGCCGGGAACGAGTTGTACTTGAACGGGTTGAACTCGGGCAGGATGTCGATCCAGCGCGACTTCTCGAAATAGTCCAGGCCGCCGAACAGCGGCAGCCAGCGCGACAGCGACGCGAACGGACGCAAGCCGATCATCGGCGACACCAGCACGATCCGCTGCGGCGCGGTCAGCTGCGCGTCGCCGAGCGCATCGAGCGCGTAGTCGAGCGCGAGCGCGCCGCCGTTCGAATAGCCGACGAGGTGGATCGGCTTGTCGGCACCGACGCGCGCGCGCAGCTCGCGCATCGCGACGCGCACGACCGCGCGCCAGTCCTGCCAGCGCACGTCGAGCAGGCCGGCCGGCACCGTGCCGTGGCCCGGCAGGCGCGGCGCGATCACCGCGAACCCCGCGCGCTCGTAGGTCGCCGCGAGCGTGCGCACGCTGTACGGCGAATCGGTCAGGCCGTGCAGCAGCAACACGCCGCCGCGCGGTTCGGCCGGCGTCGATTCGAACGAGCGATTCCCGTCGCGCTCGCCCGCGCGCGCGCCGAGGCGGCTGTCCTTCTCGTAGCGGAACTCGCCTGCGACCGCCGCGGCGGCGAGCTGCGCATGCAGGTCGTCGAATACCTGCCGCTCTCGCGCGAGGACATCGGCCCAGGTGGAACGCGCGTCGAGGGTGTCCGCGCTGAGTTCCTGCGCGAGCACGATGCGATGCCATGGCATGAGGTCCGGCTTGCCACGTGCCTCGAACGCGCGCACGAGCAGCAGGCCGAGCGCGCCGAGCGCCGCGAAGAGCAGCAGCCATGCCGCGGTGCGGAGCAGACGGCGTAGTGGAGGCAGGACCATGTGACGATCGTAGCGGAGGGTCGCCGCCGCGGGCGCAGCGGAGCCGCGATGCGCCTTCATCGCCTCTCCCGCTCGCGGGAGAGGCCGCGCCGCGGGCCCGGGTGAGGGAAACCGGGCGACGGCTCGCACGAATGCCCTCATCCGCCTCCGGCACCTTCTCCCGCAAGCGGGAGAAGGGAGTGCCGCAGCCGAGATGGCCCTTCACCTCTCCCGCCTGCGGGAGAGGTCGCGCCGCAGGCGCGGGTGAGGGAAACCGCGCGACATGGCTACAGCACGTCGCCCCCGATATCCGCTATCCAGACATCGCCCGCGTTCGCCGCGTCGAGCAGTCCCCTTCTCAACGTCCTCATGCCTTCGGCCATCGCCACCCGCTGGATAGTGTGGATGTCCGCGTCGACCAGCACGGCTCGCAGTCCGTCCGTCATCGTCAGCATCTGGCAGACGAACCGTCGCCCGCGAAACCCGTCCGCGCAATGGATGCACCCTTCGCGGTTCGGTTGCCAGAGCGTCAACCCGGCGGCAATTTCATCGTCCGTGTAGCCGGCGACCGCGAGCGAATGCGGCGGCAGATGCAGCGGCTCGCGGCATTCCGTGCACAGCTTGCGTACCGCGCGCAACGCGAAGACGAGCACCACGGATGCGCCGATGCGGTCCGGTGGAACGCCGGCATTCACCAGACGCTGCAACGCCTGCGGCGCATCCTGCGTGTGCAGGGTGGACAGCACCAGGCGCCGGCGTTCCGTCGTCAGGCGCACGGCTTCCATC
>DASTSE010000425.1:0-11752 GCA_035760865.1 Dokdonella sp.
TCCGAATCACCAATTCCCAATCCCGAATCCCGGCCCCATGACCCTCTACTACTACAAGGCCGTCACGCCGTCCGGCGAAACGCTCGAGGGACAGTTCGAACTCGGCACGCGCGAGGACGTCATCGGCAAGCTGCAGGACGCGGGCAACATCCCGCTCGAAGTGCGCGAGGCCGACAGCGGCGATTCGGCGAGCCTGTTCGCGGCGCTGTTCAAGCGCGCGACGTTGCGCGAGGCGCAGGTCGTTCAGTTCACGCAGCAGCTCGCGACCCTGCTCGGCGCCGGACAGCCGCTCGACCGCGCGCTGCAGATCCTGCTCGACCTGCCCGAGAGCGAGAAGGCCAAGCGCATGCTCGAGCGCGTGCGCGACCAGGTGCGCGGCGGCACGCCGCTGTCGGACGCGCTCGAAGCCGAGCACGGCAGTTTCTCGCGCCTGTACGTGAACATGGTGCGTGCGGGCGAAGCGGGCGGATCGCTCGACGACACGCTCGCGCGTCTGGCCGACTACCTCGAGCGCAGCGCCAACCTCAAGAGCAGCGTCATCAACGCGATGATCTACCCGGCCTTCCTCGTCGGCATGGTGCTCGTCTCGCTGATGGTGCTGCTCGTCTACGTAGTGCCGCAGTTCGCGCCGATGTTCGAGGACATGAACATCGAGATGCCGCTGATCACGCGCGTCGTGCTCGGCGTCGGTTCCGCGCTGCAGAGCTTCTGGTGGCTCATCCTCGTCGCGATCGTGCTCGGCGCCGGCTGGCTGCGGCGGCAGATGGCCGACCCGCCAGCGCGCCTGAAGATCGACGAGCGCCTGCTCCGCATGCGCGTCGTCGGCGACATCGTGCGCAAGGTCGAGACTGCGCGCCTCGCGCGCACGCTCGGCACCCTGCTCAAGAACGGCGTGCCGCTGCTCGCCGGCCTGTCGGTCGCGCGCAACGTGATGACCAACACCGCGCTCGCGGAGTCCGTCGGCGCGGCCGCGGAGGACGTCAAGACGGGTGGCGGCCTCGGTTACGCGCTCACCCAGTCCAAGCGCTTCCCGAAGCTCGCGCTGCAGATGATCAGCGTGGGCGAGGAGTCGGGCGAACTCGATGCGATGCTGATGAAGGTCGCGGACACGTTCGACGTCGAAGTGAAGAACACGCTCGACCGCCTGCTCGCGGCGCTCGTGCCGGCGACGACGATCGTCATGACGGTCATCGTCGCGATGATCATGCTCGCGATCGTCATGCCGATCATGAACATCGCCGGCGCGGTGCAGTGACGCCGCGACTCTTCAACGCGAATTTCCACAGAGGGCCCTACCGACCATGAACAAGCAATCGCACCGCAAGACCATGTCGCGTTCGCGCGGCTTCAGCCTGATCGAGATGCTCGCGGTCATCGTGCTGATCGGCATCGTCGCCGGCATCGTCGTGAACCAGGTCGGCAAGAACGTCGACAAGGGCAAGTGGGGCGCGGGCAAGGCTGCGGTCGGCAAGCTCGCAGGCTCGGTGGATTCCTACGCGCTCGACAACGGCTCGCCGCCGTCTCGCCTCGAGGACCTCGTCACGAAGCCCGGCAACGCACCGAACTGGCAGGGCCCGTATGCGAAGGCGTCCGACCTCAAGGACCCGTTCGGCCATGCCTACCAGTACAAGGCGCCCGGCGAACACGGCGACTTCGACATCCTGTTCCTCGGCAAGGACGGCCAGGCCGGCGGCGACGGCGCGAACGCGGATCACGGCAACTGGCAGTGAGCCGGGAATCGGGAATCGGCAATCGGCAATCGACGGCGCGCGCGATTGCCGCGCGCCCGGGCGTTCGCGATTCGAGATTCCCGTTGGCCGAACAGCGGATCGGGGCGCGCATGCGGGCGCGCGGGTTCACCCTCGTCGAGTTGATGGCGGTGATCCTGTTGCTCGCGATCGCGCTGACGATCGTTTCGGTCGGCTTTTCCAAGAGCCTGCAGGCGGCCAAGGTGCGCGCGGCGAGCCGCGACCTGGTCGCCGCGCTGCGCTACACGCGCGGGCAGGCGATCGTGAAGGGCAAGCCGCAGGCGCTCGTGCTCGACCTCGACGACAACTCGTACACCGCGCCGGGCAAGGGCGCGAAGAAGCTTCCGGCGGACATGACGCTGCAGCTGACCACCGCGGACACCGAGCAGACCGGCGCGAACAGCGGCGGCATCCGTTTCTTCCCCGACGGCAGTTCGACCGGCGGCCACATCTCGGTGCTGCTGGGCCAACGCGAGTGGCGCATCAACGTCGCCTGGCTCACCGGCGAGATCGCGCTCGACGAGAAGCCCGAATGACGCCGCGAGCGCGAACTACGCCGCGAAAGCGCTGTCCGAACTGAACCGATGAACCGCGCACGCCGACAATCCGCCGATCGCACCCGCATGCGCGGCTTCAGCCTGATCGAGATGATCGCGGCGTTCCTCGTGTTCGCGATAGCGATCGGTGTGCTGATGTCGGTGCTCGCCGCGTCGATCCGCAACACGCGCATGTCGTCCGACTACACGATGGCGGCGCTGTGGGCGCAATCGAAGCTCGACGTCGTCGGCGTCGGCGAACCCGTCGAGGAAGGCCACAGCAGCGGCCGCTTCGACGACGTCTACAGCTGGGACCTCGACATCAAGCAGGTCGATCCGAGCGCGGTGGAGCCTCCGCCGCAGGCAGCGGCGCCCGTGCGCGGCGCGCAGGGCCAGCAGCGAGGGCAGGCGCCCGCGGCGGTCTCCGCGGCGCAGGCCGGCAATGGCGGCGCGCTCGACATCTCGCCGTTCGACATCTACCAGGTCGACCTCGTCGTCTCATGGGGCGGGCGCACCGGCATGCCGCCGCGCACGGCGCATTTCGGCACGCTGCGAGCGGTCAATCCCGATCCCAACCGCGCGCAGGGCATGTCCGGCATGACGACGCGCGCCGGGAGCAAGCGATGAAGCGTGCGACCGCCGCTGGTTTCACCCTGCTCGAGGTGATGCTCGCGATCATGCTGCTCGCGTTGCTGCTCGCGGGCAGCTACGGCGCGATCCGCACCGCGGTGCATGCGATGCATTCGGGCGAGAGCGCGATCGATCGCACCAATCGCTTGCGCGTCGCGCAGGAGTTCATGCGCCACCAGATCAGCCGCATCATGCCGCTGCCGTTCGCGCGCGACGACAGCACGAACACCAACCTCATCTTCGAAGGGCAGCACGATTTCATCCGCTTCGTCGCGCCGATGCCCGGATACCTGTCCAAGGGCGGCCCGTACGTGCAGACGCTCGCGTTCAAGGGCGGGCGCAGCGGGCGCCAGCTGCTGTTCACCGACGCCATGCTCAACGGCTTCGACCTCGACGCGAAATCGGACAACGAGCCGTCATTGCTGCTCGACCAGATCGACGAGGGGCACTTCGAGTTCCGCACGATCGACGAGAACGGCGAACTCACCGACTGGTCCGACCAATGGGAGGATCCCTCGATGACGCCGGTAATGGTGCGCGTGGTCGTGCGCATGCGACCTGAAGCGCGGGTCGAGTTCCCGGTCATGGACATCCCGCTCATGCTCGACGCCGGCTCCGCCCGGCGCCAGCCGTTCCGGGCGGGCGGGTTGCCCGGCGCCCTCAAGCCCGTGCAGAAGGGATGACCATGCGATGCCACGGCCCACATCCGCGTGCGCGCCAGCGCGGGATCGCATTCCTGCTCGTGCTGTGGGTGGTCGCGATGCTGTCGATCCTGCTCGGCAGCTTCGCCATGATCGCGCGGACCGAGAACCTGCAGGCACGCCACCTGTTCGACACGACCCAGGCGCGCTATGCCGCCGAGGCGGGGCTCAATCTCGCCGTGTACGAGCTGCGCAAGAGCGATCCTCTGCAGCGCTGGATCGGCGATGGCCGGCCGTACGTGTTCGCGTACGGCGACGCCGAGATCGAGGTCCGCATCCACGACGATTCCGGCAAGATCGACCTCAACGCGATCGCCAACGGCGATCCGCAGATGCTCGTTCGGCTGTTCACGTCCCACGGCGTGGAGCTCGATCGCGCACAGGCGCTCGCCGACGCCGTCGCGGACTGGGTCGACCCGGACGACGACACGCGCCTGAACGGCGCCGAGATCGCGCAGTACAAGGCCGCAGGCCTTTCCTATGGACCGCGCAACGCGCCGTTCGACACGATCTCCGAGCTGCAGCAGGTGCTCGGCATGAACTACGGGTTGTACACCAAGCTCGAACCCGCCCTGACGATCTATTCTGGGCGCAGCGCGCCCGAAATCGGCTTCGCCATCTACGACGCCATCCTGGCCCAGGACGGCATGACGCCCGAATGCGCCCGGCAGATCGTCGAGGCGCAGCAGGCGATGCAACCGGGGGACATCGGCTCTCCCCAGACGTTTTGCGACGTGACCGTCTCGGGCGTGGCGGGCGGCGGGGGGCTCACGTATAGTGTGGAGTCCCGTGCGAAGCTGCCCAATGGCGCGAGCACGACCCTGGATGCGACCATCCGCATGGGCGGGATCAATCCGGCCGGCCGGCCGTACGTGATCCTGCGCTGGCGTGATGGGGAAACTTCCTGAAAGCCGTGAACCCGACCCTCGACAGACAACTGGCGCGTCTGCGGACGCGCCTTGCCAAGACGCCGCTGCCGGGCTTCTTCGCCTGGTGGGGTAGGGAACTGCTCGCGTGCCTGCCGGCCCGCTGGCGCGCGCTGCTGTCCGAGCGGTCCGAATCGCTGCTGCTGGCGCTCGACGGCGACGAGCTCGTCGTCTGGCGCGAGAAGGGCGACGCGCTGGTCGAGTACGCACGCATTCGCCGCGACCTGCCGGCCGACACCCAGGACGCGGAGTTCCGGCGCCTGCGCGGGGCGATCGAGGATCCGCAGGTGCGCACGGTGTTCTGCATTCCCGCATCGCGCGTGCTCACGCGCGTCCTGAGCCTGCCGGCGGCGGCGACCGAGAACCTGCGCCAGGTGCTGTCGTTCGAAATGGATCGACAGACCCCGTTCAAGGCCGACCAGGTCTATTTCGACAGCCGCGTGCTCGGCCACGATGCGAGTGGACGCAACGTGCAGGTCGAGCTCGTGCTGATTCCGCGCGCGCAGCTCGATCACGAACTTGCGGCGCTGCCGGTGGCGG
Source organism: Dokdonella sp. (assembly GCA_035760865.1). Classification (GTDB taxonomy): domain Bacteria; phylum Pseudomonadota; class Gammaproteobacteria; order Xanthomonadales; family Rhodanobacteraceae; genus Dokdonella_A. The sequence goes on from DASTSE010000425.1 coordinate 5,082, forward strand.
CGCAGCTCGATGCGGTGGACAGCTGGAGCAGCGCTGCCGGTGTCGGGCGGCGGCATACGAACCTGTTGCCGCCCGAGAAGCGCACGCGCCGTCGCGACATGCGCCTGCCGCTCAACCTCGGCCTCGCCGCGCTCGCGCTCGTGCTGCTCGTCGTCAACATGGACGAATCGCTCGCGAACCGCGCCGCCGCGCTCGAAGCGATGCAGGGGGAAGTGGAAAAGGCCGGCAACGAAGCCAAGCAGGTCGCGGTGCTGCGCAAGACGCTGGCCGATTCGATCAGCGGCGCGAACTTCCTCACCGACAAGAAGCGCAAGGGCCCGTTGACCGTCGCGCTGCTCGACGACCTCACGCGGCGCCTGCCCGAAGACACCTACCTCGAGCGCCTGCAGATCGAAAACAAGCAGGTGCAGCTGCAGGGGCAGGCCAACGAGGCGGCCAAGCTCATCGCGCTGCTCGGTGCGTCGCCGTGCCTCGGCAACCCCGGTTTCCAGGGTCAGGTACAGCCGGATGCGCGCACGGGCAAGGAGCGCTTCCAGATCAACGCCGATCTCAAGGAGTGCAGTCCGCAGTCCGAAACGAAGGTGCCCGCCAGGCAGCCCGAAGCGAAGTCGCCAGCCAAGCAAGCGAGCGCGCCGAAGCCGATGGCGGACGCCGCAACGGCCGGCAAGCCGGCGCCGTCCACGCCCGCCAAGCCGCCGGCGTCCGATGCGCGCGCGGAGCCGAAGAAGACGGTCGCGCCACAGCCACGCAAGGACGTGCCGGCGAAGGGCGCGGCGGTCGCTGCGCCCGACGGGCGCGCGCCGGGCAATGCGGCGGGCGAAGCGGGGAAGAAGAAGTGACGCCGAGTCGATTCCAGCCGAAGGACGGGCGCTTTCTTGCCGTCGTGCTGCTGCTCATCGTGCTGATGCTGGTCTACCTGATCGGCATCCACTGGTGGTTCGTCGCGCCGCAACTGCAGTACTCGAGCGACATGCAGGACCTGCGCGAGCAGCAGCTGCGGTTTCGGCAGACGATCGCGGAGAAGCCGGAGATCGAGAAGCGGCTCGCCGAGGTGCGTGCCTACGAACAGGGCAACCAGGCGTTCCTTTCGGAGACCGACGTCAACGCGGCGTCCGCGGCGCTCATCCAGCGCCTCAAGGCGGCGATGAGCGAGCACGCGAAGGACGAGAGCCGCTGCCAGAACGTGAGCACGCAGAGCTACAACGGCGGCGAAGAGGAGCTGTACAAGCGTGTTACGGTGCAGGCGCGCCTCAAGTGCGACCTCGAGCCGCTCGCGGCGATCCTGTACGACCTCGAGAACGGCAAGCCGTACCTGTTCATCGACCAGGTCATGATCTACAAGCAGCAGACCTACACGCCCCCGGGCGCGAAGGTCGCGCCGGTTCCGCTCGACGTGCGCTTCAACGTCAACGGATACCTGCGCCAGTCGGGCAAGGCCAAATGAACCTCCGTGCCGCCCGCCTGACCACCCGCGTTCTCGCCGGCACGTGCGGCGTGCTCGCGTTGATCGCCGTCCTGCAGTACGCCGGCTTCGGCCGCGGCTACTCGTGGGCGCCCGATGCCGAGTCGGTCGAAGAGCATACAGCGCTGCCGGGCATCGACAAGCAGACCTTGCAGATGCCGCCGGCGTCGGCTTTCGCGGCCGTGGAGCAGCATCCGCTGTTCAACGAGGACCGCCAGCCAACGCCGATCGACGCGAGCGGGGGAGCCGAGGCGGCCGAGCCGCCGAGCCCGCTCAACATCGCGCTCACGGGCGTGATCCTCGACGAGGCGAACCACGTCCGCGTCGCGATGTTCCAGGACAAGACGCGGAACCAAGCGGTCGCGCTGAAGGTCGGAATGCCGCTCGAGGGCGAGCAGGCGAGCTGGACGCTGGTCGAGGTCAAGCCACGCGGCGCGGTATTCAGGAACGCCGCGAACGAGACCACGGAAGTCGAGCTCGAGACGGCGTTGGGACCGACCCAGGGCGGTGCGCCGCGCGCCGGCGCGGCTGCGAAGCCGCCGGTGAATCGCCCGGGCGGCATGCCGCCACGCAACGCCGCTGCTGCAAGACCGGGCGCGAAAGGCAACGCGAGCCAGGACCTGGCGCGACGCATCGAAGAGCGCCGCAAGCAGATGCGCGAAGATGCGGAACGCCTGCGCAAGGGCGGCAATGCCGCGCCACCGAAAAAGTGATGGAGTGAGCCACGTGCGATCCCGACTGACCATCCTCCTGCTGAGCCTCGGCCTCGCGCTGCTGGGCGGCTGCGCTACGCCGGGGCCTAGGGCTCCCAAGAGCGGCGGCGACGACGTACTGACCGCCGAAACGATCCTCAAGCCCGCCACTCCACTGCCCTCCGACGAGGGCGTCAGCGGAATCGCGATTTCGCCGAATGCGAGCGCGGGGCGCGAGCCGCCGAAACCCGAGATCGAGGTCGGCACGGCGCAATTCTTCAAGCCGCAGGCGGCGCCGTCGCGCGGTGGCGGCGGCGAGGGCCAGGTCACGTTCAACTTCGAGAACCAGCCGATCCAGGCGGTCGTGAAGGCGATCCTCGGCGACATGCTGCAGGAGAACTACACGATCGCGCCGAACGTCGGCGGCAACGTCACCTATTCGACCTCCAGGCCGATCCGTCGCGAGGACGCGATGGCGGTGCTCGAGATGCTGCTGTCGTGGACCGGCAACGCGATGGTGCGCGAAGGCGGGCGCTACACCGTGCTGCAGTCGAAGGATGCGATCGCCGGCAAGCTCACGCCGCGCATCGGCGCGACGCAGCAGCCGGGCTACGCGCTGCGCATCTATCCGCTCAAGTACGTGTCGCCGAGCGAGATGGCCAAGCTGCTCAAGCCGTACGCGAAGCCCGACGCGTTCGTGAGCATCGATCCCAATCGCAGCCTGCTCGTGCTCGCGGGCAACCCGGCCGAACTCGACAATTACCAGCGCACGATCGACACGTTCGACATCGACTGGATGAAGGGCATGTCGATCGGCGTGTTCGCGATGCAACACGTCGAGGTCGCCAAGCTCATGCCCGACCTCGACGCGCTGTTCGGCGCGAAGGGCGAGTCGCCGATGGCCGGCATGTTCCGTTTCATGCCGATCGAGCAGACCAACTCGATGATCGTGATCACGCCGCAGCCGGAATACCTCAAGCAGGCGGAAGAGTGGCTGTATCGACTCGACCGCGGCGGTGCCGAGAACTCGGTGCAGTTGTACGTCTACAACGTGAAGAACCTCAAGGCGCCCGATCTGGCGGATTATCTCAGCGAGATCTTCCTCGGCACGTCGGGTGGCCATCGCAGCAGCACGTCGGGCAGCGTCGGGCAAGGGTTGCGTCCGGTGACGATCGGCGGCATCGGCGGTCGCGGCGGCAGCTCGATGAGCTACCAGAATTCGCTGCGGCCGCAGGCGAAGGAAGAAAAGGCCGCGCCGGTCTCGACGCCGTCTTCGAGCCCTGCCGGCGGCGGCAACAAGGATACGGACATCCGCATCTCCGCGATCGAGGAGAACAACCAGTTGATGATCCAGGCGACGCCGAACGAGTGGAGCCAGATCGAAGCGGCGATCAAGAAGCTGGACGTGATCCCGCTGCAAGTGCAGATCGAGGCGCGCATCCTCGAAGTTACGCTGACCGGCGCGCTTCAGTACGGCGTGCAATGGTGGCTGGGGAGCCTGCAGTCGGCGAACGGCGTCTACGACAATCCGCGCGGGCCCTACCAGTATCCCAACGAACACAATCGGCATGGCAGCACGGTCGGCGCAGTGGGCCCGCCATCGTCGTGCAGCAGCTCGAGCTGTACGCCCGCGACAGCGTTCTGGTCGTACATCAACAGCAAGTTCCAGGTGCAGCTGAGCGCGCTCGAAACGAGTGGCCAGGCGAAGTCGCTGTCGGCGCCGTCGCTCGTCGTGAGCAACAACCAGGAAGCGCAACTGAGCGTCGGCCAGCAGATTCCCGTGCAGCAGATTTCCTACACCGGCCTTGCCGGCGTGAACTCCAACGGCACGGCCGCACCGGCCGGGTTGTCGAGCGTGCAGTACCTCAATACCGGCGTTACGCTCGACGTCAAGCCGCGCGTCAATCCGGGCGGCCTCGTCTACCTCGACATCAGCCAGGAAGTGAGCAATCCCGGTGTTGTCGCGCCCGGCACCAATCCGCCGATCAACCAGCGGCAGATCCAGACGCAGGTCGCGGTGCAGAGCGGGCAGACGATCCTGCTCGGCGGCTTGATCCGCGACGACGTGAGCGACGGAAAGTCGGGCGTGCCGCTGCTCAGCAAGGTTCCGCTGCTGCGCGACCTGTTCGGCGCGACGAACAAGTCCAAGAACCGCACCGAATTGATCGTGCTCATCACGCCGCGGGTGATCAGCAGCGTCGACGAAGCGCGCCAGATGACCGAAGACTACAGTCGCCAGTTCGAATCGCTCGCGCCGTTGCGCACGAGTGCTACGCGAAACGAATCCATGCGGGAGCCCGCGCCCGAACCCGCGAAAACCTATCCCGCGCAGGACGCGAACGCGCCGCGCGACGATGCAGACAAGGAGCCACCACGTGATCACTGAAAATCTGCCGGACTTCCGCGCGTTCGCCGTAGGCGCAGCGGTCGTGCTCGCGCTTGCCGGCTGCGCCGACAAGGCCAACCCCGACAACGTCGATCGCCGGTCGGTCGAGCGCTGGAACCACCTCATCGCGCACGAAGCCGAAAAGGCGTACGACTACCTGACGCCGGGATTTCGCGCGACGCAGACGCGCGAGGCGTATGCGACCGCGATGAACAATCGCGCCGTGCAATGGAAGGCCGCGAAGTTCAAGCAGAAGAGCTGCGAGGCGGAGCGTTGCAAGGTCGAGATCGACGTCACGTACGTCGTGACGGCGCCGGGCATGGGAGGTCGTCCGATGGAGTCCACGAGCACGCAATCGGAGACGTGGATCTATTCCAAGGGCGATTGGTATTTCCTGCCTAAGTAATTGAATTCGCGGGCATGTCGGGACTTCGGTCGGAGGGATTGCACGACCCTTTCCTTTGTCTTAACATGGCCGCGCTGTTGCCTGACCCTGCCCATGCCCTCATGGGCACGCTGTCTATCGGAGCGGGGTCGGCGGTAAAGCAAAAAGCCCTGTGGTCAAATTTAGGAGTGTTGCGATGAAGAGAAACAGCTTGACGACTGCTGTCGTCGCCGGTATCGCCGGCGTCGCTGGCTTCGCGGGCCTGGCGAATGCCGTCGACCTGAATCCGGACGGTCTTGGCCAGGTTCTCATCTATCCGTACTACACGGTCAACAAGAGCCAGGACAGCCTGTTCTCCGTGGTCAACACCACGGACGTCGGCAAGGCCGTGAAGGTGCGCTTCCTCGAAGGCTACAACAGCCGCGAAGTGCTCGACTTCAACCTGTACCTGTCGCCGAACGACGTCTGGACCGCGCGCGTCAGCCAGCTCTCCGACGACGGCGGTGCCGCCGTGTTCACGGACGACAAGAGCTGCACCTATCCGCCGATCAGCGGCGCGGGTGAGCCGTTCCGTTCGTCCGCCTACGCGGGCGGCAGCGTGTTCCCGGCCGACGGCGGCCCGACGGACATCACGCGTACGCGTGAAGGTTACGTCGAGCTGATCGAAATGGGCGAGATCAGCCCGGGCAGCGCGCTCGACGACGCGACCGTGCACGTGCAGGACGGCTCGCCGAACGGCGGCACGCCGTCGTGCTCGACCAGCGCGATCGGCAACAACGCACAAGGCGACATCGCGCCGCCGACCGGTGGCCTGTTCGGCGCTGGCTCGATCGTCAATGTCGCCGAAGGCACGTTCTTCAGCTACACGGCCGATGCGATCGACGGCTTCAGCTCGCAGGTGCTGTTCTCGGGTTCGTCCGGTCTGACCCCGTCGCTGCAGCAGGCCAACACGGCGACGTCGATCTACGCGGGCGGCGCGATCGCCTACGTGTTCGACTCCGGCACCCTGCTCACGCTCGACTACCCGGATTCGATCGACGCGGTCAGCGCCGTGTTCGAATCGGATGCGGTCTACAACGAGTGGCTGACGAACGCCAACATCGGCGCCGCGACGGACTGGATCCTCACGTTCCCGACCAAGCGCTTCTACGTCGATCCGTTCTACCTCTCGGGTGGTCCGGTCGTGCAGCCGTTCGCCGAGACCTTCGGCGAGACGGTCGACGGCCAGTCGAACATGGAAGTCGGCATCAACATGTACGACCAGGAAGAAGGCACGATCACGACGCCGGACGACTTCTCGCCGCCGAGCGTGGGTCATCCGTCCTCGCTGCCGTGGGAAGTCAACGCGATCAGCTTCCTCGCGTCGTCCGACCCGAATGCGGGTGAAATGTCGGGCGTGTTCGGTTCGCACCTCGTGTCGAACATCCCGCCGTACGGCAATGCGGGCTGGCTGCGCCTCGACCTCGCGTCGGGCGACGGCGGTCACTCGATGCGTCCGGCTGCGAGCGGCGCGGTCCTCGCGGGCCTGCCGGTCACCGGCTTCGAGGCGATCAACGTGATCAACGCGAACGCTGCCCCGGGCAGGCTGGCGAACTACAGCGGTGTCTACCGTCACCGCGCCAGCCGGAGCTGCACCAACGGCGGTCTGGCCTGCTCGTAATCGAGGCCGCTGTCGAAGCAACACCGAGGGGGCCGCAAGGCCCCCTCATTTTTTGCCGACGCGGCGACGCTGCCAGGCAGTCTTTC
>DASTSE010000426.1:0-2490 GCA_035760865.1 Dokdonella sp.
TTGCAGCCGATCGACCAGCCCGTCGTCGCCGGCGCGCCCTCCGCGTATTTCACGAGCCTGCCGTCGAAGGCGATCGTCGCGCGGCTGCGCGAATGCGGCATTCCGGCCGGGCCGTCGCTGAGCGCGGGCTCGTTCGTCTGCAACCAGGTCTTCTTCGCGATCGCCCATCTCGTCGCGACGCGCCTGCCGCATGCTCGCGGCGGCTTCGTGCACGTGCCGTGGCTGCCGCAGCAGGCGGTGCTCCATCCGGGTCAGCCGAGCATGGCGCTCGCGACGATGGTCGAGGGCGTGCGTACCGCGATCGAGTGCGCGATCGCGGTGCGCGACGATTTGCGCACGAGCGGCGGCACGACGCATTGAGCGTGCCCGCGCCGACGGCGGCGCGTGCGATCCTGCTAGACTGCGCGCCCGTCGTTCCGGTTCGACCGCGATCGTGAGCCTCCCCGCCGCCGGTGCGGCATCTTCCGCCAGCCCCCTCCCCGCGCGCGCCGCCCTGCTCATGATCGCGAGCGCGAGCAGCTTCGGCCTCATGGCGATCCTCATCCGCTACGCATCGCACGGCCTGCACGCGTTCGAGATCGCATTCTTCCGCAGCTTCTTCGGTGCGCTCGCGACCGCACCGCTGCTCCTGCGCCATGGCTGGCGCGCCGTGCGCACCGATCGGCTCTGGTTCTACGTCGTGCGCTGCGCGATCGGCACGCTCGGCATGCTCGCGGGCTTCTGGGCGATCGCGCACCTGCCGCTGGCGCAGGCGATCGCGCTGTCGTACTCGTCGCCGCTGTTCGTGACGATCGGCGCCGTGCTGTTCCTCGGCGAAGTCGTGCGCATGCGCCGCTGGAGCGCCGTCGTCGCCGGCTTCGTCGGCGTGCTCGTGATCGTGCGTCCCGGCACCACCGGATTCAGCGCGGGCAGCCTCGTCGCGCTGCTCGCCGCGGCGTCGACCGGTGCGGTCACGATCAGCATCAAGTTCCTCTCGCGCAGCGACCCGCCCGATACGATCGTGCTGCTCACGACCTGGTTGTGGGTGCCGCTCTCGCTGCCGTTCGCGCTCGCGGTGTGGCAGGCGCCGCCGACTTCGCTGTGGCCGCTTCTGGTCGTCATCGGCATGCTCGGCACGCTCGGCCAGTACCTGTGGACGCACGCGCTGCGCCTCGCCGAAGCGTCCACGCTCGCGCCGCTGAGCTACCTTCAACTCGTGATCGTCTCCGCGCTCGCATGGCTGCTGTTCGACGAACGCGTCGACGGCTGGACCGCGGCCGGAGCCGCCGTCGTCATCGGCGCGAGCCTCTACATCGCGCGTCGAGAAGCGCAAGTCGCGCGCCAGCGCCACGCGGAGGCGATCGCGGCGAAGACGGAGCCACAGATATGAGCGAACGAGCAGGCGACGGCGATGCGCCCGTGCGCGCGCGCCGGGTCACGGCGAGCGATCTCGGCAGCGCGCTCGCGCTCGCCGTCAGCGTGTTCGCGCTCGCGCTCGGTGCGTACCAGACCCGCCTCATGCAGAGCCAGGCGCGCGCGAGCGTGTGGCCATACCTGTCGATCGGCTACACGTATTCGAGCAACGTCGACCGCGACGCGTTCATCTGGACCGTCAACAACAATGGCGTGGGTCCGGCCAAGGTCGAAACCGTGCGCGTGACCCTCGACGGCAAGCCGATGCGCGACTGGGAGCAGGTGCTCGTCGCGCTCGGCGCAGCGGATACGTCGCCGAGCATGGCGACCTCGAGCATCGGTGGCGAGGTCATCCCGCCCAACACGAATCGCGAGACGACGGTCGCGCCGATCCGCCTCAACGAGCGCGAGGTCGCGAAACGGTTCAAGCTCGCCGAACACCGTCTCGGCATGGACATCTGCTACTGCTCGGTCTACGACGAGTGCTGGATCGCCCATTGGCAGCGCAGCCGTGTGGATGCGGTCGAGCGCTGCGATGCGCCCGGCGAGGACTCGTTCTCGAACTAGGTGCTGCCGCGCCTGGCAGCACGAAGTTGCCGCCATGGGGCAATTCGAAGCAGGCGGGCTCCCTTCGCGAAAACCGACTCGTCCCGGCGTGTTCGTGCCGCATTCCTGCACGACGAACACGCACGGATGCGGTTCGGTTGTCGCGAGCGACTTGCCTGCTGCTCGAGTGAGAGCGGCGACGTGCACGTACCCTTCGCCCCATCCTCTCTCGCGAGCGAACAGGTAGTTCGCCACCGTACCGCCGACGATCACGCGTCGCCGGAGCGCACCCACGTCCCGGCCCACGGCCTGATTCCACCGCGAAACACCATCCCGTACACCGCGTGCGTCCACGCGATCGCCGCCGCCCATCCCGCGAGGATGTCCGACGGATAGTGCACGCCGAGGTAGATGCGCGACGCGCCGACGAGCACGACGAGCACGGCCGCTGCAGCGAGCACGGGCCAGCGCAGGCGCGTCCACCAGCACAGCAGCACGAGCACGCAGGCGAGCGTCATCGAACCCATGGCGTGCCCGCTCGGGAAGCTGTAG
>DASTSE010000427.1:0-9590 GCA_035760865.1 Dokdonella sp.
CGTCGTCGACGAAGCCCAGATCGATTCGCTGACCTACTGCACCGTCGACGGCCCGCACGTACCCGGCACCGATGAAAACAGGGGTTGGGGCCGTGTGCGTGGCAAGGACGGCCGGGTCTTCTGGTCGCACTACGCGTTGGGAACCTTCGCGTGCCGAACCCAGGACGATTGGGTCTGCCAGGCGCGGACGGGCCGCAAGGACTGTGCGGCGACGCCACTCGGCCAGCAGCTGGCCGAGGCGGTCGCCGCGGACAAGGCGCATCCCGGCGTCGCGCTGCGTACGCGCAACGAGACGCAGTCGGAGATGCTGCTGCAGGCCGATCGCCTGTGCGATCGCTATCTCGCTTCCGTCTTCGGCGAGCAGGCCGGCAATGCGCTCTGGATGGACGTCCTCGGTACCGCGCTGAGCGGAGGCGCCGCGCTCGCGAGCGGCAACAGCGCGCGCAACCTTTCCGCGGGAGCCGCGCTACTCGGCGCGACGAAGAGCCACATCAACGCCGACGTCTACCAGAACCAGGTCGCCGCCGCGATCAATCTGCTCATCCGAAAAAAGCGCAACGCCGCGCGCAGCGTCATCCACAACAACCAGGCGTGCAGCGTCGCGCGCTACTCCGCCGCGGACGCAGTCACCGATGCGCTGACCTATCACAACATGTGCTCGTTCGAGTACGGACTCGGCGAACTCGTACACGAGGCGTCCGACACGTCGCCCGTGCGCGGGTCCGTCGCGACGCTGACGTTGCAGCGCCTGCAGAAGCAGCTCGCCGGGCTCGAGGCGAGTCCCGCGGCCGGCGACGCAACCGCGAAAGCGCGCAACGACGCTGCGATCGCAGACCTCAGATCGCAGATCCGGGTCTACGAGGGGTTCGGTATCACGGCGCCTGCCAGCGCTCCGGCAGCTGCGGCCGCACCCGCACCCGCACCCGCACCCGCACCCGCACCCGCACCCGCACCCGCGCCAGGCGCCGCCGCCGGGGCGCCGAAACCGGCCCCCGCGGGATCGCCCGCCGGCGATGGTGATTGCTCGCCGCTCCCGGTCGTACCGCTGAGCGGATGAGCCGTGCGCGTCATGCGTCGCCGAGTTCTCGGTGAGGCGTCGCGGCCCGTCGGTCGCGTCTGCATCGGGGTGCTTCACCATGCACCGCGGGCGATCGCGGGCTGCAGCGAGCAGACGCCGACCGCCCGCGGCAAGCGCAGCCGAGACCAGCGCGATGCCTTCGCCGATGAGCGCGCGGTTCCACCATGCGCGATCCTGCCGGTCGAGCGGAGCGAGTTCGTCCGGGCTGGCCGTGCGTGCGGCTGGCGCGCATCGGTTGGAAGCATCAGCGCGAGCAACCGCGCGACTTCCACTTCGCACGGCAGCAATGCGTGCGCCGCGCGCGCGAGGCGGATCGCTTGCAATCCCGGCGGTGGTGAGGCCGCCGGCAGCGCGCAAGGTCAACGGGATCGCCGATGGCCGCGTCAGCGCAGGGTGCAGCAAATGGACCGAGGGCACGTCATCGACGACGACAGCGTCCACGCGAATGCGGCCGATGCGCGGATGACCGTCATCGTTTCCGGCGATCGGTCTCCCGCGCGCGGCGAGCCTATTCGCCCGCCTGGTGAGACAGGCGCATGCACATCCGCTCCTCCATCGTGCACAGCCACGACGACATCGGGTCCCGCGCGGCGCTCCGCAAGCCGGTGCCGCGAACGCATCGAAGCAATCCGCCGAACGAATGGGGAGAACGTTCATGCCGACGACATCGAACACCGCGGGGAAGGAGCGTTCGGGCAGCGACGCAGCGACATCGCCGACGATGCCGGGCGACGTGCCTCCGGCCGCGGCGAGCCTGTCGAAGCGGTCGGTCGCGCAGGACGCTATCGCTGTCGACGACGTGATCGAGGACGAGCGCCGCAAGCTCGGCCTCGATCCGCACGAACAGGCGACAGCACTATGCCTCTCCGGCGGCGGCATCCGCAGCGCGACCTTCGCGCTCGGCGTGCTGCAGGGCCTCGCCAAGCTCGGGCGACTGCGCTCGTTCCATTACGTGTCATCCGTGTCGGGCGGCAGCTACATCGCGTTGTGGCTCGCGGCCTGGATCCAGCGAAGTCGCGGCATCGCGGAGGTCGAACATGCGCTCGCGGATTCGATCGCCGGTGGCGACACGCAGCGCCCCGTGCAGCGCTTGCGCGCGTACAGCAATTTCCTGAGCCCCGTGCACGGCCTCTCGGCAGATTCGCTCTCGGTGCTCGCGATCTGCGCACGCAACCTGCTGCTGCACTGGACGATGATTCTGCCGATCGTGTTCGTCGCGCTGCTGCTTCCGCGCATCCTGTACGCCGCGCTGCCGCAGAACGGTGCGATAGCGATGGATGCGTTCGCGCGTGTGCTGTGGACGATCGCCATCGCCGCCTTCGCAGTCGCGATCGCGTTCGCGTCGTACGACACATCGCGCCAGCCGCCGTTGCGGTCCCATGGCAAGAACGCGTCCAGTCGCGTGACTGCGTTCTTCCTCGTGCCCGTGCTCGCCGGCTCGCTCATCGTCGTGGTCGCTGACCCGAGCCTGCGCGAGGACTTCGGCTGGCCGCTCGCACTAAGCATCATGGCCGGCGGCGCGGCGCTGCAGGCGGCATGCGAACTCGCAGGACGCTACGCGCTCGCCCGCGCATTCGACGCACATGCACCGGCGGGCGCCGAGGCGAAGCGACTCGGCCCGCTCGGTCTGCTCGCAGCCGCGGCCACCACCGGCGCAGTCGCGAGCGGCGCGGTGCTGGCGGCGCTCGTCGGCGCGCGCCACTTCTTTCCCGACGTCGCGCAGCGCACCACACTGAGCTTTCCGCTCGTGCTCGCCGCGCTCGCCCTATCCAACGTCGTGCGCGCCGGACTGTCACAACGCTGGACCGAAGAGGACGTGCGCGAATGGTGGGGCCGGGCCTCGGGCATCGTCGCGATGGTCGCGTTCGGCTGGCTCGCCTTGTCGCTCGTCGTCATCCAGGTGCCGACGTGGCTGCTGCGCTGGGCCTCCACCTGGTCGGGCTGGACGGCTGGCGTCGCCGGCGTGGGCAGCATCGCGCTCGCCATCCTCACGACGGTGTTCGGCTTCTGGAGCAAGCATGGCTCCGACGTCAAGGAGAAGGCGCTCGGCGTCGGACGCGCGCTCGGCCTGCGCACGATGGAAGTTGCGGCCGGCGCATCGGTCCTGGTGATCGCGGTCGCGCTCAGCCTGGCCCTCGGCCTATTCGCCACGAACGAGTGGTTCCAGCTCGACGCGGCGGCGGTTCAATCCGCTGGATGCACCGCAGCGACCGCTGCGCCGAGCAAAGCGAAGCATGCGCCCGCGCCGCCGCCAAACGGCCTGTCCGCGCTGCAGAAGCGCGAAGCCTGCAGCGTACTCACCGGCCTCGCCGCATCGAAACCCGCGCTCTACTGCACGCAGGTGGCCACGATGTGCGCGGACACGTGCCCCGCGCAGCCGCTGCCCGCCGCCTGCAACACGCTGGACACGCCCGCGAAGAACCTTGCCGACATCAGCGCGGGCGCAGACACGCAAGCGTCCACCGCTGTTTCGCCGTCGGTGTCCTGGTCCTCGCGCGCGTCGTCGAGCTCCCCAACCCGGGTGGATACACGCGCGAACCTCGTCGACGAAGTCGCGATCTTCCAACAACTGGCCGCAGCGAATTTCGCGCTCGGCTGGCTCATCCGCCACGAGCAATCGCTGCAGGACCGGGCAGACAACCTGCTACTGCTCGCGCTGGCGCTCGTCGCGTTCGCCATTGGCGCGTCGTACCTGTTCGGCGCGAACGCGTTTTCGCTCAACGCGTTCTACGGAAACCGCCTCACGCGCGCATACCTTGGCGCATCGCAGCCGCCGGACGCGCAGCATCCGCATCCATTCACCGGCTTCGACATGTACGACAACGTGCCGCTGAAAGACCTCGCTCGCGTCGCGGACGGCCGGGGCATCCGCCTGCTGCCGCTCGTCAACACGGCACTGAACCTGGTGCAGCCGTCCGGTGATCGCCTCGAATGGCAGGAGCGGAAGGCGGAGTCGTTCTTCATGACGCCGTTCTACTGCGGCAGCAAGACGCTCCAATGCGTGCCGACCGCGCGCTACGCCAGCCGGGGAGACGCCGGCCTTTCGGCTGGCCGCGCGATGGCAATCTCCGGCGCGGCCGCGTCGCCGGCCATGGGCTACCACTCCTCGCCGCTCGTCACCTTGCTGATGGCGTTCTTCAACGTGCGCCTCGGTTGGTGGATGCCCAATCCCGCACGGCCGAACGCCTGGCGAAAGGAGCCGCTGTTCGGCATCGGCCCGGTCCTGTCGGAAATGTTTTCCAAGGTCAGTGAGGACAATGATTTCGTCTACCTGTCCGACGGCGGTCACTTCGAGAATCTCGGCCTCTACGAAATGGTGCGCCGTCGCTGCCGCACGATCCTCGTCGTCGACGCGGCCTGCGATCCGGATTACCAATACGAGGATCTCGAAGACGCGGTACGCAAGATCCGTGTCGACCTGGGCGTCCCGATCACGTTCGCCGACGGCCTGCTCACGCCCGAACGCGCGCGCGCCACTGGTTGCCACCACTGCACGGGCTCAATCGGATACTCCGCACTCGGCGAGGGATGGGAGGACGGTCGGATCATCTACATCAAGCCCGTGCTCAGCGGCGACGAGCCGGTCGACGTGCGCCACTACGCCGAAACCACGCGCAGCGACGGCCGCGTGTTCCCGCAGCAACCGACGAGCGACCAGTTCTTCGACGAAGCGCAGTTCGAGTCGTATCGCGAGCTGGGCCTGCACAGCGTCATCCAGGCCTTCGCCGGTGCGGGGCGTGGCTGGCCGCGCGCGGTGCCGTTCAAGTCGATGCCGTCCGTATCCACGACGGGCGACGCCACGCTGCGCGATGCGCGGCTGCCGAAGTGGGCGCCGACGCCGCCGTCATCGGAATCCGCGTCCAGTGGGCTGCTCGGCGCGCTGACGTCGCTGGGTCCGCTCGGCCAGGCGGCCATGGTCGCGTCGATCACCGCCGCCGTCACCGTCACGGGAACCGTCGCGCTCAAGGACGCGCACGTCACACTGAGCGATGCGACCGTGAAACTGGCGCCCGCCGAGGTCAGCCTGAAGCGCGACGACCGTCCACTGCCGGTGACCATCGATGCGCGCGACGTCGCCACGAGCGTAGGCGCGTTCCTGCAGTCGACCGACCCGCAAGACCTCGCGACACGCGAGGCACTCGCGAAGACGCTCGCTGCTCAGTTGTCCGCGATCAAGGTCAAGATCGACGTGAACGGAACTCTGATCGATCCGGCATTGATGACGAAGATCCAGCAGCTAATCGATGCGGGAAGCGGCGTTGTCGTCGACCTGCGGGATGCGTCGAAGGACCTGAAAGCGGCCGCCGTCATGTTGCGTGGTCAGCTGATGCCGGTCCTCGAGTCCATCGCCAGGGCGATCGAGGCGTCGAACGGCAACGAGACGGAGCTCAACGAAGGCTTGCGGCAAATCCGGGACGCCATCGAAAAGCTCGACGGCACGGTCGATCGCATTTCTCCACGGCAGACAGTCAGAGGGAGCGGATCATGATCACATTGAAGTTCATTTCCCGTCTCGGCGTCGTCCCAATGCTGCTTAGTGCGTCCTGCGCATCGCTGCAAGGCGCGTGGTACTACCAGACGCCGGACCAGGCGCGGCGCGAGCCGATCGCCGCGACCAACGATGGCAGCAAGAACAACATCGCCAGCGACGCGGCGGCGAGCGCGGGGGGCGGCCGCAGCGCGGCCGAAGCATGCGAAGACGCGCGCCTGTATTTCGCCGTCGCCAATGACATGACGAAACCGCTCACGGTCACGAAGGTGGAGATCAATGGCGGAGGTGCCGGGGATGTGGGATGGACATGCGAAGGCCAGCAGGTCGTTCGGCGCGGACAACTCCTGGTGTTGAAGCTCCCCATCGCCGGGCAGGCGCGTTGCGCCTTGCCGCGCCGGGCATGGCTTTTGCAGGGTGATTCCGGAAAGCGCACGCGAATCCGTGTCGCGGCCGCGATGCCGAGCGCGCTGCCTCGCGTCTGGCTGCAATGTCCCGTCGTTTCAGCTCGATCGTGCGACCGCGGGTCCGAAATACAAGAGGCGTTGCCGTGCAGCGTGTTCCCGACGGTAGAGCGCAAGTCGCACTAGTTCAAGAACGACTCGCGAGCAGCGGCGAATCCGCCGCGCACGCCGCCGCTGCCCGCGTGTGGTGGAATCGTCACGCACCGTCGAGGCGATCGCCTCTCAGCACCCTCCAGATCAAATAGCCATCCGTGACCAGGCCGGATCCGACGCGCGTCGGCACGGCGTTGCCGATGAACATGATCGCGTTGATGAGCGTGAACATGAGCGCAAGCGAGCTCAGGAAGACATTGGGCGGGTTGCCGAACGCGCTCACGAGCACCAACGTGCCCGCGAACAACAGGATCTGCGCGATGAGGCCGCCGCTGTAGAGTGCCAGCGCCCTGGGCCGGCTCGAAGGCTGGCTTTCCGTGAAGCACAGGCCGCCGAAGCCCGCGACGACGATCGCCCTCACGTTCAACCCGGTGCTCCATGCCGCAATGGCGTGACCCGCTTCGTGAACCAGCACCAGGAGCACGAAACCGACGCACAGGCTCAGGGATTGCAGCGGCTGAAGCCGACGATCAGCGACGGAAGAACGGCGCCGGCCGGAACCGACCAATGCAACAGCAGCGGCACCCGGAACACGCGGACGAGGAAAAATCCTCCGGGTCGCGAAACCGGGTCATCCGCGCCTGGCGTCAGCAACGCGTCCGCAGTCTCGCGCGAAGGCATGTCGATCTCCTCGCCTATGCCCCGACGTCGTCAGCGTGCAGCGGGCGTTTGATGATGCATCACGAGCAACCACGCACCGTCGCTGCGCGCATAGGTCGAACTGCATTGCGCCGCGTACGTCGTATCCGGCGGCCCGCGGTCGGCGCGTGCCACGTACGCGAGGACCACCGTCGACGCGCCAGAGGCCGCGATGCGCTGCTGCTCGAACGCAACGTGCCGCCAGCGCGCGCCGGTGCGGATGGACTCGATCGTCGCAGCGCGGTCGAGGACACCGGCCGGCGGCGGAAGCACCATGAGCGCTTCGGGTGCGAGGTGGGCCTCGTAGAAGTCCGCAGGGCCGGTCCAGAACTGCTCTTCGAGCTGCCATAGCGCTTGGGCTTGATCCTGATGCACGTTCACCTCCGACGTCGTTGCCGAGGCAGGCTAGTGGCGTTGCGCCCGGACGTTCAAGCCGCGTCGCGCAAACGTGCGCGGTCGCTCACGAACGCGCGGCGCGCATTCATCATCGAACTGCGTGCGCGGATCGCCCAACGGTACTTTCGGCACGCTCCGCCACCCGCGATTCGGGTCTAGCTTTCTGCGCATCGATCACCGCGATCGGCTGCAGGGGACGACATGGCCACCGTGAGCCGTCGGCAATTCCTGAGGCTCTCCGTCGCGCTCGGCGCGTCGCTCGCCTGGGGCTGCACGCCCGTGCGTCCGTCGTCGAGCGGCTGGCGCGAGCGCCGCGATCTCTATCCGCAAGGCGTGGCCTCCGGCGATCCCGACGACAGCAGCGTATTGCTGTGGACGCGGCGTCCGTACGACGATGGACGCGACAGCGCGACCCTGCACGTGGAGATCGCGGACGATCCCGCGTTCACGCGCGTGGTCGCAAAGACGACCGCGCGCGTGCAGGCTGCGTCCGACTGGACCTGCCGCGTGCTCGTCGGCCACCTGCTGCCCGCGCGCGAATACTGGTACCGGTTCGTCGACGAGGACGGCAACGGCAGCCGCATCGGCCGCACGTTGACCGCGCCGAGCCCCGACGATCCGCGACCGTCGCGCTTCGCGTTCGTCAGTTGCCAGGACATCTGCGAGGGCTACCTCAACGGCTATCGACGCATGATCTGGGAAGACGAGCGCGCCGCGCCCGAGGAACGCATCGGTTTCGTGCTGCACCTCGGCGACTTCATCTACGAAGTCGTGCAGTACCCGGACCAGGTCAAGGACGGTCATCGCTACGACCGCCGCATCACGTTCCCGATCAAGTACCCGAAAGGCAAACCCGTCGCGAAGAATCGCTTCTGGGTCCCGGATTCGCTCGAGGATTACCGCGTCGCCTACCACGCCTACCTGCAGGACCCGGACCTGCAGGATGCGCGCGCGCGCTGGCCGTTCGTGGCCATGTGGGACAACCACGAATTCTCCTGGCAGGGCTGGCAGTCGATCCAGGAATTTCCGGGCACTGAAGGCTGGGTGCCTGCGCAGACGTTGAAGGTCGCGGCGAACCAGGCCTGGTTC
The DNA here is from genome assembly GCA_035760865.1 of Dokdonella sp. Classification (GTDB taxonomy): domain Bacteria; phylum Pseudomonadota; class Gammaproteobacteria; order Xanthomonadales; family Rhodanobacteraceae; genus Dokdonella_A. The sequence goes on from DASTSE010000427.1 coordinate 8,309, forward strand.
GAATACCAGCCCGCACGTGTGCGGCCGCCCGGCGCTTCGCTCGACACGTTCGATGCGCCGCACGTCGTCGACACGCTCGTCAAGGACTTCGACGACGACGGCCTCGGTACCGAACCCAACAACCTCGCCGCGATCGACAGCCTCATCGCCTATCGCGCGTTGCGCTGGGGACGGCACATCGACCTCATCGTCACCGACCAGCACAGCTTCCGCTCGCGCGACCCCGGTAGCCACGACGAGATCAATCCGCTGTTCGAGAACGACACGCTCGGCTTCGTTCCCGAGGAACTGTGGGCGCAGCTCGACGCCGGCCGCGCCTACGCCAACGGCCATCCGCCGGCGAAGCTCAGCTTCGGCGACACGAGCGTCGCCAACTACCGCGCGAACGAAGCGCCGCAGACGATCCTCGGCGCGAAGCAGAAGGCTTGGTTCCTCGAGCGCCTCCGCAGCGCGAAAGCGACTTGGAAGATCTGGGGTAACTCGCTCGGCACGCCCGACTGGCGCGTCGATCCGCAGAACCTCCCCGCCGCGCTCGGAACGTGGAAGGGCGCCGGCTACGGCCTCATGGCCACCGGCGACTGGGGCAGCACGTACCACGAGCGCGCCGAAATCTTCGACGCCGTGCGCGACGCGGGCATCACCGGTTTCGCGATCGTCGCCGGCGATCGCCACAGCTTCTGGGCCGGCTACGCGGCGAAAGCGTTGCCGCCCGCAACGTTCGAGCCCGTCGGCGTCACCTTCGTCGGCGGCTCGCTGTGTTCGCCCGGCATGGCCGAAGCGAACGAGCACAACCTCAAACCCGACAACCCGCTGCGTCCGCTGTACGTCGCCAACCCCGGCGGCGGACCGCCGCAGGCCACGGTCAACCTGCTCATGCATCATGGCGTGCGCTCGGCGCTCGAGTTCGCGAACAGCGGCGACCTGCAGAAGGCGCACGCGCTGCGCAACCCCGATCTCGCCCCGCACCTGTCCTTCGTCGACATGGGCGGCCACGGCTACGCCACCGTGCGCGTCGACGCCCACACGATGGTCACCGAGTTCGTCTGCATCCCGCGCCCGATCGAGCGCAGCACGAGCCCGGATGGCGGGCCGCTGCGTTATCGCGTTCGCCACGAGGTCGCGTTGTGGAAAGCGGGCGAGAAGCCGCAGATGCGGCAGGTGGTCGTGGAGGGCGACGCGGGCTTGTCGATTTAGGCGCCGATCGCGCGGCCGGGCCTGACGTTGGCCGTGGGAGGCCCGCCGTCGGCAAGAGGCTGACAATGTCCATCTTGCCGCCGCCGGT
>DASTSE010000428.1:0-17245 GCA_035760865.1 Dokdonella sp.
ACCGTGTTGCTCGACCCGCCCGTGACCGCGCCCGCGCGCAGCGCGCCGGCCGCCGTCGCCGCGTCACCCGCAGCGCCGGTGAGCAAACCCGCGGCGCCGCGGCGCGACCCCGAGAAGGTCGTCGCGGCGGAAAAACCCGCCGCGCCCGCGCCGGCGCGCGAGCGGCCGGTGTCACCCGCGGGCGAGCCGCGCAAGGTGCTCGAGGGCGAATACGGGCCGGTCAAGGAAGGCGAAACGCTGTCCGGCATCGCGCGCGCGGCGCGCCCCGATGGCAGCAGTGCGAACCTCGACCAGATGATGCTCGCGCTCCTCAAGAACAATCCGAACGCGTTCGACAAGGACAACATCAACGCGCTCAAGCGCGGCGCGATCCTGCGCATTCCGAGCGCCGACGAGGCGAAGGCGATCGGTTCCGCGAGCGAAGCCGCGGCCCAGGTGCGAGCGCAGTTCGAGGACTGGCGTGGTGGCCGCGCGACGCCGACGCGCGTCGCCTCGACGACCGAAGCGCCGGCCGTGGCGGCACCGAAGGAGCCGAAGGAATCCAAGCCCGCGAAGGCGGCTACCGCCGGCACGGAAGCGAAGAGCCCGAGCGAACGCCTCGAGCTCGTGCCGCCGAAGTCGGGCAAGGGCAGCCTGGCGATGGCGGACCAGCCCGGTACGGGCAGTGGTTCGGCCGCCGCGGCGGAAGCCAAGCGCGAACTCGCGCGGACGAAGGAGGCGCTGACCGCACGCGAGCAGGAAGCGTCCGAGCTGAAGTCGCGCGTGAAGGAACTCGAGGATCTCAAGGGCAAGAACGATCGCCTGATCAGCCTCAAGGATTCCGAGATCGCCGACCTGCAGCAGAAGCTCAAGGAACTGCAGGCGAAGGCCGACGCGGCCGCCAAGGCAGCCGGCAAGCCGGCGACGGCCGCCACCGCGACGCCACCGCCGCCGGTCGCGGCCGCGACGCCGCCGGCGACGACCGCGAAGGAAACCGCGATCGACAAGAAGGACATCTGGGGCGATGCCGGCAAGGCGACCACGCCCGCGAGCGAAGCGACCAAGGCCGCATCGCCCGCGACCGCGCCGCCGACCGCGACGCCTCCAGCGCCGGGCTCGACGACGACCGCCACGGCACCGGCCGCGACGTCCCCGGCGAGCGGCACGACCGCGCCGGCGACGACTCCGGGCATGTCCGCGACGGGCCCGTCGGCAACGCCGTCGCCGACTGCCACGCCGTCGCCGTCGACCGAAGCGACGACCACCACGCCCCCGGCCACGACCTCGCCGTCGGCTTCGAGCACGTCGACGGGCGCGACCGTGACGCCGTTGCCGGCGACCCCGCCGACCCAGGTGACGAGCGGAACCGCGGCCAAGCCCTCGCCGGCGACGACCGTGAAGAAGCCGGCACCTGCACCTGCGCCGCAGCCTGCCTGGTACGACGCGCCGTGGGTGAAGCCCGCCGCGCTCGGTGGGGGCGTCCTGCTCGTCCTGCTCGGCCTGTTCGGCATGCGCAAGCGCAACGCGGCGCCGGCGGCAGCCGGCGGCACGCGGCCGTCGATCGCCGACGCATTCGGCGAATCGCCGGTCGGTGGTGGAGCGACCAGTGACGTCATGGAAGCCGAGGCGGCTGCGCTGCGCGAGCAGATCGCACGGGAGCCGGGCAACGTCGGCCTCTATCTGGAATTGCTGAGCCTCTACTACGCCGAACGCGATGTCGCGAAGTTCGAGGACACCGCGGCGCAGATGCACGCCTACGTGACCGATCCGAGCCAGCCCGAATGGCAGGAAGCGCAGGCGATGGGGCAGGAACTCGCGCCGCACAACCCGCTGTTCGCACCCGCCGACGCCTATGATGCGGGCGCCGCCTTCGCCGACACGGCGGAACGGCCGGTGCTCGACACGGACGACTTCGGCTTCGATCACGCGCACGTGCCGGCCACGCCGCAACCGGCGATGGGCGCCCACGCGGACATGGACGACTATGGCTTCGGGCTGGCCGAGGCGCCGGTTCCGACGCCGGCTCCGGCTCCGACGCACACGCCGCCGCCACCGGCCGCCGACGCGTTCACGTTCGACGACCTGCCGCCGCTGGAAGCCCCGGTGGCGAGGGCGACGCCCGCCCCGGCCATGCCTGCTGCGAAGGAGCCCGCACCCGCGATGAAGGAAGCCAGCCTGGACGACGATTTCTTCGCAGGCGAGGATGCGGTCGGCACCAAGCTCGATCTCGCCAAGGCCTACATGGACATGGGCGACCCCGACGGCGCGCGCTCGATGCTCGAGGAGGTCGTCGCCGAAGGCAACGACGTGCAGAAGGCGGAGGCGCATCGCCTGATCTCGGAGCTGCGCTAGTCCGCCGGGCGGCAAGCCGCGTCGCGTCGCGACTGCGCGGGCGCGGCCGGTCGAGTCGGCGCCAATCACGCTGCAAGGAAGGGAGTCGGCGATGCCGACTCCCTTTTTCATGTCCGCGTCGACAGCGCATCGCTTACGATTCCCGATTCCCGATTCCCGATTCCCGATTCCCGATTCCCGATCCATGCGCCTTGCACTCGGCATCGAATACGACGGCACCGACTTTTCCGGCTGGCAGCGCCTCTCGCACGAGCGCAGCGTGCAGGCCGAGATCGAGGCTGCGCTCGCGTTCGTCGCCGCGCATCCGGTCGAGGTCACCTGTGCCGGGCGCACCGATGCCGGCGTGCACGCGCGTTGCCAGGTCGTGCATTTCGACAGCGATGCGACGCGCAGCGCGCGCGCGTGGGTACTCGGCGCGAACTCGCGCCTCGCTCGCGACGTCGCGGTGCTGTGGGCGCGGCCGGTCGCCGATGGATTCCATGCGCGCTTCGGCGCGCGCGCACGGCGCTATCGCTACACGATCCTCAACCGTCCCGTGCGCGCCGCGCTCGCGGCGCGCTTCGTGACCTGGGAGCGCGTTCCGCTCGACGTCGAAGCGATGCATCGCGCAGCGCAGGTGCTCGTCGGCGAACACGATTTCAGTGCGTTCCGCACCGTCGCGTGCCAGGCGAACTCGCCGATGCGCTGCGTGCACGCGATCGACGTCGCTCGGTGCGGCGACGAAGTCGCGATCGAGATCCAGGCGAACGCGATCCTGCACCACATGGTGCGCAACATCGTCGGCGCGCTGCTGCCGATCGGCCGCGGCGAGCGCACGCAGGCGTGGCTGGCCGAACTCCTGCACGGGCGCGATCGCCGCGTCGCGGGACCGACCGCACCGGCGTCGGGACTCACGTTCCTCGCGCCGCGCTATCCCGTCGAATGGAATCTCCCGCCCGAGGTGACGCTGTGAGCACGCGCATCAAGTTCTGTGGCATCACGCGTCCGCAGGATGCGCGGCTTGCGGTCGACCTCGGCGTCGACGCGATCGGTCTCGTCTTCACGCGGCGCAGCCAGCGCTTCATCGGCATCACGCAGGCACGCGAGATCCGTCGCCAGCTGCCGCCGTTCACGGCCGCGGTCGCGCTGTTCATGGACGACGATCCCGGCTGGATCGAGGAAGTCATTGCCGGCGTGCAGCCCGACCTGCTGCAATTCCACGGCGCCGAACCCGGCTCGTTCGCCGCGAGCTTCTCGCGACCGTACATCAAGGCGGTGCCGATGGCGTCGGTCGGCGATGCGGTCGCGTACGTGAGCCTGCATCCGGCGGCGAGCGGCTTCCTGCTCGACAGCCATGCGCTCGGCGCGCTCGGCGGCAGCGGGGAGACCTTCGACTGGAAGCGCGCGCCGCGCCTCGGCCGCTCGACGATCCTCGCCGGAGGATTGAACGCGGACAATGTGGCGCAGGCGATCGCACTCGTGCGACCCTATGCGGTCGACGTGTCGAGCGGCATCGAGACCGCCCCCGGCATCAAGGACCCCGCGCGCATGCGCCGCTTCGTCGAAGCGGTGCGCACGGCGGACGCGGGCATCGGCAAGTGAGAACCAGATGGAACGCATCGAGGACTATTCGCTCTATCCCGACGCACGCGGCCGCTTCGGCGACTACGGCGGCTCGTACGTCGCGGAAACGCTGATCGCGCCGCTGGCCGAACTGGACGCGGCCTATCGCCGGCTGCGCACGGATCCGGCATTCGTCGCCGAGCTCGAGCGCGACCTCAAGTACTACGTCGGCCGGCCCTCGCCGATCTACCACGCCGAGCGCCTGTCGAGGCAGGTCGGCGGCGCGCAGATCCTGCTCAAGCGCGAGGACCTCAACCACACCGGCGCGCACAAGATCAACAACACGATCGGCCAGGCGCTCGTCGCGCGCCACATGGGCAAGCGCCGCATCATCGCCGAGACCGGCGCGGGCCAGCACGGCGTCGCCACGGCGACCGTGTGCGCGCGATTCGGCCTCGACTGCGTCGTCTACATGGGCGCGACCGACATCGAGCGACAGAAGATCAACGTCTATCGCATGAAACTGCTCGGCGCCGAGGTCGTGCCGGTCACGTCCGGATCGAAGACGCTCAAGGACGCGCTCAACGAGGCGATGCGCGACTGGGTCACCAACGTCGCCGACACGTTCTACATCATCGGCACCGTCGCGGGGCCGCATCCGTATCCTCAGATGGTGCGCGACTTCAACGCCGTCGTCGGCCGCGAGGCACGCGCGCAGATGCTCGAGCAGTACGGTCGCCTGCCCGACGTGATCACCGCCTGCGTCGGCGGCGGTTCGAACGCGATCGGCCTGTTCCACGCCTTCCTCAACGACGGCGACGTGCGCATCGTCGGCGCCGAGGCCGCGGGCGAAGGCATTGCGAGCGGGCACCACGCGGCGTCGCTCGCGGCGGGTCGCCCGGGCGTGCTGCATGGCAACCGGACCTACGTACTCTGCGACGACGACGGCCAGATCACCGAGACGCACTCGGTCTCGGCCGGCCTCGACTACCCGGGCGTCGGGCCCGAACACGCGTTCCTCAAGGACAGCGGACGCGCCGAGTACGTCGGCATCACCGACGACGAGGCGCTCGCCGCGTTCCACCAGCTCGCGCGCAGCGAAGGCATCCTCGCCGCGCTCGAATCGAGCCATGCCGTCGCGCAGGCGATCAAGCTCGCGCGCGAGCTCCCGCGCGACCGCCTCGTGCTTTGCAACCTGTCCGGTCGTGGCGACAAGGACGTGCATACGATCGCGGCGCGCGAGGGGCTTTCGCTGTGACGCGCATCGAGCGACGGTTCGCCGACCTCGCCGCGCGCGGGCGCACGGGGCTCATCCCGTTCTTCACCGCGGGCGATCCGTCGGTCGAGGCGGTCGTGCCGGTCATGCACGCGCTGGCCGAGGCGGGCGCCGACCTCATCGAATTGGGCGTGCCGTTCTCGGATCCGAGGGCGGATGGGCCGGTGATCCAGCACGCGAGCGAACGCGCGCTCGCGAAGGGCATGGGCATCGCACGCATCCTGGAGCACGTGCGCGAGTTCCGCGCGCGCGACGCCACGACGCCGGTCGTGCTCATGGGTTATCTCAATCCGGTCGAGATCCACGGCGCCGCACGCTTCGGTGCGGAGGCGGCCGCGGCGGGCGTCGACGGCGTGTTGCTCGTCGACTGCCCGGTCGAGGAATTCGCCGCGGCCGCGCCCTTGCGCGAAGCGGGCCTGACCCAGATCCTGCTCGCGGCGCCGACGACCACCGACGCGCGGCTGGCCGACGTCTGCGCCGCGGCGAGCGGTTTCCTATACTACGTGTCCTTCGCGGGCATCACGGGCGCGGATCGGCTCAGTACCGGCGACGTGCGCGAACGCGTCGCGGCGATCCGGCGCCAGGCGAGCACGCCCGTCGCGGTCGGCTTCGGCGTGCGCGACGCGGCGTCGGCCGCGGCGATCGGCGAGTTCGCCGATGCGGTCGTGATCGGCAGCGCGCTGGTCGAGCGGCTCGCCGGTGCGGCGGATGCGCACGAGGCGGCCGAACGCGCACGCGCGTTCCTCGCCCCGATCCGCACCGCCCTCGACGTCAATCGAAGTCCGGCACGGATGCCGGTCTGATCTTCGTCGTCAGGGAGGACGACCGAGGAAACAAACGATGAACTGGTTGCAGAAATTGGTCGGCCCGCGCGCGCGCGCTTCGACGACGGGGAAGGGCAAGGTGCCCGAGGGCCTGTGGGAGAAGTGCGACGGTTGCGGCGCCGTGCTGTACAAGCCCGAGCTCGAGGCGTCGCTCATGGTGTGCCCCAAGTGCGGCCACCACCATGCGATCCGCGCGCGCGCGCGCCTCGCCGCGTTCTTCGACGCAGGCAGCACGCAGGAGCTCGACGCGGGGCTCGAGCCGGCCGATCCGCTGAAGTTCCGAGACTCGAAGAAGTACAAGGACCGCATCGCCGCCGCGCAGAAGCAGACCGGCGAGAAGGACGCGCTCGTCTCGATGCGCGGCACCCTCAAGGGCAATCCGCTCGCGGCCTGCGCATTCGAGTTTTCCTACATGGGTGGCTCGATGGGTTCGGTCGTCGGCGAGAAGTTCACGCGCGCGGCCGAGCTCGCGCTCGCCGAGCGCATGCCGCTCGTCTGCTTCGCCGCGACCGGCGGCGCGCGCATGCAGGAAGGCCTGTTCTCGCTCATGCAGATGGCGAAGACGTCGGCCGCACTCGCGCGCATGCGCGATGCGGGCGTGCCGTTCATCTCGGTCCTCACGCACCCGACCACGGGCGGCGTCTCGGCGAGCCTCGGCATGCTCGGCGACGTCAACGTCGGCGAACCGAAGGCGCTGATCGGCTTCGCCGGCCCGCGCGTGATCGAGCAGACCGTTCGCGAGACGCTGCCCGAAGGCTTCCAGCGATCGGAGTTCCTGCTCGACCATGGCGCGATCGACCTCATCGTCGACCGCCGCGAGATGCGCGACAAGCTCGCCGCGGTGCTCGCGCTGCTGATGCGCCAGCCGAAGGCCGCATGAGGATGCGCGTGGCTTCGGCCGCGCGCGCGCTGCTGGTCGCACTGTTCGCGGGCCCGCTCGTCGCCGCGAATGCAGCGGTCGAGCCGGCCGCGCAGCGCGTCCTGTTCGTCGGCAACAGCCTCGTCTACTACAACGACCTGCCGCGCATGACCGCGGCGCTCGCCGCGGTCGGCTCCGGGCGGCTCGAGGTGGAGATGATCGCGGGCGCCGGCACGACGATGCGCGAGCACCTCGATCGCGGCGTCTTGCAGCGGGAACTCGCGCGCACGCATTACGACTCGGTCGTGCTGCAGGACCGCGGCGGGTATCCGCTGCGCGCGCGCGACGATCGCGACTGCGCCGGCTCCGTCGCGGCGATGTGCGAAGCGACCGCGCTCGTGCGCCACGCGGGTGCGCGGCCGATCTGGTTCGGGACCTGGCAAGGCATCGCCGAGGCGCAGGCCGCGCTGAGCAGACGCGGTGCGCGCGCGGCGAAGGAGTGCGATGCCGCCTTCGCCGATGTCGGCGCAGCGATGCAGCGCTTCCTCGCACGCAGCGGCATGCGCCCGTGGCTCGAGGACGGCCACCCCGACGCGCGCGGCTCCTGGGTCGCTGCGGCCGTACTCGCGCGCGCGATCACGAACGAGCGCGCGCACGTCCCGGATGCGCTGCCGGACCCCTGCCGCGTGCGCTGGCAGGATGCGCATCCGGACGAACGCAGCCTCGCATCGCTGCAGTCCGCGCCCGCGCAGGACTGCACGCCGCCGCCGTTGGCGATCCTGCGCGGCGCGGTGGATGCGGCGAACCGATTGCGCTGACGCGCCGACCACGTCGCCTCAGGTCGACGACAGCACGAAGGTGTTGCCTTCGGAATCCTTGAACTTCGCGAACATTCCCCACGGCTGGCGCGTCGGCGGCTCGAGGAACTCGACGCCGCGACGCTCGAGCTGGCGGAAGGTCGCTTCGACGTCGTCGCAGGCGAGCGAGCCGTTGAAGAACGTGCCGATGCGATCTTCATGGCCGGGTGGCGTGAACAGCACGAGGCGAGTCGTCGAGTGCGCGATGCGCAACTCGATCCAGCGCAGGCCGGGTCCCATCGGCTGGTCCGTGGCGATCGCGAAGCCGAGCTTCTCGGTGTAGAACGCGAGCGCGCGCTCCTGGTCGCGTACCGGCACGCCGACGAACTTCACATGGGTGATCATTTTCGTTCCTCGTCCGGCGCGTCGTACGCCGCTGCCGCGGATTCTGCCGCAGCGGCATTGGCTTGCGTAGCAAGCATTGCTATAGCATTCATCGCCATGAAGAGACAGACGCTCGACGGTTACGTCATCGACGTGCTCATGCCCGATCTCGTCGGCCACGATCGCACGCCGGCGGCCTTCCTCGTCTACCTGTGCCTCGCCTGCGCGGCCGAGCGGAGCGGCTCGGCGTCGGTCGCGATGAGCTTGCAGGATCTGTCCACGCGCACGGGCCTGTCCAAGTCGAGCGTGCAAGCCGCCATCCGCCATCTCAAGCGCCGTGCGTTGCTCGACCCGACGGTGGCCGCGACGACGACCCGGCCGGTGCGGCGGGTCGCCAAACCCTGGCTGCGTCGCGGCGGCTGAGCCGGTTCGGTGTCGCGCCGCGGCCGTCCGCGGGCCGGCCTACCGAGTTTTCGCAGCGGTGTGAACGCGTGGGGGACGACACCGTCGGGGCCTGCCCTCCGATGGCGCTAGCGCTCGGCGATGTCGGCGCTGCAGACGAAGCGAATCGCGTCGAGGCGCGGCGATGCACCGGACAGCGCCTGGCGCACCGCATCCAGCTCGTGCGCGACCGCGTCGATCTCATCCGGGCGCACGGACGGATTGACCTTGGCGAGTGCGGCGAGGCGCGCGTGCTCGGCCTCGAGCTCGCGCTGCGCGGCGGCGAGCGCATGGCCGACTTCGGTCGCGGCGAGGCGCCGCGCCTCGGTCTCGCACGCGGCGAGCATCGGCGGCACGAGCTTGGCGAGCAGCGGGCGGTAGCGCGCCGCGTCGACCGGCTGCTCGCGTGCGCGCGCGAGGCTGACCGTGTTCGGAACGTAGTCGGTGCGCGCGGTGAGGCGCGTGTCGACGACGGTGCGCAGCGGCAGTGGCGGCAGGAAACGGCCGACGTCGAGCGAGCGGTCGGCGACGCATTCGAGCGCGAACACGCATTCGAGCAGCGCCGTGCGCGGCGGCAGCGCCGCGTCCATGAGGATCGCCGCGTTGCCCTGTTCGCTTTCGAGCAGCAGGTCGAGAGCGCCGACGACGAGCGGGTGATCGAGCCGAAGCAGCGGCAGTTCCTCGCGCGCGAGCGCAGTCGCGCGATCGAACGTGACCTGCTGCGGACCGTCCTTGAGGCCGGGGAAGCCGTCCGTGCTGAGGTACTCGGGATCGAGCACGACCGTGCGCGTCCCGGTTTCCTCGGCATCGATGCCGAACTGCTCGAACAGCGCGAGCACGAACTCGTCGGCGCCGGTGTCGGCGTCCTGCTCGCGCAGCGCGTCGGCGAGCGGCAGGTCGCGTGCCTGGCGCTCGGTCGCGAGTTCGAGCAGGCGATCGCGTCCGGCCTGCACGAGCTCGGACAGCTCGCGGTGCGTGGCCGCGGTTTCGCCGACGAGGGCATCGATCTCGACGTCCGGGTCCTCGCCGCCGAGCGCGTGCCGTTCCGCTTCGGCGAACAGCCGCGCGCCGAAGCGGCGCAGGATCTCGCGCCCATCGGACGGGCTGCCGTGCAGCGCGTCGAGGCCTTCGTGGTACCAGCGCAGCAGCGCGTGCTGCGCGGTGCCGTGGAAGGCCGCCGCATGGATCTCGATGTCGCGGCGCTGGCCGATGCGGTCGAGGCGGCCGATGCGCTGTTCGAGCAGGTCCGGGTCGAGCGGAAGATCCCACAGCACGAGATGGTGCGCGAACTGGAAGTTGCGCCCCTCCGAGCCGATCTCCGAACAGAGCAGCACGCGTGCGCCGTCGGCCTCGGCGAAGAACGCCGCATTGCGGTCGCGCTGCAGGATGCTCATGCCCTCGTGGAAGCGCGCGACCTTCGCGCTGCTGCGCGTGCGCAGCGCATCCTCGAGCGCGAGCACTTTCGCCTGCGAACGGCAGATCAGCAGCAGCTTCGCCGGCGCGAGGCGCTCGACCAGCGCGACGAGCCACGGCAGGCGCGGATCGTTCGCGTAGTCGATTTCGCCCGCGGGCGGATGCGCCTGCGCGTCGGCATGGAACTCGGCGAGCAGGCGCTGGCGCGCGCGGTCGTCGAGTTCGGCGCCGTCGAGAACGTCGATGCGCGCGATGCGCTTCGGAAAACCGCCGATCTGCGCACGCCGGTTGCGGAACATCACGCGGCCGGTGCCGTGACGGTCGATCAACGCGTCGAGCAGCAGCGGGGCGTTCGCGGTGCGGTCGTCGTCGTAGCGCGCGAGCAGTTGCCCGATGTCCTCGTCGCTCGCGAACCGTGCCGCGAGCCTGTCGCGCACGTCGGCCTCGAGCGGCGCCGCGTCGAGCAGGCGCGTCGCGACCGCGGAGAGGCCGGCGTAGCCTTCGGATTCGGCGGTGAAGCTCTCGAGGTCGGTGTAGCGCGCGGGATCGAGCAGGCGCAGGCGCGCGAAGTGGCCGCTGCGGCCGAGCTGCTGCGGCGTCGCCGTGAGCAGCACGAGCCCCGGCGCGCGCGTAGCGAGGCTTTCGACGAGCGCGTACGCGGGACTCGCCGCCTCGGGCGACCATTCGAGGTGATGCGCTTCGTCGACGACGACGAGGTCCCAGTCGGCGTCGACGACCTGCGCCGCGCGCTTTGGCGTGCCCGCGAGCCAGTCGACGTCGGCGATCACGCACTGCTCGTCGTCGAACGGATTGCGCGCGCCGTCGGCGACCTCGATCGCTTCGCAGCGCTCCTCGTCGTACAGCGCGAACGGTAGGTTGAACCGGCGCAGCAGCTCGACGAACCACTGCGCGGTGAGGCTCGGCGGCGCGAGCACGAGCACGCGCGCGACGCGTCCGCTCGCGAGCAGCCGCGCGAGCACCATGCCCGCCTCGATCGTCTTGCCGAGACCGACTTCGTCGGCGAGCAGCGCGCGCGGCGGGCGACGCTGCGCGACGATCGCGGCGACGCGCAGCTGGTGCGCGATGAGGTCGATGCGCGCGCTCGCGAGGCCCCAGGCGGGCGAACGCATCGCGGCGGCGCGCCGGCGCAGCGCGGCGAGGCGGAAATCGAACCGATCGGGCGCGTCGACGCGTGCCGACAGCAGGCGCTCGTCGGCCCGCGATACCGGCTGTGCGTCGTCGAGCTCGGATTCGGCGAGTGCGCGCGTCCCGTTGTGATAGGTGAGCAGGCCGCTCGCCTCGCTGATCCGTTCGACGACGAAGCTCTGCTTCTGGCCGCTGACCTTCTGGCCGATGCGGAACTCCGCCCGCGCGAGCGGCGCTGCCTGCTTGGCGTAGTGCCGCAGCACGCCCGCGGTCGCGAACAGCACCTGCACGGTGCGGCCGTCGAGGCGCACGACGGTGCCGAGGCCGAGTTCGGGTTCGGCGTTGGAGATCCAGCGTTGGCCGGGAACGAAAGCCATGGAGAGGGCGGCGGAGACGGAACGCGATTATCGCGGCCGCCGCGTGCGAAGCATAGTCTTGCGCTGCTGCCCCTGCGATGAAGTGGCGCTGTGCCCTCCGAACGGGACCGACCGCCGCAGCTGCGGACGGTCGCTCTGCGGCGCCGCAGCAGGGGCGTGCGACGTGCGATCCCATCGCGCGGGTCCCGCGCTCCGCCCGCTAACGGGCGGAGCGGTCGGGTTCATCGAGCCGGCGCGGACTCGAAGCCGTCGGCGAAGACGAGGTCGTCGACGGCCGGCGTCGCGTACGCGACGAACACGCCGCTGCCCCATTCGACCTGGTTGTTTCCCTGTGGATGCACGCCGGCGACGAACGCGATGTCGCCGCGTGCGTTGATCGCGGGTCGGCCGGAGAATACCGGCGAGCTGTCGTGCTGGCCGAGCTGGGCGATGCCGAGGTCGGTTTCGACGACGTCGCCGTTGCCGACCACGCGCAGCAGGGTGTCGCCGTCGCCGAGGTAGATCGCCTGGCCCTGCGCGTCGCGGGCGCGGAACGCGACCCAGCCGGAGCCGTTGATCGCGGGCGGGAACGAATCGAGTTCGAGGATCGTGCCGCCCGGGTCGACGGCGGCGATCTCGGTGGTCGTGACGCCGTCGCAGCGCAACACGACGCGGCGGTTGTCGGCGGCGCGCGTCGCGACGACCGCGACCGTGCCGTCGTCGGCGAGCGCGAGGCTGTTGTCGAACTTCGAATACGGCGACTCGGCGTCGGTCGCCTGGTTCGCGAGCAGCCGCTGCGAACTGCCGTCGCTCGCGAACAGGCGGATCTCGACCGCGCTGAACTGGTCGGCCGACGTCGCGACCTTGGCAGCGATCGCGCCCGCCGCATTGAACGACGGCGTATAGAGGTACGTGTACGGACTGCCCGGCGAAACGGCGGCATCGCCGGCGTAGATCGTCGTCGCGCCGCCGAGGCGTGCTGCGTACGCGCGACCGCTCGAGAAGCTCGCCTGGAATCCGATGTCGCCGCTCGCGTTCACGCACGGCGACTGGTAGGAATTCGGGATCACGGGCAGCGTGTTCACCGCGGCGGCGCTGCCGGCGGACGCGTCGTACAGGTACAGGGTATTGCCGATGCCGGTATCGGAGATCGTGAAGGCGATGTCGCCCGCGTCGTTCAAGCACGCCTCGTTGTCGATCGACGCGTCGATGTCGCCGACATGGGCGAGTCCCCCGACGCCGTGCGCGCCGAGCCAGACACCGGGGCGCGACAGGCCCGGATCGCCCGTATCGGGAACGACCTGCACGCGGAACGCGACCTGCGCGTTCGCGTTGATCGACGCGCTGATGCTGTTGAACGACGAGCCCGGCGGCAGGTTCCAGCCCTCGTCGTTGACGAGCAGGTTGCTGCGTGCCTGCAGCTCGACGGATTCGTAGGCGGGCAGGGCTGCGTGCACGCCGGGTGCGGTGCACAGCGCCGCAATCGCGAGATGGAACGCCTTCATCGTGGATGACCCCCAGGTCGATGCGCCGGTGCGTAGCGCGTTCCCGACCCTAGCGGATCGAAGGCGAAGAATTCGTTACGGGAAAAACCGGGATCGGAGCGGACGTTCGCGTTCGGGGCATCCTGCACCCGCGATACGACGCGGCCAAACATCCTCCGATCCCGGTCCTACCCGCTTCTTCGACGAAGCGGTTGTCCATGAGAAGTGCGGCCATGGATGGCCGCGCCGGTGCTCGTTCCCTTGGGCGCGATTCATCATCGCGCCGCTTCGTCAGGCAGCGACCATGGACGGTCGCAAAAAGAAGAACATCACCAGATCTTCACCTGCGTGTCGGCGCCGCGCACCATCGCGTCGCCGGCCTTGCACGAATACGCCTGCGCGAACGCGGGCATGTTCGACGGCGCACCGATCGCGCGGTACTTGGCCGGCGCGTGCGGGTCGGCGTTGAGCAGCACTTCCTGGCGCTTGGGGCGGATGCTGCCGCGCCAGACGCGGGCGAAGTTGAGGAAGAAGCGCTGGTCCGGCGTATAGCCGTCGATCTTCTTCGAAGCCTCGGCCGGGTTCTGCTTGAGCGCCATCTGCAACGCGTCGTAGGCGACGTTGAGGCCGCCGAGGTCGGCGATGTTCTCGCCGAGCGTGAGCTGGCCGTTGACGTGCTTGCCGGGCAGCGGCTCGTACGCGTTGAACTGGGCGACGAGCTTCGCGGTGCGGGCGTCGAACTTCTCGCGGTCTTCCTTCGTCCACCAGTTCGTGTTGTTGCCCTGCGCGTCGAACTGGCTGCCTTCGTCGTCGTAGCCGTGCGTCGCCTCGTGGCCGATCACCGCGCCGATGCCGCCGTAGTTGATCGCGTCGTCGGCGTTGGCGTCGAAGAACGGCGGCTGCAGGATCGCGGCCGGGAAGTTGATCGTGTTGTCGGTCGGGTTGTAGTACGCGTTGACCGTCTGCGGAGTCATGCCCCACTCGAGCCGGTCGGTCGGCTTGCCGATCTTGGCGATCTCGTAGTCGTAGTTGAACTTGCTCGCCGCGAGAACGTTCGCGTAGTAGTCGTCCGGCTTCACGTCGAGGCCGGACCAGTCGCGCCACTTGTCCGGATAGCCGATCTTCGGCAGGAAGGTCGACCACTTCTCGATCGCCTTCTGCTTGGTCGCCCCGCTCATCCAGTCGAGCTTCTCGATGCGCGCCTTCAGCGCCGCGCTCACGTTCTCGACGAGCTCGAGCGCACGCTTCTTCGACTCCGGCGGGAACGTCTTGTCGACGTACAGCTTGCCCAGCGCCATGCCCATCGAATCGTTCACGGTCGACAGCACGCGCTTCCAGCGCGGTTCCTGCTCCTTCTGGCCGTTGAGCGTCTTGTTGTAGAACGCGAAGTTCTCGTCGGCGAACGGCTTGGACAGGTACGGCGAGGCGGAGTCGATCGCGTGGAAACGCAGGTACGTGCGCCACTGCTCGGCGGGCACGTCGACGATCATCCTGTCGACCTCGGCGAAGAAGCCCGGTTGCGACAGCGAGAAGCCGTCCTTGATGTCGGCGTGCTGCGCGGCGAAGAATTTCGTCCACGAGAAGTTGGGGCTCGCCTTGTCGGCGTCGGCGAGGGTGACGAAGTGGTACTGGTTTTCCGGCTTGCGCAGCTCGACCGGCACGAGCGATGCCTTGGCCAGGCGGGTCTCGAACGCGAGCACCTGCTCGGCCGACTTCTTCGCCGCGTCCGGCGCGTCGCCGGCGAGCTCGAGCACCTTCGCGATGTGGGCCTGGTACGCGCTGCGCAGTTCGGCGTAGTCGGGCTTGGTGTAGTACTCGGACGTCGGCAGGCCGATGCCGCCCTGCGCCACGTAGGCGATCTGGATCTTCGAGTTCTTGAAGTCCGGCGCCGTGTAGATCTGGAACAGGCCGTTCTGGCCGCGCGACGACGCGTCGTCGATGTAGGCGGCGATGTCCGCGGGCGTCTTCAGCGTTTCGATCTTCGCGATCTCGGGCTTGACCGGCGCGAGGCCGGCCTTCTCGATCGCGCCTTCGGCCATGCCGGAGCGGTAGAGCCAACCGATTTTCTGCTGGATCGAACCGGCTTCGGCCTTGTTCGCGCCGAGTGCGGCGGCTTCGACGATGCCGCGCTGGGTCTGCAGGCTGTGTTCGCGCAACTGGTCGAACGCGCCCCAGCGCGTGCGATCGGCCGGGATCGGGTTCGCCGCGATCCACTTCGCGTTGACGAAGCCGTTGAAGTCCGCGCACGGACTGATCTTCGGGTCGAGTTCCTTGACGTCGAACGCGGGAGCGGTCGACGCCGCGACCGCGGCGGTCGACAGCGCGGCGAAGATCGCCGTGGCGAGGGTTCTGCTCAGCAGTTTGCGCATGGTTGGTTTCTCCAAGGACATTCTTCGCCGCGGCGGGGGCCGCGGCATGCATTCACCAGATGTCGACGCGACGAGCGGCATCGCGCACCATCGGATCGCCGCTCTTGCAAGCGAAAGCCTGCGCGAAGGCGGCCATGTTGCTGACCGGGCCGTTGGTGCGGTATTTGGCCGGCGCGTGTTCGTTCGACTGCACTTGCAGGCGCAGCGCCTCGGGCCGCTGCTGCGTGCGCCACGCCTGCGCGAAGGCGAGGAAGAAGCGCTGGGCGCCGGTGAGGCCGTCGTGCGTCGCATTCGCCTTGCCGTCGTCGGTGAGCTTCCACGCGTCCCAGGCGACCTCGAGGCCGCCGAGGTCGGCGATGTTCTCGCCGAGCGTGAGCTTGCCGTTGACGTGCAGGTCGTCGATCGGCACGTAGGCGTCGAACTGCTCGACGAGCCTCGCGGTGCGCGCGACGAAGCGCGCGCGATCCTTGCCGGTCCACCAGTCGCGCAGGTTTCCGTGCGCGTCGAACTGGCTGCCCTGGTCGTCGAAGCCGTGCAGCATTTCGTGGCCGATCACCGAGCCGATGCCGCCGTAGTTGACCGCATCGTCCATCCGCGCGTCGAAATACGGCGGAAGCAGTTGCGCGGCCGGGAATACGATCTCGTTCTGCTGCGGGTCGTAGTACGCATTGACCGTCTGCGGCAGCATGCCCCATTCGCTGCGGTCGACCGGCCGGTCGATCTTCGCCGCGAGGCGCTTCGCCTCGAACGCCGCGGCTGCGCGCACGTTGGCGAAGTAGTCGCCGCGGCGGACCTCGAGCGCGGAGTAGTCGCGCCACACGTCCGGGTAGCCGACCTTCGGCACGAGCGTGTCGAGCTTCGCGTAGGCGGCCTTCCTGGTGTCCTCGCCCATCCAGTCGAGCTTCGCGAGGCGCGCCCGCAATGCGACCGAGAGGTTCTTGACGAGCGTCTGCGCGCGCTGCTTCGCCTCGGGCGGAAACACCTTGGCGACGTAGGCTTCGCCGACCGCGAAGCCGAGCGCGTCGTTGGTCGCGTCGATCGCGCGCTTCCAGCGCGGCTTGAGTTCCTGCGTGCCGCGCAGGGTCCGGCCGTGGAAATCGAAGTCGGCGTCGACGAACGCCTTGCTCAGCGACGGTGCGGCGAAGTCGACGAGGTGCCAGCGCAGGTACGCCTGCCAGTGCGGCAGCGGCGTCTTCGCGAGCGCGCTGTCCATCGCCGCGAAGAACGTCGGATGCGGCAGCGAGAAACGCGCGACGTCCGGGCGGCCGAGCTCCTTGTGGAACGCCGTCCAGGAGAAATGCGGCGTCTGCGCATCGGCCTGCGCGAGCGTCGCCATGCGGTAGTAGGTCTGCGGATCGCGCATCGCGACGCGATCGAGCGAGGCACGCGCGAGCGTCGTCTCGAGGTCGACGACCCACGCCGCTTCCTTTTCCGCATCGGACGCGCCGACGAGCGCGAGCATGCGTGCGACGTGCGCGCGGTACTGGTCGAGCAGCGCCTTCGACTTCGCGTCGGTGCGCGTGTAGTAGTCGCGATCGGGCAGGCCGAGGCCGCCCTGGATCGCGTAGCCGATCATTCGGTTCGCGTCCTTCATGTCGGCCTGCGGGCCGAACTCGAACAGCACCGGGATGCCCTGCGCGTGCCAGCGGCGCACGAGCGCGGCGACGTCGCCGGCGTCCTTCATTGCCGCGATACGCTCGAGCTCGGGCTTGATCGGCGTGAAGCCGGCCGCCTCCGCCGCGGCCTCGTCGATCGCCGATGCGTAGAAGTCGCCGACCTTCTGCGTCGTGCTGCCGGCCGCGCCCGGATGCGCGGCGGCGTCATCGAGCACGCCGCGCAGCAGGGTCATGTTGCGCTCGCGCAACTCGTCGTCGAGGCTCCAGCGGCTGTATTCGGCGGGGATCGGATTCGACGCGAGCCAGCCGCCGTTCGCATGCTGGAAAAAGTCGCTGCAGGCGGGCGTCGCCGGGTCGAAGTTCTGCGTGTCGAGGCCGCGCTCGTTGGTATGGGCTTGCGCGGCGGC
>DASTSE010000429.1:0-12619 GCA_035760865.1 Dokdonella sp.
ATTCGGCCTTCTGCGCGGGCGTGAAGAACGGGATCGGCGTGCCCGCGTAGATCGCCTCGGGCAGCTTGCCGTCCCAGCGCTCCGCCTTGACGCGCTCGACCTCGATGCGGCGCAGCTCGAGCACTTCCTTGCTCTTCGCGAGCGCATCGTTCTGCACGCGCAACGCGTCCGCCTGCGCATTCGCGGCCTTGATCGTCGCGTACGCCTCGCCGTCGGCCTTCGCCTTCAGCGCGTTCGCTTCCGCTTCGGCGACGGCGACCTTCTGCTTCTGTTCCGCCTCGACCGTCTTCACCTTGTTCTCCGCGGCGAGGCGCAACTGTTCCTGCGTCACCTTCTCGTTGATCGCGGCCATGTACTCGGGCGAGAACGCGAAGTTGCGCATGTCGATGTTGATCACCTGAGCGCCGTACACCTCGAGCTTCTGCTTGAGCGCGGCGTTGATGTCGGCCGACACCTGCGAGCGCTTGGCGATGAGATCGGGCGCGTTGTACTTCGCGGTCACCGCCTTGAACACTTCCTGCGTCGCGGTCTGCACGTACGAGGAGAGGTCGCCGTCGTGGCTGTACTTCTCGTACACCTCGGCGACACGGTCGGTGATGATGCTGTAGCGCACGGTCAGGCTCACCTTGACCGGCTGCTGGTCGCTCGTGCTGCCGTCGGCGTTGTCGATCTGCGCCTGCTCGGCGCGGATGCTGAACAGCGCGAGCCGCTGCCACGGCATCACGACCGCGAGGCCCTCGTTCTCGATGCCGCGAATCGCGCCGAACTGCGTCAGCACGCCGCGCGAGCCGGTCGGTACCTGGCGGAACGGCCAGAATGCGGACAGCAGCATGCCCACGACCGCGACGATCGCGACGTCGCGCACGACCTTCTCGATCTGCCAACGCCCCTGGGCGTCCTGGTAACGCGCCATTGGATTCTCCCCCCTGGATGAGTCGCGGCGACGTCGCCACGCGCGGCGCAGTGTGGGGCAGGCGCCGGAAGGACGGCAAGCGTGTCCGCGTGGCGCACACGGGGTCCGGATCTCGTCCGTTTCCAGGAACGGGCATCCCGCGCATGCCGGTCGCTGGCCGAGAAACGACCGCCATGCGCGATTCGGCCTGCCGTCGCCCCAAGCATCGGAACTGGCCTTCCGTCCCGCAACCGCCCGATTCCTCGTCCACGCGCTACACGCACGACGTTCGCCGGCTGGGCGAACTCTCACGCGCATGCGCCCCGACTTACTTGATCGAGAGGCCCGCCATGTTCGGAACCGCCTCGTTGTTCTTCGCCTGCGCCCTGTCGGCTACGGTTGGACCGGCCACGCTTGCGGTGGTGACGATATCGGGACCCTCGGGCAGTGTTGCGTTCGGGTCGAGCGCTTACGTCTTGCCGAACGGCAACATCGTCGTGAGCGATCCGCGGTTCACGTTGCCTGACGGGACGCCCAATGTGGGCGCGGTCTACCTCTATCGACCGGACGGAGGATTGATCAGCACGTTGCGCGGCAGCTCGCCGAACAGCTACGTGGGTTCGAGCGTCGTCGTGCTCGCCAGTGGAAATTTCGTCGTCTCGAGTCCGGCCTGGGGTACGCCCTCTTCGCTCTACAGGGGCGCCGTCACATTCGGTCGCGCGGACGCCGGCGTCTCGGGCGTCGTCGACGATCGAAACTCGCTGGTCGGGACGTCTGCCGGCGACTCCGTCGGACGCGTCATCGAGCTCGCCAATGGACACTATGTCGTCGCGAGTCCGAACTGGGACAGTGGCGCGACGACCGATGCGGGGGCGGTCACGTGGGGAGACGGCGAAACAGGCATCGCCGGTGCCGTGGGTCCTTCGAACTCGCTGGTCGGTACCCACGACGGCGACCGCGTCGGCGAGGTCGTGGTACGCCTCGATGACGGCAACTACGTCGTGGCGTCGTCGACCTGGGATAGCGCTTCGGCGACCGATGTCGGCGCAGTCACCTGGGTGGACGGCGCGCGGATGAGGGCCGGCGCGGTCGACGAGACGAACTCACTGGTCGGCGCGCGACCCGGCGACGCCGTGGGCGAACGCATCAGTGCGAATCGGAATGGTCACTATGCCGTCGCGAGCCCGCACTGGGACAGCGACGTCGCTGCCGACGCCGGCGCCGCCACCATCTGCCGAGGCGCAGGCGGTTGCAACGGGTCGGTTTCGTCGATCAATTCGCTCGTCGGGTCGCATCCTGGCGACCAGGTGGGCATCGCCGGCATCGCGGTACTCGCCAATGGAAACTATGTCGTGCGAAGCCCGATGTGGGGCGACGGCGACACCCGATTGCTGGGCGCCGCCACCTGGGCGGGCGACGCCGCCGGTCTCGCAGGAGAGGTCAGCGCCGCCAACTCGCTGATCGGATCGGCGTTCGGCGACCAGGTTTCGTCCAATGGAGTGCTCGCGCTCGCCAATGGCAACTACACGGTGAGCAGCCAGTTCTGGCACAACGGTCCTGTTGCATATGCAGGCGCGGTCACGTTCGGCGACGGCGCCCGCGGAACGATCGGCGTCGTGGATGCGACGAATTCACTCGTCGGCGCCAGCGAAGGCGACGCCCTCACCTTCGATGCGGCGCTCGCCAACGGCAACTACGTGGTCTATTGCAGCCATTGCGACATGGACGGCGTGGCGGATGCCGGAGCCGTGGTCCTCGGGGACGGCAATAGAGGCACGGCGGGCGTTTTGCACAGCGGCATGGGTATCGCGGGCACGCGTGCCGGCGACGAGGTGGGCACTTCGGTCGACACGCTGCCCAACGGCAACTTCCTCGTCCACAGTCCATATTGGAATGCGCGAGCGGGCGCGGTGACGTTCGTCGACGGGCGCACGGGCATGGTGGGGACTGTCGACGAGAGCAACTCGTTGGTGGGCTCGCGCCCTCTCGATTCCGTAGGCGCATCCGGCGCACGCGTCCTGAGCAACGGAAATTACATCGTCGTGGCGCCCGACTGGAGCGATGGCAGCGAGACTGCGGTCGGCGCCTTGACCTGGGGCGACGGCAACGTCGGCGTACGTGGGCGGATTTCTCCCGCGACATCCTTCGTCGGCGCGCATGCCGGCGACAGGATCGGCTCAGGCCAGTTCCTCGCCTTGCCCGAAGGCGATTTCGTCGTGGGTAGTCCGCAATGGCGGCGGAACGACGTCCCCGTTGGAGCCGCTACGTACCTGTCCGGCGCGGGACCCATCGCCGGCACGATCGACGCGGCCAATTCCCTGCTCGGCACCGAACGCGAAGACGCGGTCGGCTCGAAGATCCTTGCGGTCGCCGGCCTGGGCTATCTGGTTTGGGCGCCGGAAAAAGATGTGACCGCCGCCTCGGGCGTCGTCGTCGATGCAGGCGCGGTGGTGCCAGGAAGCGTCCACGGCGACATCGACGCCGACGTTGCGATCGTCGGACGCCTCGAGGGCGGCGGACCGCGCATGTCGATCCGGTCGGGCGCGAATCTCCTGGTCATCGGCCGGCCTGCCGACAACGAAGTCAGTGTCGTGGACGTGCATCCGGTTGCGGATCGAATCTTCGAAGATGGTTTCGATGGACCTGTTCCGCAGCGGCGCTGATCGTGCGCCGACCGGGTCAGCAGCACGGATGCGGCTTGCGGCAACCGCGCGCAGATGCACGGGTGGAGATCGCAGGATCTGAGACGGCAGTTTCATCTTCTGGCGCCTTTTTCGGGAGGCGACCATGTCGGACATCGCGATCAGGGCAGCGCAGAAGGCGGACCTCGAGACCCGTACCGCCGATGGCCTGGTTCGGCGCCTCGCGGACAAATATGCGGACCGCATCACCGGCACGTTCCGGTTGCCGGCGAAGGAGGGCGTCTACCGGCCGCTGCCCGCGACCCTCGCGCCAGGCCTCGCGAGCGCGCTCGCGGCGCGCGGCATCGAGCGCCTGTATTCGCACCAGGCCGACGCATGGGACGCGGTCCAGTCGGGCGCGCATGTCGTCGTGGTGACGCCGACGGCATCGGGGAAGTCGATCTGCTACCACCTGCCGGCGATGGACGCCGCGCATCGCGATCGTGCGAAGTCGCTCTATCTGTTTCCGACCAAGGCGCTCGCGCAGGACCAGGTCGCCGAGATGCTCGAACTCAACCGTGCGGGCAACCTCGGCCTGCGCGCGTACACGTTCGACGGCGACACGCCCGCGGATGCGCGCCAGGCGATACGCGTGCATGGCGACATCGTCGTGTCGAACCCGGACATGCTGCACCAGGCGATCCTGCCCCACCACACGAAGTGGGCGCAGTTCTTCGAAAACCTGCGCTACGTCGTCATCGACGAGCTGCACGCCTATCGCGGCGTGTTCGGCTCGCACGTCGCGAACGTGCTGCGGCGACTCAAGCGGATCTGCGCGTTCTACGGCGTCGCACCGCAGTTCATCCTGTGCTCGGCGACGATCGGCAATCCGCGCGAGCACGCCGAAGCGCTCATCGGCGACGACGTGATCGCGATCACCGAAAGCGGTGCACCGCGTGGAGAGCGCCACGTCGTGCTGTGGAACCCGCCGGTCGTCAATGCGGATCTCGGCATGCGCGCGTCGGCGCGGTCGCAGTCGAGCCGCATCGCGCGCCATGCGATCCGGTCGCGCCTGAAGACGATCGTGTTCGCGCAGTCGCGACTCATGGTCGAGGTCCTCACGAAGTACCTCAAAGACGTCTTCGACGCCGACCCGCGCAAGCCGGAGCGCATCCGCGCCTACCGCGGTGGTTACCTCCCCACCGAGCGGCGCGCGACGGAACGTGCGTTGCGCGACGGCACGATCGATGGCGTCGTCAGCACGTCCGCGCTCGAACTCGGCGTCGACATCGGCTCGCTCGATGTCGCGATCCTCAACGGATATCCCGGTTCGATCGCGGCGACCTGGCAGCGCCTCGGGCGTGCGGGCCGGCGACAGAAGCCGTCGTTGGGTGTGCTCGTCGCATCGAGCCATGCGCTCGACCAGTACGTGATCCGGCATCCGGAGTTCTTCGAGCAGGCACCGCCGGAAACCGCGCGCATCGCCCCCGACCAGTTGCTGATCCTGCTCGATCACATCCGCTGCGCCGCGTTCGAGCTGCCGTTCGCGCGCGGCGACCGCTTCGGCGAACGCGACGTCGCCGATTTCCTCGAGGTGCTCGCCGAAGCGGACGTCGTGCATGCCGAGGCCGATCGCTGGGACTGGATCGCCGACAGCTATCCCGCCCAGGCCGTGAGCCTGCGCGCCGTCGCCGACGGCAACTTCGTCGTCGTCGATCGTACGAACGGTCGGCAGGCGATCATCGGCGAGGTCGACTATTCCGCGGCCGCGCTGACCCTCTACGAGGGTGCGATCTACATGGTCCAGTCCGCGCCGTACCAGGTCGAAAAGCTCGACTGGGACGGCCGCAAGGCGTTCGTCACGAAGACCGCGGTCGACTACTACACCGACGCGATCGACTACACCAGGCTCAAGGAACTCGAACGCTTCGACGGCTGCACGTCGGGACAGGGCACGTGCCACCACGGCGAAGTCCACGTCGTGCGGCGCGTGTCCGGCTTCAAGAAGATCCGCTTCTACACGCACGAGAACATCGGTTACGGCCCGGTCGTATTGCCGGACCAGGAGCTGCAGACCACCGCGGTGTGGTGGCAACTGCCGCAGGCGGTCCTCGATGCGGCGTTCGCCTCGCGCGACGCGGCGCTCGATGGATTCCTCGGCGCGGCGCACGCGCTGCACACGACCGCAGTGGTCGCTGTCATGGCGGAGGGGCAGGATCTGCAGCGGTCGGTCGGATCGGGCGACGCGACCGCGCGCGTGCCCGGCCACCGGGACGCACGCGCCGCCGGAATCGGACGGGAGCCGTCGGGCGACTTCAATCCGACCCTCTACCTCTACGACAACTATCCGGGCGGCATCGGCCTGAGCGAGCCGCTGTTCCGTCGCAGCGCGCAGCTGATCGCCGATGCGTATGCGCTGATCGCGGAATGCGACTGCGCGATCGGCTGCCCCGCGTGCGTCGGGCCCGTGCTCGCCGCCGAAGAGGCGAGCGGACGCTCGGTGAAGGCGCTCGCCCTCCAGGTGCTGGAGCACCTCGCATGACCATCGTCGACCGGTTGCGCGTATTGCAGCGCCAAGCGGGCCGGCCGGGTCCGGGCGTCGAGCCGGCGTCGGACGTCAGGGACTCGTTGCGACGCCTGATCGGTACGCGCGGCCGCGGCGCCGCGCTGGCGCGCGAGCCGCTCGTCGCACCGGTCGGCGCGGAGGTCGCGAAGGGGCTGCATCTCGTCGAACACCGGATTCCGTGGGACGGCCCTCGCGAGCTCGCGCTGCCGGGCTCCGGCGATCCGGCCCATGTGCATCGCGAACGCATCGCGTGCTTCGACACGGAAACGACGGGGCTCGCCGGAGGCGTCGGCACGAGGGCCTTCATGATCGGCCTCGCGCAATGGAGCGGCGACAGCCTGCACGTGCGCCAGCTCTACCTGTCGGCGCTCGCAGGCGAGTCGGACATGCTGCGCCTGTTCGCCTCGTGGCTCGCGCCCGACGCGATCCTCGTCAGCTACAACGGTCGCAGCTACGACGCGCCGCTGCTCAAGGGGCGCTACCGCATGCACCGCCACACGCATCCGTTCGACGTCCTCCAGCATGTCGACCTCCTGCATCCGGTGCGGCGCGCGTATCGGGGCCGGTGGTCGGACTGCCGGCTGAAGACCGTCGAGCACGAGCTGCTCGGCATCGTGCGCGAGAACGATCTACCCGGCTCCGAGGCTCCGGCGGCATGGCTGGCGTTCCTTCGCGGCCGATCCGCACACCCGTTGAAGCGGGTTGCCGAGCACAACCGCCAGGACGTCGTCACCCTCGCCGCGCTGCTGGAGCACTTCAGCCGCAGGCAGGCCGAGCAGGACCGGTCATCGCGCGCGTAGCCCGACCCCGCATCAAATGGCGGAGCGCCGCTGCGCGAGCTTCGGACCGTGCGTCGGACGAGGCCGTCGCGTCGACGAATGGCGGCGAGTTTCGTTGGCGATCGCGGGACGAAGAAATCCCACCCGCCGGCATGAGAACGAGGCGTTCCGGACTCGTGCGGCGTAGACGGAGAAGAAGGTGGTGGCTATGGGTGGACTCGAACCACCGACCCCAGCATTATGAGTGCTGTGCTCTAACCGGCTGAGCTACATAGCCAACGGCGGCGCGTGCGCGGCACGCGCGGAAGGGCGTGCGATTCTAGTGCGTCGGGGCGGCCTGTCAAGCGTCGCGAGCTCCGTTCGCCTTGCCGCGTGCGCGAGGCGTGTGGAAGAATCGGTCGCATGTACGTTACGGGCCATCAACCATGATCGACCCCGATGGCTACCGACCGAACGTCGGCATCATCCTCCTGAACGCGCACGGGCACGTGTTCTGGGCGCGCCGCATCGGCCGCGACGGCTGGCAGTTCCCGCAGGGCGGGATGCGCAGCGACGAGACGCCGATCGAAGCGATGTACCGCGAGCTCGGCGAGGAAACCGGCCTGCAGCCGCAGCATGTCGAAGTGCTCGGTTCGACGCCGGGCTGGCTGCGCTACCGCTTGCCGCCGCGCCTCGTGCGCCGCCACGACCGCCCGGTCTGCATCGGCCAGAAGCAGGTCTGGTTCCTGTTGCGCCTCGTCGGCGAGGAATCGGCCGTGCGGCTCGACGCGACCGACAAGCCGGAATTCGACCACTGGCGCTGGGTCGATTTCTGGTATCCGGCCGCGCACGTGGTCACGTTCAAGCGACGCGTCTACGAGCAGGCGCTGCGCCATCTCGTGAGCCTGGCCGAAGACAGCTGCCGCGTGACGCTGCGCGAACAGCGCTGGCTGGCCGAACTGGTCGGGACCTGAAGCTCGCCCGACCCCGCTGTTGACAATCATTCTCATTTACATTCAAATAGTGACATCCCGATTCCGGATGCCACCATGTACGTCTGCATCTGCAATGCCGTGACCGATCGTGCGATCCGCGAAGCCGCCGAGAACGGCGTGCAGACGTTCGCCGAGCTGCGTCGCCGCACCGGCTGCTCGGACTGCTGCGGCAACTGCGAAGCGCTCGCGAGCCAGATCTTCCACGACGCGCGCGCGCTCGACCTGCCGCTGATCGCCGCGGCCGCCTGAGGTCGCGCTCGCGACCCGCACGCATGCACGAAATGCGTGCGATTTTCGTTCCGTCGCATCCTCGCTCGTGCGCGTTATAGTCGCGCTGTTGCGCCGCGCGTCCGTGCGGCCTCGCCCGTCACGGAGACCGTGCAATGAAAGGGAACCCGAAGGTCATCGCCCATCTGAACAAGGCGCTGTTCAACGAGCTCACCGCGATCAATCAGTATTTCCTGCACGCGCGCATGTACCGCAACTGGGGCTACAAGGAGCTCGCCGAGCACGAATACAAAGAGTCGATCGACGAGATGAAGCACGCCGATCGCCTGATCGAGCGCATCCTGTTCCTCGAAGGCCTGCCCAACCTGCAGGCGCTCGGCAAGCTGCTGATCGGCGAGTCGCCGAAGGAAGTGCTGTCGTGCGACCTGCAGCTCGAGATGCAGGCGGTGCCCGACCTCAAGGCGGCGATCGTCGACTGCGAGACGCTCGGCGATTACGTGAGCCGCGAGCTGTTCGAAGACATCCTCGAATCCGAGGAAGAGCACATCGACTGGCTCGAAACCCAGCTCGGCCTCATCGCCAAGCTCGGCGAGAACCCGTACCTGCAGACGAAGATCGGCAGCTAGGCGGCGCGCGGCGCGCCCTACATGCGCGCGCCCTCGAAGTCGAACGCGAGGTCGCTGTCGGCGGCCTGCACGAAGTTGCCCTGGATGAGGTCGACGCCCGCGCGCACGAGCGCGCCGATGCCGTGCGCGTCCTCGACGCGCGGCGCGATCACGCGCACGCCGCGTTCGTGCAGGCCATCGAGCAGCGCGACGAACGCGTCGCGCTGCTGCTCGTCGTCGAGCGTCGGCGGTCGCGCGAGCTTGACGAAATCGGCGGCCAGCACCGGCAGTGGGTGCACCTCGGCGACCTCGTCGTCGAATCCCGACAGCGACAGCCGCGCGCCGACGGCGCGCAGCGCATCGGCGCACCGCTGCGCGTCCGCGGGGGCCTCGATCGCGTCGGCCGCGCGCAGCTCGATCACGATCGAACGGGCGTCGACGCCATGCCGCGCAAGCGACGCGGCCAGCGTGGCGATCGATCCAGGATCGCGCAGGCTCGCGAGCGACTGGCTCACGAACAGCTGCATCGCGCCCGCCCCGCGCGCGGCGATGCGTTCGACGCAGTGGCCGAGCACCCAACGGTCGACCGCGTCGATCAATCCAGCCTCTCGCGCGGCCGGCACGATCTCGGACGCCGCATGCAATCGGCCGCCCGCGTCGCGCAGTCGTAGCAGCGCCTGGAATTGCGCGCCGTCCTCGCCGCGCAGCGATACGATCGGCTGGAACACGAGTTCGAAACCGTTGCCCGCGAGTGCGCGGCGCACCTCGTCGGCAAGGTCGCCGCCATGCGTCGCGTCGAGATCCCTCGCGACGGCGACGCCATGCAGCCCTTGTGCGCGCAGCCCGGCGACGAGCTCGCGCGCGGCGTCGTACATCGCGCGCGCATTGCGTGCGCCGCGCAGGAACGGACAGATGCCGACGTCGAATTCACCGCCGCGCGCGAGCGCCGCGCGCAGGCGCGCGGCTTCGGCCTCGAGCGCGTCCGGGCCGAGATCGCCGTCGAACACGAGGTAGCGGTCGCCGCCATCGCTGGCGACCCGATCGCCCGCGCGCACGTGCGCGCAGATCGCGCGCAGCGTCTCGGCCGTGCGCGCCGCTGCCGTGGCCGGGTCGCTCGGCTCGGACGCGGCCAGCAGGAACAGGCCGCCGTTGCGAATCGCCGCATCGTCGCGTGCGAGGCATTCGGACACTTCGCGCAGGAGCTGGTCGCGCGAACACGCACTGCCTCCGCGCGGCCCGAAACTCGCTGGCGATGCGCCGCTGCCCGCGCGCGGCGCGGCGGGCGGCGGAGCGGTCGCGCGCGCGGGCGCCGTGGCGAAGCGCGTCCAGTAGTCGGGCGGCGGCGCGACCAGCAGCGGGAAGCCGTTCTCGCGCGTCGCGCCCGCGACGACGGGCGAGTCGTGGATCGCGCCGGGCGGCGGGGACGGTGCGTCGAGCCGCCCGATGAGGCCGTCGAGGCGGCCGCGGCTCGCGCGATCGGGCGCGCGCGTCGGATCGAGCAGGCCGAGGCAGGTCGCATGCACCGCGTCGAGGACGTCGCCGAGTGCCGCATGCCCGAGCTCGCGGCAGGCGGGGGCGACGCGTGCGGCGTCGTCCGCGAGCAGGCGCAGCACGTTGAGGTCCCAGGACGTGCGCAACTGCTCGCCGCGGCGGCGCAAGCGCTCGATGCGCGGCGCGAGCTGCTGCGCCCACAGCCGGCGCGGAAACTGCGTTGCAGGGTCGTTCGCCGTCATGGCCGTCCCCCGATCGATGCGGGGACATCATACCAGCGGCGCGCGCTGCTCAGCCGGGCTTGACCACCACCAGCAGCACGATCGCGACCAGCAGCAGCGCGGGTACTTCGTTGAAGACGCGCAGCCAGCGACTCGAGCGCCGGTTGCCGTCGCGCGCGAACGTGCCGACCATGCGAACGAGCATCGCGTGATATCCGATCAGCAGCACGACCAGCGCGAGCTTCGCGTGCAGCCAGCCCTGCTGCAGGTAGGCCGTGCTCGCATGCGCGAACGCGACGAGGGTGAGCGTGCCGAACACGAGCGCGAGCGCCCCCCCGACATGGGTGATGCCGAGCAGGCGTCGCTCCATCACCTTGAGACGCTCGCGTACGACCGCCTCGGTCGCCTCGGCGTGGTAGACGAACAGTCGCGGCAGGTAGAACAGCCCGGCGAACCAGGTCACGACGAAGACGATATGGAGCGCCTTGAGCCAGAGCATGCGTCGTCCCGCTTGCAAAGTCCCGATTGTAGCGCGCCGCCTGCGCGCGTCGGCCGCGACCGCGTTCCTTGACCCGGCTCGCGGGCACGTCTATAAGCGTCCACCTCGCGCAGCGTGCGCGGCCGAACGGCGTCATGTCCCCGATCCCCTCCCTCGTCATCCGCCGGCACGATCCGGCCCGGCAGCGTCGCACCGTGCTGCTGCTGGCTGCCGTGTGGCTCGGATCGCTGCTGATCGTCGCGGGCCTCGTCGCGACGGTCGTCGTGCGCGCGCCGGGAACGAACCACTCCGCCGAACTCGTCGAGGCGCAGAAGGAGATCGAGGCGCTGAAGGCGCGCGTCGCGATGCTCGCGCGCTCCGAGCAGGTCGCCAAGGCCGCGCTCGGCGACGTGCAGCAGACCCTGCGCGACCGCGAGGAAGAGGTCGACGGCCTGCGCGCGGACCTCGCCTTCTACGGCCGCCTCGTCGGCGGCGGCAAGCGCGAGGGACTCGCCGTGCATGCGCTGCACGTCGCGCCGATCGCGGGCTCGCAGGCGTGGAACTTCAACGCGACCTTGACCCAGAACTTCAGGCGCGGCGAGGACATCAAGGGGCGGCTCTCGCTCTCGGTCGAGGGCGTCGCGGACGGCAAGCTGCGCACGCTCGACTGGCCGGCCCTGACCCAAGGGCAGGACGCGTCCGGAATCGAGTACCGCTTCAAGTATTTTCAGCAGGTCGGCGGTACCATCATGCTCCCCGCTGGATTCGCCGCCAATCGAGTCGTCGTCCGCGCCGACGGCGAGGGCGGTCGCGTCGAGCAGGAGTTTTCCTGGAAGGACGCCGTCAAGGGCGAGGAGGACGACAATGTTCCGCAGTGACAAGCGCAACGACCGTGCGATGGCGGCGATCAGCACGCTGATCGCGGCGGGTACGACCATTCGCGGCGACGTCCATTTCAGCGGCGGCCTGCACCTGGAAGGTGTCGTGGAAGGTTCGATCTCGGCCGAAGGCGACGACGCCGTACTCACGCTCAGCGACAAGGGGCGCGTCAACGGCGAGGTTCGGGTGTCGAACGCGGTCGTCAACGGTACCGTCAACGGCGACATCTTCGCCGCCGCGCGACTCGAACTCGCGGGCAACGCGCGCGTCACCGGCAACGTGCACTACAAGGTGCTCGAAATGGCCGCCGGCGCACAGGTCAACGGCAAGATGCTCTACCAGGCCGAACCGCAGCGCCGCCTGCTTTCGCCCGACCTCGCCGACGACGTCGACGCCGGGGCCGAGCCGGCGCACGCTTGAAATGCCCGCACGGCGCTCCGATCTCCGGTACGAGATCGACGCCGCGGATCCCATGAACGACACGACCATCCCGAGTTACCTCGACGCCGGCCCGGCGCCGCTGCTGTTCACCACGGCCGCCGCGGGCAAGGTGCGCGAGCTCATCGCCGAGGAGGGCAATCCCGACCTCAAGCTGCGCGTCTACATCAGCGGCGGCGGGTGTTCGGGCTTCCAGTACGGGTTCACGTTCGACGAAGCGCGCGCCGAGGACGACCTCGCGGTCGACAAGGACGGCGTGACCCTGCTCGTCGATCCGCTGAGCCTGCAGTACCTCGCCGGTGCCGAGATCGACTATGCCGAATCGCTGACCGGCGCGCAGTTCGTGATCCGCAATCCGAACGCGAAGACGACCTGCGGCTGCGGCTCCTCGTTCACCGTATGAACGTGGTGCGGGGCTTGGACGAAAGCTCGGCCTTCCGTTCGCAC
>DASTSE010000430.1:0-26780 GCA_035760865.1 Dokdonella sp.
GACGATCCGCAAGCGCGCGCGCGAGCACATCGAGCGCGGTGCCGTCACGGACAGCTACACGCTCGATCGCGCGACGGTGCTCAAGCTGCTCAACGAGGCGCTCGCGACCGAACTGGTCTGCGTGCTGCGCTACAAGGCGCACTACTACCTCGCCTCGGGCATCAATGCGAAGAGCGTCGCGGCGGAGTTCCTCGAGCACGCGGGGGAAGAGCAGGCGCACGCCGACGCGATCGCCGAGCGCATCACGCAGCTCGACGGCACGCCGAACTTCTCGCCGGATGGGCTATCCGGGCGCAGCCATTCCGAGTTCGTCGTGCCCGACGACCTCGCTGCGATGATCGAGGAGAACCTCGTCGCCGAACGCATCGCGATCGACAGCTATCGCGAGATCATCAACTACGTCGGCGACCGCGACACGACCACCAAGCGGCTGCTCGAAGGCATCCTCGCCAACGAGGAGGAGCACGCCGAGGACATGAAGACGCTGATGGAGCACTTCGGCCAGAAGGGGGAACCCGCGAGACCGGCCAACGCAGGCGGCAAGAAGTAGCCTCGCGATCGCCTAGAATGACGCCATGGCCGCGGGCGATCGGCGCCCGCGGCGACTGACACTGTCGGCGCGTTCGGCCGGCTCGATGGGGGAATACGTGGACGCATCCTCGCTCGGTCGCGCGCGCTCGTGGCTATTCGGCGGCATCGGCGCGCTCCTCGCCGCGGGCGTCCTGCTCGTGCTCGTGCTGATGTGGTGGTGGGACTACGAACCCGAGCACTTCGACCCCGTTTCGAGCGCGCAGGCGCGCGTCGCCGCGAAAGGCGAGCGCGTCGTCACGGGCAGCGTGACGACGGCGGCATTGATGACGACGGCCGAAACCCTGCTCGACAAGCGCGGCGGCTACCTCAGCAACGACCGTCTGCCGCCGGGCGTGCTCATGGACAACGTGCCGAACTGGGAATTCGGCGTGCTCACTGCGACGCGCGACCTCGCACGCGCGCTGCGCAACGACTTCAGCCGTTCGCAGACGCAGTCGGTCGAGGACAAGGACCTGCAGGAAGCCGACCCGCTGTTCAGCTCGCCGAACGACCGCTGGCTGCTGCCGAGCTCCGAGAGCCAGTACCGCAAGGCGATCGCGCGCGTCGACGCCTACCTCACGCGCCTCGGCGACGGCGACGACAGCAACGCGCAGTTCTACGCCCGCGCCGACAACCTCGCCGACTACCTGCAGGTCGTCTCGGCGCGCCTCGGTTCGCTTTCGCAGCGGCTGTCGGCCGCGGCGGGTCAGGTGCGCATCGACACCGATCTCGCCGGCGACGAGCATGCGCGGCAGTCGACGCCGGCGCCGAGTCCGCGCCTCGTGAAGACGCCGTGGATGAAGATCGACGACAACTTCTACGAGGCGCGCGGCTACACCTGGGCGCTGCGGGAGCAGCTCGAGGCGGTGCGCGCCGACTTCGCGCCGATCCTCGCGAGCAAGAATGCCGCGGTGAGCCTCGAACAGGTGATCCGCGAACTCGAGGAGTCGCAGAAGCCGCTCGGCAGCCCGATCGTGCTCAACGGCACGCCGTTCGGCTTCTTCGCCAACCACTCACTCGTGATGGCCAACTACATTTCGCGCGCGAACGCGGCCGTGATCGACCTGCGCGAGCTGCTCAAGCGCGGCTGAGCCTGCCGACACCGGCGGCGAGCCGATGCGGAGCAAAGGCGGCAGCGACCGAAACACGAAGGACACGAAGGAAAGGCAGGCCGGGACAAGAAGTCCATGCGAAGCCCGAAACACGGAGCGCACGCAGAAGGCGCGATCGAGCACGTTGCTTTTCCTCGGTGTGCTCCGTGTGCTCCGTGTTTCGATCTTTGAATCTCCTGGCCCTTCCTTCGTGTCTCGGTCTCTTGCTCTCGGGGCACTTCGGGCTGTCCGGAGCATCCCTTGCCGACGCGGCACGAGCGGCGAAGTGGTCGCGCGCAGGGCGATCGACGTGCCAAGATTCGCGTTCCGCCGATCCGGCAGCAAGTGCGCAGGCCCGTGTTCCCATCGACCGATACCGACTGGCGCGCCGCGCTGACGCATCCGCTGGCGGTGGCGGCCTTGCTGTTGCTGCCGATCGTCTTCCTGCTCGGTCCGCTGCCGATCGACGAGACGCGGTATCTCGCGGTCGCGTGGGAGATGCGCCAGGGCGGCGAGTACCTCGTGCCGCATCTCAACGGCGCCACCTACGCGCACAAGCCGCCGCTGCTGTTCTGGCTCATCGACGCCGGCTGGCTGCTCACCGGCGTGCACGCGTGGACCGCACGCGCGATGACGCTGCTGTGCTCGCTCGCGAGCCTCGTGCTCATGCAGCGGTTGACCCTGCGCCTCACCGGTTCCGCGTCGGCGGCGCGCGCGTCGATGTGGTTCCTGCTCGGCGCGGTCTACTTCGCGCTGTTCTCCAACGCGATCATGTTCGACGTGCCGCTGGCGACCTGCGTGCTCGTCGCGATGCACGGGATCCTCGATCTCGTGCAGGCCCGCTCGCGCCGCGGCGTGCTGCTCACGGGAGGCGCGATCGGCCTCGGCATCCTCGTCAAGGGGCCGGTCATGCTGCTCGACGTCGCATTCGTCGCGCTGGCGGCGCCCTGGTGGAGCGACGACGGCCTCGCGGGCCGGCGCGCGCGCTACTTCGGCGCGTTCGGCCTCTCGATCCTCCTCGGCGCATTCATCGCGCTGGCCTGGGCGATCCCTGCCGCGCTGCACGGCGGCGAGGCGTATGCGCGGGCGATCTTCCTCAACCAGACGCTCGATCGCATCGGTGGCGTCAAGGGCACGAGCGCGCACGGCCGTCCGCTCTGGTGGTACGTCGTGGTGTTCCCGCTCATGCTGCTGCCGTGGCCGCTCGTGGCGCGCCCGGGCGCGACGCGCCTGCGCACGCTTGCGGCCCAGTTGCCGTGGCGTTTCGGCATCGCCTGGGTCGTTCCGACCTTCGTCGCCTTCTCGCTCGTCGGCGGCAAGCAGCCGCACTACCTGCTGCCGATGATCCCGGGCGTCGCGCTGCTGCTCGCCGTCGCGCTCGAGCGCGACGTCCTGCGCGTGCGCGTCGGCGGGTTCGGCCTGTTCCTCGTGCTGTTCGGTGCGGCGACCGCGGCGCTGCACTGGCTCGCACCGACGCTGCCGCCGGTCGCGTTCGCGGCCGACGTCGCGCCGATCTGGGGCTGCATCATCGCCGCACTCGGATTGGCGCTCGCGCTCGGCCGCACGCGCTTCGCACGGCCCGCATCGGCGGCGACCGCGATGGTCGCGGTCGCGCTCGTGATCAAGCTCGCGGTGATCCAGGGCGCCGGCGACCGCTACGACATCGACGCGATCTCCGCGCGCATCCACGACGCGCAGCAGCGCGGGCAGCCGGTCGCGCACCTCGGCTGGCACCACGGCGTGTACGAGTTCGCCGGACGACTGACCCAGCCGCTACCGGCGCTCGAAACGCTGGAGCAGTTCCAGTCGTGGGCGCGCGAACATCCGGACGGCTATGTCGTGAGCTTCTACCGACGCTTCCGATTCCGCGCCGATCCGGTCCATGCGCAGAAGTTCCGCGGCGGCGAGTTGGCGATGTGGAAAGCCGCCGACGCGCTCGCCTCCGGCGTCGACCCCGCGTCATCGCACGCCGGCGACGAACCCGACGACAGCGACGACTGACGTCGTCGCTGCGAAAGGAAGCGGATGAGATCGGAAGACTGAAACACGGAGCACACGGAGTACACGGAGGAGAAGCTTCCTTTTCCGCGCTGTCGGTGTGCTCCGAGTGCTCCTTGGTCGAATGCTGCGGGTGCTGGAGCAGAGCCTGAAACACGAACGACAGGAAGAACAGCGGATCCGAGCAGGTGACTGAAGCACGAAGCACGCGGAGGAGAAGCTTCTTTCTGCTTCCTCGGTGTGCTCCGTGTTGAAACCTTGGAAGCTTCCTGCCTCTGCCTTCGTGTTTCAATCCTTCCGGTTTCGGCTCCGGCTCAGAACGCGGGTTTCTGCACCGACGATTCGTAGCGCTCGACGCCGGCCGTGATTTCGGCCTTCGCGGCAGCCGCGTCGGCCCAGCCTTCGAGCTTGACCCACTTGCCCTTCTCGAGATCCTTGTAGTGCTCGAAGAAGTGACCGATGCGCTCGAGCCAGTGGCCAGACACCTGTCCGATGTCGGCGATGTGGCCATAGCCCGCGAAGATCTTCGCGTGCGGCACGACCACGAGCTTCTCGTCGGCGCCGGCCTCGTCGGTCATGCGCAGCATGCCGACCGGCCGGCAGCGGATGACCGAGCCCGGCACGAGCGGCAGGGGCAGGATCACGAGCGCATCGAGCGGGTCGCCATCGCCGCCGAGCGTATGCGGCACGTAGCCGTAATTGCACGGGTAACGCATCGGCGTCGACAGCACGCGGTCGACGAAGATCGCGCCGGACGCCTTGTCGACCTCGTACTTGACCGGCTCGGCGTCCTTCGGAATCTCGATGATGACGTTGATCTCGTCCGGCACGCTGGCGCCGGCGGGGACGCGTTCCAAACCCATGACTCACTCCTCAGGCATTTCCGATCGGCGCACCTGGAACGGTGCGCGGCGGGCCGCGCCCGCGAGGCGCGAAGGATACGGTAAAGCCTGCCGCAGTGCAGCAAAAGCGCGCTTCGGCCGCGCCGCCGCAGCAACCGGCGTCATGCGCCGTCGGAGCGGGGCGTTCACGCAGGCGAAGCGCCGGGCAAGGCGACGACAGCCCTCAGCTCCAGCGCCCTTGCCTCAGCCGAAGGCGTCGCGGCTTTCCGCCGCTGCCACGAACCCCGACGCGGCCGGGGTCGGCTCGGGTCACGGCGTATCCTTCGGTGCGAGCTGTTGCCACAGGAAGGTGTAGGCGAGCGCATGCATGAACGCGGACTGCCGGTTGTCCGCCGCGGCGCCGTGGCCACCTTCGGTGTTTTCGTAGAACCACGCGTTCGTGTAACCGAACTCGCGCATGCGCGCGGCCATCTTGCGCGCCTGCGCCGGGCCGACGCGGTCGTCGCTCGTCGCGGTATAGAAAAGGACGGGCGGATAGTCCTTGCCTGCGGCGAGATTCTGGTGCGGCGAGAAGGCCTTGATGAACGCCCATTCCTCGGGCTTGTCCGGATCGCCGTACTCGGCGATCCACGAAGCGCCGGCGGAAAGGTGGGTGTAGCGCTTCATGTCGAGCAGCGGCACCTCGCAGACGATGGCGCCGAACAGGTGCGGATAGCCGGTGAGCATGTTGCCCATGAGCAGGCCGCCATTGCTGCCGCCCTCGGCGCCGAGGTGGCGACGCGAGGTGATGCCGCGCTTGACGAGGTCCTCGGCGACCGCGGCGAAGTCCTCGTACGCGCGCGGGCGGTTCGCCTTCAGCGCGGCCTCGTGCCAGCGCGGACCGTACTCGCCGCCGCCGCGGATGTTCGCGACCACGAATGCGCCGCCGCGCTCGAGCCACGAGCGTCCGACGCTGCCGCTGTACATGGGTGTCAGCGCAACTTCGAAGCCGCCGTAGCCGTACAGCAACGTCGGCGTAGTGCCGTCCGCCGCGAGGTCCTTGCGCGCGACGACGAAGTACGGCACGCGCGTACCGTCCTTCGAGGTCGCGAAGTACTGGTGCACGTCCATGCCCTTGGCGTCGAAGAACGCGGGTGCGCGCTTGACCGGCGCCGCGTCCGCGTTGCCGAGTACGCCGTAGTAGAGCGTCGTCGGCGCAAGGAAGCCGCTCACGCTGAGGAAGTACGCATCGCTCGAATCGGCGTCGAGGCCGTGCGCTTCGATCGTCGACAGCGCCGGCGCGCCGCCGAGCTTCTCGCGCCGCCACGCGCCGCTGCGCGGAGTGAGCACTTCGAGGCGACTGACGACGTCGTCGAGGATGTTCAGGATCAGGTGGTTGCGCGTCCACGAATACGCCGACAGCGACGTCGTCGCGGTCGGCTCGAACAGCACGACGAGCTTGCGCTTGCCGGGTTTGTCCTGATTGGCGACGAAGTCGTCGAACTTCGCGGCGAGCAGCGCTCCCTGCGGATAGGTCGTGCCGTCGAGCGTCCATGCGTCGCGCAACTGCACGAGCAGCCACTCGCGATGCGTACCGATCGTGGCGTCGGCCGGCACGTCGAGCTTGACGAGCTTGCCGTCCTTGCGGCGCAGGAACGTCTCGCTCGTGTAGAAGTCGATCGTGCGCGTGACGAGGTCGCGTTCGAAACCCGGGGTGAGGTCGCGCGCGGCGGAGATCGCAAGGTCGTCGTCGGTGCCCTCGTAGACGGTCGTCGCCGCGGCGAGCGGCGTGCCACGCTTCCATTCCTTGACGATGCGCGGGTAGCTCGATTTCGTCATCGTGCCGGGACCGAAGTCGGTCGCGACGTAGATGCGGTCCTTGTCGATCCATGCGACGTCGGACTTCGCTTCGGGAAGTTCGAAGCCGCCCTTCACGAACGCGCGTTCGACGAGGTCGAACTCGCGCACGACGTTCGCATCGCCGCCTCCCGGCGACAGCGCGACGAGGCAGCGCCGGTTCGCGGGGCGCAGGCAGTACGCACCGTGCCAGACCCAGTGCTTGTCCTCGGCCTTCGCGAGCGCGTCGAGGTCGATCACCGTCTCCCAGCGCGGCTTGGCCTTGCGGTATTGCGCCAGCGTCGTGCGCCGCCAGAGGCCGCGCGGGTGTTCGGCGTCCTTCCAGAAGTTGTAGTAGCGGTCGCCGATCTTCGTGACCGCGGGGATCTTCGCATCCGAGTCGAGCACTTCGAGGATGCGCGCGCGCGTGCGCTCGAATTCCGGCGTCGATGCGAACGCCTGCATCGTCTCCGCGTTGCGCTGCTCGACCCACTCGAGCGGCTTCGCGCCGTGGATGTCCTCGAGCCAGAGGTAGGGGTCTTCGACCGTCGGCGCGGCAGGTCGGGGCGGGGTCATCACGCAGCCGGTGCCGAGCAGGAGCAGGGGGAGGGTGGCGAAGCGCGGGAGCAGGCGCATTGACCGGATCCATTCATCGAAAAATCCATCCTGCGCAAAGCTGAACACGATTGTCCAGTGCGGGCCGGCCGTGTGCAGCACCCGGTCACATTCCGGGGCCGCGAACTACCGTGTGGCTTGATAGAAAGAAACGCTTTTAAACGTCGGTACTAGGCTGATGCTTCACGCTGTCGCCGTCGCCGAACTTCCACGTCGCGAACGTGACCGGCACCTGCGGCGGCAATCTCGTCGGCACGACGTACACGACGAACGCGGTGACCGCCGACTGCACGGTGATCGCAAGTTTCGCGATCGACACGCACACGGTCACGCCGAGCGTCAGTGGCGGCAACGGCACGATCAGCCCGTCGACGCCGCAGACGGTCAACCACGGCGCGACCGTGAATTTCACCGTGACGCCTGCCGCGGGCTATCACGTCGTAACGTCCGTCGGCGGCAGCTGCGCCGTGGGATCGCTTGCGGGCACGAGTTACACGACCGGACCGATCACTGCCAACTGCACGGTCGTCGTGAGCTTCGCCGCGAACCCGGCCGACCACATCAGGTTCCTGCAGCAGCCGGCCGACGTGCCACGCGGCGATCGCCTCGGCAGCGTGCAGGTCGCGATCGTCGACGCGTTCGACAACGTGATCGCCACCGACTCGAGCTCGCAGATCACGCTCGCGACGGCGGCGTGCGGCGGATCGGTCACGCTCGCCCAGGCGACCGTGAGCAGGCGGCATCGCTTCGTTCCCCGCGAATGCGACGCAGCGGCTCTACACGTTGAGCGCGAGCAGGACCTTGACCGCGACGAGCGGCGCGCTGAGCGGAACGAGCGCCGCATTCGGCGTGACCAACGCCGGCAGCGTGCTCGTCTTCGCCGACGATTTCGACCTCTGCCGACTCTGAACCGATCGTTGGACCCATGCACGGACCCCGCTTCGGCGGGGTCCTCTTTTCCCCGAAGGCCCTGTGTCGCTTGCGTTCGCGCGCGCGGCTGCCGAAGATCGGTGCGCAGCCGATGGAGGTGTCGACCGTGTCCGAATCCGCGTTGCGTCTGGGCGTGCGCAGTGCCGCCAGCGTGCTGCTGATCGCGAGCGGCGTGCACGCGAGCGTGCACTACCGCGCGTTCGTCGACACCGCGTCGTTTGACGGTCCGCGCCGCGAACTCATGGCCGCGATGCGCGCGTACGCGATCCTGCCGCGCTGGGGCGTCGATGCGTGGACGATGCTGTGCGGCTACAGCCTCTGCTTCGCGATCCTGCTCATGCTGTGCGGCACGCTGCTCTGGTGGATGGGCAGGCATCTCGCCGCGTCGCGCCTGCGGCCGCTCGCGGCGGCGACGGCGCTCGTGCTGCTCGCGGGCATCGCGCTCATCGCGTCGCTCGATCCGATGCCGGTGCAGATGAGCGTGCTTGCGCTCGCCGCGCTGTGCCTCGGCGGCGGTGTCCTGCGCGGTCGCGTAGCGACCGCCTGAGCGTTCGCCTACCAGCGCGCCTCGAGATCGAACAGCACGCGCCGCGTATGGTCGCCGAGGCCGTCGCGCTGCTCGCGGAAGCCCGCGAGGCGCAGGCTGATGCGGTCGGTCAGGCCGTACCCGACCCACGGCATCGCGCCGTGGGCGAAACTGTGGAACCACCAGTCGTCTTCGCTGAACGCGGCGAGTACCGCATCGCGCTGTTGGCGTTGCCACGCGAAGCCGAGCTCCCACGCGTGTGCGCGACGCCGATCGCCGGCGACGAGGCTGAGGCGTGCGCCGTCGGCGTCGTCGTCCGCGCCGAGATTGCGCACGAGGTCGACGCGCGCTTCGAACGGCCAGCCGCCGAACGTGTGCCGGCCCACGAGCTGCAGGTCGAGCAGGCGGAAGTCGCTGGCGAAACCGGTCGCGGTGCGCAGGTTGGTGCGCCCGAGGCCATTGTTCGCAAGCCGGTCGATGTGGTCGAAATCGATCAGCGACAGCAGCACGGCGGCATTGCCCGGCGCGCCCTCATGCCAGCGCCATGCGAGCTGAAGCGCACCGATGCGCGAATCGTCGCCGTAGAGGTGTTCGCTCGCGAACGCGCCCGCCGTGAGCTGCAGGCGGCTGAAATCGCCGAGCGCGATGCCGTGGTCGATGCTGACGCCTGCGGGTCGCAGGTCGCGGTCCCACACGAGCGGCGACAGTTCGAGCGGCAACGGCGCCTTGCCGAACAACAACGAGGTCGACTCGCCTGCGTGCCAGCGCACGAACAACTGGTCGAGCGCGGCGTCGTCGCTGCGCTCGTTGTCGTTGTTGATGCGGTTGTCGCGGTTCGCGTCCGAACCGAGCGCGAACTTCAGCGCACCGCCGATCTCGAGATCCTCGCGCGGGACCCACGTGACGCCGGTCCGCACGCGGCCGCGCACGCGCTCGAGCGTCGGGCTCGGTCGAGCGCCGGGTATGCCGTTCGTGTGTTCGTAGCGCAACGTCGCGTCGCCCGACCAGCTCAGCGTCGAGGCCGGCGGCGCCTCGGGCGCGGCCTGCAGCAGCGGATCGTCGGATGCCTGCGCGGCGACGCCCGCGGGCACCGCGGCGAGCGCGAGACGGCACAGCAGTGCGAGACGGCGCATGCTCAGACCCTCAGTCGTGCGAGATCGGCCGCGAGCTCGCTCGCGGACGCGTAACGATCGTCCGGCACCCGCCTCAGGCAGCGCAGGATCACGCTTTCGAGATCGGGCGGCACGTCCGGCCACAGGGTCGAGGGTCGCGTCGGCTCGCGCTGCATCTGGGCCATGTAGATGTCCATCGTCGAGGGTCCGTCGAACGGCAGGCCGCCGCAGAACATTTCGGTCATCAGCACGCCGCAGGACCAGATGTCGGCGCGCTCGTCGACGTTGCCGCCGGCGAGCTGCTCGGGCGCGCAGTAGTTCGGCGTGCCGAGGAAGGTGCCGGGTTCCGTATGGCCCGGCTGCACGCGCGCGGTCGGTCGCGCGATGCCGAAGTCCATGAGCTTGGCGTTCGCGTTCGCTTCGAGGATCAGGTTCTCGGGCTTGATGTCGCGATGCAGGACGCCGACCGCGTGCGCGGCGCCGAGGCCCGCGGCGAGCTGGCGCGCGATGCGCAACCCGGCCGAATACGGCACGCGCTTGGCGTCGCGCAGCAGGTATCGCAGGGTGAGGCCGCGCACGTATTCCATCGAGATGTAGGGCACGCCGCCGATCTCGCCGAAGTCGAACGTGCGCAGCACGTTCGGATGCGTGATGCGGCGCGCGAGCTTGATCTCGTCCTTGAGGCGCTCGAGCTGGCTGCCGTCGGTGAGCGCGCCGGGCTTGACCATCTTGAGCGCGACGAGGTCGTTGAGCTCGAGGTCGTTCGCCTTGTAGACGACGCCCATGCCGCCCTCGCCGAGCACCGAGATGATGCGATAGCGGTTGCCGAGCACGGCGCCCGGCACGATGCCGAGCGCGGTCTTCGCGCCGGGCGACGGCGTGCGTGCCGGCCGAGCCTCCGTGCGCGCGACCGTGCGATCGGCCGGAAGCTGGTCGAGCGCACGCCGCCACGCGTCCGCGAGCACCGCCGCGCGCGGCTTGGCGCTGTAGGCGCCGGTGACGGCCTGGACCGCGGTCGCGCCATGTTCGCGGGCCAGCGTTTCGCCGAACGTGCCGAGCGTGAGCAGCTGGCCCGGCGCGGCGTCGCAGAGCAGGCGATGCACCTGCGCCTGCGGCATGCCGAGCAGTGCGTCGCCCGCGTGCAGCAGGAACCCTTCGACGACGCTGCCGGCCGGCGCCGGTTCGTGGCGTGCCGTCGACGCGTCGAGCAGGGTCGCCCAGCACGCGAGCGCATGCCGGTGCGCATCGTCGCCATCGAACGCGAACAACCAGCGCGCGCCCTCGGCGACGTGCAGCTCGGCCGCGTGCGCGTGCGCGGCTTCGTCGAGGCGCGCCTGCAACGCGTCGAGGTCGCCGATCGCCTGTGCCGGCGTCGCATCTGCGCGCTCGGCGAGCAGGTGACGGAATTCGACGCCGAGCAGGGTCGCCGCGGCGCGCCGCGGAACGGTATCGGTCGCCGCGCGCCGGCGCGTCGGCGCATCCGGCACGACGTCGGCCGCGGGTTCGGGCAGGAAGCGCGCGAGGTGGCCGACGTAGCCTTCCATGTCGCTCTTCTCGCGCAGCTCGGACAGCAGCGTATCGAACGCCTGCGACAGGCGCCCGAGGTCGTCGCTGCCGCCGCTGCCGATGCGCGCCTGGTAGTTGCCCGCGGCGGCTTCCTCGGCTGCCTGCGCCATGCGCCGCACCGGACTGAGGATGCCGCGCGACAGCAGCAGCGAGAGCAGCAGCGCCGCGGCCATCGAGGCAAGCCCTGCGAGCGCGACCCAGTTGACGATCGCGCGATAGCCGGACACGAAGCGGTCGGCGGACGTGAGCACGAGCACGCTGCCGAGCTTGCCGTCGGCGGTCGCTCCCATCGGCCGCGCGCGGCCGACCCATTCCTGGCCGGCGAAACGGACGCGGAACGAGTCGACCGTGCGGCCGCCGTCGAGCGCCGAACGCACCGCCGGCTCGAGCGCGGCGATCGCGGGCGCGAGTTCGGCGCCGTTCGCCGCGTCGAGCGAGCTCGCCGCGATGGCGATCTTGCCGCCCACGGGGATGCGGAACGCGACCTGCGCGCCGCTCGCCTGCGCCACCTTCTTGGCGAGCACGTCGTCGACGCCCTGCGCGAGCAGCAGATAACCGAGCAGGTCCCGATCCTGCACGACCGGCATGATCGCGGCCTGGTAGAGATGATCGCCCTGGCGCCAGTAGCCCGCGAACGGCGGCGCGTCGTGCAGCGCGGCGGCGACGAGCGGATCCTCGGCGAGCGACTCCTGCACCGATTCGTTGCGATCGGTGCGCACGAGCGTGCTGCCCTGGCCATCGAGCAGGATGCCGAGGTCGAAGCCGAACTCGCGCTGCCGCTCGAGCAGCAGGTCGCGCATCGAGCTGAGGTCGGGGCCGCTCT
Organism: Dokdonella sp.; assembly: GCA_035760865.1. Classification (GTDB taxonomy): domain Bacteria; phylum Pseudomonadota; class Gammaproteobacteria; order Xanthomonadales; family Rhodanobacteraceae; genus Dokdonella_A. The sequence continues at coordinate 11,889 of DASTSE010000430.1, forward strand.
GTCCCTCGACGCCGGGCAGCGCACCGCCGCCGGCGGCGCTGCCGATGTAGCGCGCGAAGGCGGAGTCGGCCGCGACGAGGCGTGCGTTCGACTGCAGCGTTTCGAGCCGATGCTGCTCGAACTCGCGCTGCACCGCGTCGCTCGTGGCGACCGCCTTGTCGAGCGCGTCGGTCGCGATGCGCTGGCCCTGCGTGTACGTCACGAGCACCGCCGCGCCGAGCGCGAATGCGATCAGCAGTGCGGTCGCGAGGAAGAAGCGCAGCGCGAGCGGCAGCGTGAAGCCTTTCGCGGCGGAATTCTCAGTAGCCGGCATCGTTGGCCCTTCCGTACGGCTTGCCGAACTTGTTGAGGTGCGGCGGTACGCGCTTTTGCGTGAGATCGAGCTGGATCGCGAGCGGCTTGGCGCCGGCCGCGAGTTTCTGGTGCCATGGCGTGGCGCGGTCGTGCCAGACGACGAGGTCGCCGACGCCGGAAGGCAGCCCCTTGAGCACGAACCTGCCGGCGCCGTCGGGATGGGTGAAGTACGGCGTGTCGAGCACGAGGATGTGGCCGACCATCGACTGGTGCACGTTGCAGAACACGCGCACGTAGCCCGCCTGCGGGAACGCGACCGTCTTGCCGTCACCCTGGCCGTAGACGCCGACGTCGAACGTGTTCGCGGGCGAGGTCGAGAACGCGTTGTGGAGGATCGGATCGCGGTTCGGGAAGCGCACCTCGCTGCCGACCGTGATCGGCAGGATGCGCGGCATGAACTGCTTGCGCTGGGTGCCCATCACGTACGGTTCCGCGGCGGGCACGACCTTCGGCGGATTCGCGGGGCGGAAGTAGACGACCGCGTCGGCGGCTTCCTCGCTGCGCAGCGCCTGTCCGTCCGACACGAGCGCGACGCTGCCCGACAGCTCCGCCGCCGCCGACGGCACCGATACGACCATGGCCAGAACCAGCCAACCTGCACGCATGCGTCTTTCCCCTTCGGTCCGCCGCGAGCGCCGGCGCCTGCGCGCGCGCCGCTCCCCTGCCTCGACCGCATCATAGAACAAGGCCGCGCGCCGGCGCCGGTCCACCCGGCGATCCGCAACGATCGCTGCTCGCACGCGTGCGCTCTGGACCGGCCATGGCGGCATTGCCTGACAGGCGGTCCGGCCGTCCGACGTCGCCCTGCGGGCCGATGCCGCCGTCGCGCGCGTGCGATCGCCGGCAAGAAAGCGCGTGTCGCGCGCGCGGCAGAAACGAAAAGGCCGCCCGCAGGCGGCCTCCCCGTTGCAGCACCGCCCTCGCGTTACAGCAGCGGCACGAGCAGCAGCGCGACGATGTTGATGATCTTGATGAGCGGGTTGACCGCCGGGCCGGCGGTATCCTTGTACGGATCGCCGACCGTGTCGCCGGTGACCGCCGCCTTGTGCGCGTCCGAGCCCTTGCCGCCGAAGTGGCCGTCCTCGATGTACTTCTTCGCGTTGTCCCAGGCGCCGCCGCCGGTCGTCATCGAGATCGCGACGAACAGGCCGGTGACGATGGTGCCGATGAGGACGCCGCCGAGCGCCTGCGCACCGGCGAGCGTGCCGCCGGCGATCCACTTGAAGCCGAACGCGACGACGACCGGCACGAGCACCGGCAGGATCGACGGCCACATCATTTCCTTGATCGCCGACTTCGTGAGCAGATCGACCGCACGCGAGTAGTCCGGCTTGGTCGTGCCTTCCATGATGCCCTTGATCTCACGGAACTGGCGGCGCACTTCCTCGACCACCGACCCGGCCGCGCGGCCGACCGCTTCCATCGCCATCGCGGCGAACAGGAACGGGATCAGGCCGCCGACCAGCAGGCCGATGATGACGAGGTGGTTCGACAGGTCGAACATGAAGATCTGGCCGGGGTGTTCGACGCCGAGGTTGTGCGTGTAGTCGGCGAACAGCACGAGCGCGGCGAGGCCGGCCGAGCCGATCGCGTAGCCCTTGGTGACCGCCTTGGTCGTGTTGCCGACCGCGTCGAGCGGGTCGGTGACCGCGCGCACTTCCGGCGGCAGTTCGGCCATCTCGGCGATGCCGCCCGCGTTGTCGGTGATCGGACCGTAGGCGTCGAGCGCGACGATCATGCCGGTCATCGACAGCATCGCGGTCGCTGCGATCGCGATGCCGTACAGGCCGGCGAGATGGTAGGCGCCCCAGATCGCCGCGCACACCACGATGACCGGCCAGGCCGTCGACTTCATCGAGATGCCGATGCCGGCGATGATGTTGGTCGCGTGGCCCGTCGTCGATGCCTTCGCGACATGCCGCACCGGGCCGTACTCGGTCGCGGTGTAGTACTCGGTGATGACGACCATCGCGCCGGTGAGGACGAGGCCGATCACCGCGCAGCCGAACACGTTCATCGCGCCGTACTGGCTGCTCGCCATGAGCTGCTGCGTGACCGGATAGAACGCGATCAGCGCGAGCACACCGGAGACGATCACGCCCTTGTACAGCGCGGTCATGATCTTGCCGCCGGAGTGCTTGACGAAGAACGTACCGATGATCGACGCGACGATCGACACGCCGCCGAGGACGAGCGGGTAGAGCACCGCGTTCGCCCCCGCCTGCGCAGCCATCACGCCGCCGAGCAGCATCGTCGCGATCAGGGTGACCGCGTAGGTCTCGAACAGGTCGGCGGCCATGCCGGCGCAGTCGCCGACGTTGTCGCCGACGTTGTCGGCGATCACCGCGGGGTTGCGCGGGTCGTCTTCGGGAATGCCGGCTTCGACCTTGCCGACGAGGTCGGCGCCGACGTCCGCGCCCTTGGTGAAGATGCCGCCGCCGAGGCGCGCGAAGATCGAGATCAGCGAGGAACCGAACGCGAGGCCGACCAGCGCGTGCAGCGCCTGGTCCTGCGTCTTGCCCATGTGCATGAGCGTGACGAAGTAGCCCGCGACGCCGAGCAGGGCGAGGCCGACCACGAGCATGCCGGTGATCGCGCCGCCGCGGAACGCGACTGCGAGCGCGGCCGGGATGCCGCTGCGCGCGGCTTCGGCGGTGCGCACGTTCGCGCGCACGGAGATGTTCATGCCGATGTAGCCCGTCAGGCCGGACAGCAGCGCACCCAGCGCGAAGCCGATCGCGGTGGTCCAGCCGAGCGCCGGCACGAGACCGATCACGACGAACAGCACGATGCCGACCATGCCGATGGTGCGGTACTGGCGGTTGAGGTAGGCGCGCGCGCCTTCCTGGATCGCCGCCGCGATCGCCTGCATGCGCTCGTTGCCCGCGGGCTTGGCGAGGATCCAGCGAATCGACCATCCGCCGTACAGGATTGCGAGCACCGCGCACGCCAGCGCGATCGTCAAACCGTGTTCTTGGAACAGCATCGAACCCTCCCTTGACTCACAGGACTGATAGGAAACCCCGGGAAACAGCGCGGCAACTCGCCCGAGTATAGCCATGCGCCGAAGCGGCGCGCATTGGCGCGCCGCAGCACGCGGCTGCGGCCGATCGCACGCGCGGTCGCCGCCCGCGGCGAGGCCCGGCTCAGTCGGCGATGTCGTACCGCGGCAGCTTCCTGCGCACGGCCGCGTTCTTCAGGCGCACGTAGTCGGGCAGGCCGTCGCGCAGGTAGTTCGGCGGATCCTCGCCGCGGATCAGCGGCTCGAGGTAGCGGCGCGCGGCCGCGGTGATGCCGTAGCCGTCGCGCGCGATGAAATTCTTCGGCAGCTTCTTCTCGTGGTTGGCGACGCGCTCGAGCGGGGCGGGTTCGATCTTCCAGCGATACGGGGCGTCGGACGTGCGCGCGATCACCGGCATGACCGCGTTCTTCCCCGCGAGCGCGTATTCGACCGCGGCCTTGCCGACCGCCCACGCGTGTTCGGCATCGGTCTTCGAGGCGAGATGGCGCGCCGAGCGCTGCAGGTAGTCCGGCAGCGCCCAGTGGTACTTGTAGCCGAGCGCCCGCTTGACGAGCTGGGCGAGCACGGGCGCGACGCCGCCGAGCTGCGCATGGCCGAACGCATCGCGCGTGCCCGCTTCGGCGAGGAACTGCCCGGCGGAATTCCGGAGCCCTTCCGAAGCGACCACGGTGCAGTAGCCGACGCGTTCGACGGTCGATTTCACGCGTGCGAGGAACGCGTCTTCGTCGAACGCGACCTCGGGGAACAGGATCAGGTGGGGCGGGTCGCCCGCCTTGCGCGCGGCGAGCCCACCCGCGGCGGCGATCCAGCCCGCATGGCGCCCCATGACCTCGACGATGAACACCTTCGTCGACGACGCACACATCGACTCGACGTCGAGGCTCGCCTCGGCGACCGACACCGCGGTGTATTTCGCGACCGAGCCGAAGCCGGGGCAGCAATCGGTCACCGCGAGGTCGTTGTCGACGGTCTTCGGAACCCCGATCACGTTGACCGGGTAGCCGAGCTCGCGGCCGACCTGCGCGATCTTCAGCGAGGTGTCGGCGGAGTCGTTGCCGCCGTTGTAGAGGAACCAGCGGATGTCGTGCGCCTTCAGCACCGCGATCAGACGTTCATAACGCGCGCGATCCTGCTCGAGCGACTTCAGCTTGTAGCGGCACGAGCCGAAGGCGCCGCCGGGCGTCCGGCGCAGCGCCTTGATCGCGGCGGCGCTCTCCTTCGACGTGTCGATGAGGTCCTCGCGCAACGCGCCGATGATGCCGTTGCGGGCGGCGAGCACGGGCACCTTGCGCCGGCGCGCGGTATCGATGACCGCGGCGGCGGTCGCGTTGATGACCGCGGTGACCCCGCCCGATTGCGCGTACAGCAGCTTGCCCTGGCTCATTGCCGATCCTTTTCGGTCCACGTTCCGGCGCGGTCGGCGTGGTTTGACACCATTCTGGCCAGCCGCTAGCGTTGTCGCATTCTAGGCGCGCCGAGGGGCGCGTCGCGTCCCCCATCGTGAGCATGAGCGCCGCGTGGCGCCATCGGAGCACCATGCGACTCGTTCTACTCGGCGCGCCCGGTTCGGGCAAGGGCACCCAGGCCGAGATCCTCAAGGCCACGCTCGGCGTTCCGCACGTGTCCACCGGCGACCTGCTGCGCGCCGCGGTCAAGGCCGGCACGCCGCTCGGCCTCAAGGCGAAGGCGGTGATGGAGGCGGGGCAGCTCGTCTCCGACGACATCGTGCTCGCGATGCTCGAGGAGCGCCTCGCGCAGCCGGATGCGAAAGCGGGCTTCATCCTCGACGGCTATCCGCGCAACGTCGCCCAGTGCGCCGCGCTGGAGCAGCTGCTCGCGCGCATCGGCCAGCCGCTCGAGGTCGCGATCAAGCTCGACGTGCCGAGCGAACTCATCGTCGAACGCATTGCCGGCCGCGCCGCGGCGCAGGGGCGCAAGGACGACACGCCCGAGACCGTGCGCGAGCGACTGCGCGTGTACACCGAGCAGACCGAGCCGGTCGCGGGCCATTTCGCCGAGATCGGCAAGCTCGCGGTCGTCGACGGCGTCGGCGAGCTCGCCGACGTGTCGGCGCGCATCGTCGCCGCGCTGCCGCGCGCCTGAGCGGACGCGGCGCGCTGCGCGCCGCGCTGGACGCGCATGGACGATCGGCACGATTCCCTCGCCGCCCGCGTGTTCGGGCTGTGCCTGCTGCGCACGGCGCCGCAGGACCTGCCGCATGCGCCGGGCCTGCTGGCCGCGTTCGTCGTCGCCGGCATCGTGCTCGCGGGTGTCGCGGGGGCGATGCTCGGCGATGTCGCCGGCGCGCTCGCACAGTCGCTGCTCGCGGCGGCCGTCGTGCTCGGGCTGTGCTGGGCCGCATTGGCGCTGCGTCGGCTGCGCAACCGCTACGTGCAGACGGCGACCGCGTTGTTCGCCTGCGACGTCGCCTTCACCTGCGTGCAGATCCCGCTCCTGCTGCTCGCGTCGCCGCCGCCGGCGACGCCCGCCGAGCTCACGGGCGTGCAGGTGCTCGTCGGCTGGCTCGTGATCGCGCTGTTCGCCTGGCAGCTCGGCGTCAATGCGCACATCATGCGCCACGCGCTCGATGCGAGTTTCGGCTTCGCGCTCGTGCTCGTCGCCACCTGGGCGGTCGCCGGCTGGTCGCTGTCGCGCCTCCTGCTCGGCGGTTGAAACGCATACCGCGACGGAGGCCTCGGTCTTGAAGCTGCACATCCTCGGCATCTGCGGCACCTTCATGGGCGGCATCGCCGCGCTCGCGCGCGAACTCGGCCACGACGTCAGCGGTTCGGACGCGAACGTCTACCCGCCGATGTCGACCCAGCTCGAACGACTCGGCATCGTGCTCGAGCAGGGCTACGCCGCCGCACATCTCGTACCGTCGCCCGACCTCGTGATCGTCGGCAATGCGATGTCGCGCGGCAACGCCGCGATCGAGTACATGCTCGACGAGCGCCTGCGCTACGTGTCCGGGCCGCAATGGCTCGGTGAAACGGTGCTCGCGCCGCGGCGCGTGCTCGCGGTCGCCGGCACGCACGGCAAGACGACGACGACCTCGCTGCTCGCATGGATCCTTGAATCGGCGGGACGCGGTCCCGGCTTCCTCGTCGGTGGGGTGCCGGCCAATTTCGGTGTGTCGGCGCGGTTGGGGCCGGGATGCGGGATTCGGGATTCTGGATTCGCGAAGGCAGGTGATGCGCCAGCCAGCAGCTCCCGCCAATCCGCAATCCCCAATCCCCAATCCCGGGATTTCGTGATCGAAGCGGACGAATACGACACCGCGTTCTTCGACAAGCGGTCGAAGTTCGTGCATTACCGGCCGACCATCGCGATCCTCAACAACCTCGAGTACGACCACGCCGACATCTTTCCCGACGTAGCCGCGATCCAGCGCCAGTTCCATCACCTCGTGCGCACGGTGCCGCGCAACGGGCGCCTCGTCGTCAACGCCGAAGACGCGCGCCTCGCCGAAGTGCTCGCGATGGGTTGCTGGACCCCGGTGGAGACGTTCGGCATCGATTCGGGCGACTGGCGCGCGCGGCTGATCGCGGCGGATGGCTCGTCGTTCGTCGTTTCGCACGCGGGGCGCGAACTCGGCGAGGCGGCATGGGCTTTGAGCGGCCGCCACAACGTCATGAACGCGCTCGCCGCGATCGCCGCCGCGCATGCGGCCGGCGTCGCGCCGGCCGACGCGCTCGGCGCACTCGCGACCTTCCGCAACGTCGCGCGCCGGATGGAACTCGTCGGCGAACATGCGGGCATCCGCGTCTACGACGACTTCGCGCACCACCCGACCGCGATCGCGACGACGCTCGCGGGCCTGCGCGCGAAAGTCGGCACGGCGCGCATCCTCGTCGGCCTCGAGCCGCGCTCGAACTCGATGCGCATGGGCGCGCACGCGGACGACCTCGCGCCGTCCCTCGCCGATGCCGATGCGGTCGTGTTCCTCGAGCGTCCCGAACTGCCATGGGATGCCGCGCGCATCATCGGCGCGCTCGGCGGGCGCGGCCGTACGGCGGCGAGCGTCGACGCGCTCGTCGCCGACCTGCTCGCGCAGGCGCGCGCGGGCGACCACGTCGTGTTCATGTCCAACGGCGGTTTCGAGAACGCGCCGCGTCGTTTCGCCACCGCGCTCGCGAACGAGGCCTGACGCGGCGGGTCGTGCGACTACACGGGCGCGGATCGGTGGCGGTGCGTGTCGGAGTCGGCCGGGCGGACGCGTAGCGGGGTGCCGCCGACCCGCGGATTTTCGCTAGACTGGTCGCGTGCCGCTCGTCGACATCCCGCTGTTCCCACTGTCCGCAGTGCTGTTTCCCGGCGGGCCGCTCAACCTGCGCATCTTCGAACGGCGCTATCTCGACCTCGTGCGCGATTGTTCGCGCAGCGGCAGCGGCTTCGGCGTCTGCCTCATCCTTGCCGGGCGCGAGGCGGGCGAGCCCGCAGTGCCCGCAGCGATCGGCACGCTCGCGCGCATCACCGATTTCTGCACCTTGCCCGACGGACTGCTCGGCATCAGCGCCGAGGGCGGCGAACGCTTCCAGGTCGCGACCACGCGCGTGCGCAACGACGGCCTAGTGCATGGCGAAGTGCGCTTCTGGCCGGACGAGCCGCGCGTCGAGATACCGCCCGAGCATGGCCTGCTCGCGACGATCCTCGAGCGCCTGCTCGATCAGGTCGGCGGCGCGGCGGCGAAGGTCGACCGCGAGCGCTTCGACGACGCGAGCTGGGTCGGCTTCCGCCTCGCCGAAATGCTGCCGCTCGCGCAGCCGGAGAAGCAGCACCTGTTGCAGATGACCGACCCGCTGCAGCGTCTCGCCCAGCTGCAGCACTACATGCCGCGTTTCCAGCGCGCCTGATCGTCGCCGGACCGCCGGAAACAGACTAGCGCTCGCCCCCTTTCGTCCCGCCAGGAGTCCGAATGAAATACCTGCATACGATGATTCGCGTGCACGATCTCGACGCCACGCTGCGCTTCTTCTGCGACGGCCTCGGCCTGCGCGAGGTGCGGCGCATGGAGAATGCGACGGGCAAGTTCACGCTGGTGTTCCTTGCTGCCGACGAGTCGCCGGAGGCCGAGATCGAGCTCACGCACAACTGGGGTTCAGACGAGGACTACGGCTCGGCGCGCAACTTCGGGCACCTCGCGTTCCGCGTCGACGACATCTACGCGACCTGCGCGCACCTCGCCGCGATGGGCGTCGTCATCAACCGCCCGCCGCGCGACGGCCACATGGCGTTCGTGCGCTCGCCGGACCTGATCTCGATCGAGCTGCTGCAGAAGGGCGATCCGCTGCCGCCCGCGGAGCCGTGGGCGTCGATGCCGAACACGGGCAGCTGGTAGGCGATAGCCGCGCAAGAAGCGGAGCGCGCGCGACGCGGCTGCGCGGCAACATCGCGTTCCCGCGCCACGCAGGACCCACCGATGAAAACCGACGCTCTGCCACCACGCGAGGCGGCACTGGACGCATTCGATGCCGCGCCCTTCGAGCGCGCGCTCGACGCCGAAGGCCATGCGCACGTCGCGGGCTTCCTCGATCCCGCAACATGCCGCGAACTCGCGGCCGCTTACGACGCCGACGAGCGCTTCCGCAGCACGGTCGTGATGGCGCGTCATGGCTTCGGACGCGGCGAGTACCGCTATTTCGCCTACCCGCTGCCGCCGTTGCTCGAGCAGTGGCGCGGCGCGCTGTACGAGCGGCTCGTGCCGATCGCGAACCGCTGGCAGGCGGCGATGGGCATGCCGGCCGATTTTCCGGCCGCGCACGCGGACTTCCTCGCACGCTGCCATGCGGCCGGCCAGCGGCGGCCGACACCGCTGCTGCTGCGCTATGGGCCGGGCGACTACAACTGCCTGCACCAGGACCTCTTCGGCGCGCATGTGTTCCCGCTGCAGGTCGCGATCCTGCTGTCGCAGCCGGGCGAGCATTTCGACGGCGGCGAATTCGTGCTGACCGAACAGCGTCCGCGTATGCAGTCGCGCGTGCAGGTCGTGCCACTCGAACAGGGCGACGCGGTCGTGTTCGCGGTGAACCAGCGGCCCGTGCGAGGTACGCGCGGGACCTATCGCGTCGTGCTGCGCCACGGCGTCAGCCGCGTGCGGCGTGGCCAGCGCCACACGCTCGGGCTCATCTTCCACGACGCGGCCTGAGCCGCCGGATCAGCGCTCGCCGCGTCGACCGAGGCGGAAGCGACACGCGTGACCGCCGCGCACGAGGCACTCGAGGTGCTGCACCGGCCGGCCCGTCGCCGCTTCCATGAATGCGAGATCGAAGCGGCACACATCGGGATGCGCCTTCGCGAGCGCGTGGAACACGCAGTTGTACGCCTCGACCTGCGTCTCGCCGTCGCGGCGCACCGCGAGCGCCTCGTAGCCGAGTGCGTCGAGCTGCCCGGCGAGAGCACGCGCGGTGTCGTCGTCGTCGGCCGTGGCGATGCGCTCTGCCGCGGCAGTGCCGAGTTCGCGACCGATCGTCGCAAGCAGCGCCTGCACGGCGGACTTGCCGCTCGCCGCGTACAGGTGCTCGAGTACGCTCGTCGCGACGAGGCCGTAATTGCGCGGAAACAGCTCCCGCCCCGCGGCCTGCAGCACGTAGCGCGCCTGTGGCCGGCCGCCGCTCGGCAACGCGGTGCCACGCTCGACGTAGCCCGCGGCGATCAACGCGGTCAGGTGCTGCCTGACCGCGTTGTGGCTGATCCCGAGTGCTTCGCAGAGCGTCTCGACGGTCGCGCCCTGCGGCGCGAGCAAGAGCCGGCGCAGCACGCGTTGCTGCGTCGGGCCCAGTTGCGAGAGTGCGCTCGCGGGCTTCATCGCGCGTTCAATCGGCCTTCGCCGGAAACTGCCGTGCGATGCCGTCGGCGAGGGTGTCGGCGATCGTGTCCATGTGCGTCTGCATCGCGCTCCAGGTCTTCGCCGCGCCGGCGCCGTCGCCTTTCATGATGTCACCGATGAGGGCCGCGTGATGGCCGGCGTGGGCGACGAGCAGGTTCTTCACGGCGCTCTCGGGCAGGTTCGGATTCGCGCCGGAAAGGAATTTCGCGATCGCGTCCGCATTCGCGGCAAGCTCCTGCATCGCCTTCGCACCCGCCGTGTCGTCGGCGGCCTTGCCGGCGTCGGTGAGGGCCTTGACGCCGCCCCAGTGGCCGGCGAGGAGTTCGAGCATGCGCTTGCCCGCCGCTTCGCCGTAGAAGCTGCCGACCGCGTCGGCGATCTGCTTCGCGTTGGCGACGACGGCGTCGCCCGCTCGCATCGCGCCCGCGGCGTCGTCCGCCTTCACCGCGTTCGCATAGTCGCGCGTGGTCGCGGCGTGGCCTTGCCAGAGGTCGCGCATCGCCGCATGCAGTTTCGGCGCGGCGGGCGCCGCGGCCGACGAGCGAGCAGCGGGCGCCGCATGCGCCGTCGTCGCGGTCCAGGGCGCGGCGGCGAAGGCGAACGTCAGCGCGAGCACGCCGACGAGGGTCGGGATCGTTTTCATCGGTAGGTTCCTCGAAAGGTCCGCCACATGACGGACCCTCATCCTGCCAGCCCGCACAGGATAGTAAACCAACCTATGTGTAAAGTCCTTCCAGCAGGGTCTCAGGCGCTCGCGGCCGCTTCCCGGAAGGCAGCGCGCGCGGCCTCGATCGTCGCGGCGATGACGTCCTCGGAGTGCGCGATCGAGACGAAGCCGGCCTCGAACGCGCTCGGCGCGAGGTAGACACCGCGCTTCAGCATCGCGTGGAAGAAGCGGTTGAACAGCGCGACGTCGCATGCGGTCGCCTGCGCATAGGTCTCCACCTTCTCGGCATCGGTGAAGAACAGGCCGAACATGCCGCAGATGCGATTGACGCTGAACGGCACGCCGGCTTCTGCGGCGGCTGCGGCGAAGCCGTCGGTGACGAGGCGCGTGCGCCGATCGAGCTCGGCGTGGAAGCCGGGCGTGCGCACGAGGTCGAGCATCGCGAGGCCGGCCGCCATCGCGACCGGATTGCCGCTCAAGGTGCCCGCCTGGTAGATCGGACCTGCGGGCGCGACCTGCTGCATGATCTCGCGCCGCCCGCCGTAGGCGCCGACGGGCATGCCGCCTCCGATGATCTTGCCGAACGTGCTGAGGTCGGGCGTGATGCCGTAGTGCGCCTGCGCGCCGCCGAGCGCGACGCGGAAGCCGGTCATGACCTCGTCGAAGATCAGCAACGCGCCGTGCTTCGTGCACAGTTCGCGCAGCGCGGCGAGGTAGCCCTCGCGCGGCAGGATGCAGTTCATGTTGCCGGCGACGGGTTCGATGATCAGCGCCGCGATCTCGTCGCCGCTCTCGGCGAACAATTCGCGCGCGGCGTCGAGGTCGTTGTACGGCAATGTCAGCGTCAGGTCGGCGAGCGCCTTCGGCACGCCGGGCGAGGTCGGCACGCCGAGCGTGAGCGCGCCGGAGCCGGCCTTGACGAGGAACGCGTCGCCGTGGCCGTGATAGCAGCCTTCGAACTTCACGATGCGCTGGCGGCCGGTATGGCCGCGCGCGAGGCGGATCGCCGACATGGTCGCCTCGGTGCCCGAATTGACCATGCGCACGACGTCGATCGACGGCACGATGTCGGCGATCGTCTCGGCCATCGTCACTTCGGCCGCGCACGGCGTGCCGAACGAGAGGCCGTCGCGGATCGCGCGTTCGACCGCGGCGCGCACGCTCGGGTGGTTGTGGCCGACGATCATCGGGCCCCACGAGCCGACGTAGTCGATGTAGCGCGTGCCTTCGACGTCCCACAGGTACGCGCCGTCGGCGCGCGCGGTGAAGAACGGTTCGCCGCCGACCGACCTGAACGCGCGTACGGGCGAGTTCACGCCGCCGGGGATGCGCGCCTGCGCGCGCTGGAACAGTTCGTGGTTGGTCGTCATTGCAGGCTCGCGTCGGGGTCGAAGAGGTCGCTGAAGCGGCGCGCGGCCGCGCGCACGTCGCGCGCGCCGAACAGCGCCGAGATCACCGCGACGGCGTCGGCGCCGGCGTCGATGAGTCCGCGCGCATTGTCGTGCGTGATGCCGCCGATCGCCACCAGCGGCAGGCCGAATGCTTTCGCGTCGCGCAGCAGGCGCGGCGACGCCGTGCGCGCGTGCGGCTTGGTCGGCGAGGCGAAGAACGCGCCGAACGCGAGGTAGTCGGCGCCGGCTGCGGCGTAGTGTCGCGCCCGCTCGAGCGAGTCGTAGCACGACACGCCGATGATCGCGTCGGGGCCGAGCCGCGCGCGCGCGTCGGCCGGCGCCGCGTCGTGCTCGCCGAGGTGGACGCCCGCCGCGCGAACGGCCGCGGCGAGTTCGACGTCGTCGTTGACGATCAGCGGCACGCCGTGGCGTACGCACAGCGCCTGCAACGCGCGCGCCTCGGCGAGCCGGCGCGCCACGTCGGCGCTCTTGTCGCGGTACTGGAGCACGCACGCACCGCCGGCGAGCGCCGCCGCACATGCGGCAAGAAGGTCGGAACGCGGGCCGTCGCTGATCGCGTACAGGCCGCGCACGCGGCCGCTCTTCGTCGCCGTCATTCCCGGATCCACCTCCGCACCACGCACGAACGCCCCGCACGCTTCCGCGCGCGCGCGCAAGCTGCGAGAATACAAGACCTTTCGTTGCCGATCGCCGTTCCGCAATGTCCGATACCGCTTCCGCCGCCGTCGACGCGCCCTACCGCACCTTCATGTGCGTCGTCTGCGGGTTCATCTACAACGAAGCCGAAGGCTGGCCCGCGGACGGCATCGCCGCCGGTACGCGCTGGGAAGACGTGCCCGAGACCTGGACCTGCCCCGATTGCGGCGTGACCAAGGCCGATTTCGAGATGGTCGAGGTCTGATCCGGCGAGCCGTGGCGGCCCGTCCGGGCTGCCGCGGCGAGCGTGTCTCAAGGGCCGAGCGCGACGACGCGGTAGCCCGCATTCCGATAGACGACCTTGCCCTGCAGCGCACTCGTCGCGGGCACGACGGCCGTGCGCACGCCGTAGTCGTGCACGAGGCGGCCGAAGTCGGCGTCGGTGAGCTTCGCGTAGGCGGCGTCGAGTTCGGCCGCGACATCGCGGCGCGTCGACGCCGGCGGCAGCGCGCCCGCGGTCACCGCGTCGAGCCGGCGCAGCCATTCGTCGAGGCCCGCGCCGCCATCCGGGTTGACCTTGAATTCGACCACGGTCGAGCGATCACTGTACGCGGTGAAGCCGATCTGCCCGGGTGGCGTGACGTAGAGCCCCGGCGGGCCGTTGCGGCGGATCCAGCGCGTCACGTCGGCCCAGTCCGTCGCCGCCTGCGCTTCGTCGTCGATCGACAGCGACGGTGGCGCGTGCTTCGCCCAGCCGGCACCGAGCGCGCCGAACGCGAACAGCGCCGCGAGCCCGAGCGGCCAGCGTTCGCGCGCGCGTGGCGCGGGTGCCGCGAGCAGCGCGAACGCGGCGAGCACGGGCACGAACATGCTCAGGCGCAGCAGTTGCAGGCGCGCGACCCAGCCGCTGTGCAGCACGTAATAGTCGAGGTAGTGCAGCGCCGACAGCGCCATGAGGCAGCCCGCGATCCACAGCAGCGGCAGGAACCGGTCTGCGCGGGCATCCCCGCGCGCGCGCCAGCGGCGCCAGAGCAGCGCGAACGCACCGAGGTAGAGCGCGACCGCGGCGACGCGGTCGGCGCGGAACTCGAAATGCTGCGGCATGCGGAACGCGACGTCCTCCGTGCGCGCGATGCCGCGGACGAGGCCTTCGTGCAGCAGCGCCCAGACGTCGAACAGCGCGGGCAACGCGATCGCGACGGCTGCGCACAGGCCCGGAAGCCAGCGGCGAGGTTCGCGCGCGATGCCCGTTCCGACGCCGACGAGCGCGAGGGTCACGAGCCAGGTCGCGCCGATCTGCAGGTGCACGAGCGCGACCGCGCCCGCGAGCGCGAAGGCGAGGTTCCAGCGCCGGCGCAGGAGCGCGTCGATGCCGAACAGGATCAGGGCGTGCGCGAACGTCGGCGGCATGATCGGGCCGTTGCCGAGGAAGCGGTTCGCCTCGACCCCGTGATCGAGCCATGCGAGCCCGATCGCGATCGCGACCCCGAGCAGCAGGCGCCGCGCCGGCGCGAGGCCGAGCGCATCGCCGACGCGCCAGAGGCCGGCGAACACGGCGAACAGGCCGAGCACGGTGAGCGAGGCGAGCGCGCCGTTCTCGCCGAGCACGCTCGCGAGCATCGCCGCGGCCCACGCGAACGTGTGGTGATGGTGCAGCCGGATCGAGATGCCGAAGTCGCCGGGCAGGTACGCCGGGTCGAGGATCCGGCGCATCACCGGCAACAGGCCCGCATGGTTCTCGCTGCCGAGACGGATGCCATGGTCGAGCGCGATCGCGAGCGCCGTACAGCCGATCGCCATCGCGCCCGCGCCGAGCGCGGCAGGCCAGTGGAGTGCGTTCGCCCGGTCGGGGCGGGAATCGGTGGACATGGCGATCCGGGCGTGGTCGGCCCGCCATGCTAGCCGGGAATGGGCGCCGACTTCGAGCGTGCGCGGCTGCCACGGCTGCGCGCTCGCCGCGCAGCGGCGGGAT
>DASTSE010000431.1:0-18244 GCA_035760865.1 Dokdonella sp.
CGCCCCTCGCCGTGCGCCTCGACGACGCGCATGCGCGCGTGCGTGCCCGCGCCCGCGCCGAGCACGTAGACGTTGTTCACGCTGTACGGGTCGTACCAGCTCTCGGGTCCGTGCAGGCGCTTGCCGATCCACTCGATGCGATCGCCGTCGGCGAAGCGCGCGCCGCGCGCGACGACGTGCAGCGGTACCTCGCTGCCGCGCTGGCGCAGCCACAGCGCGTCGGCGGCGCAGTCCGCAAGCCCGGGCTGGGCGGCGACGATCGCGGCATGGTCGAGCGAATAGACGCCCGCGTGCTCGAGTTCGATGTGCAGCTCGCCTTCGCAGGCGAAAGCGGACAGCGGAACGAGCACGAGGAAGGGCGCGAGTGCGCGCAGCATGGGTCGGATGGGCATGGGAGCGGGTCCGCGGAACAGGCCCGCGCAAGAGGTCGAAACGCGCAGGCTACCGCTCGGACCTTGTCGAGGCAACCGAAGTTGCGTCGCGTTCCCGCACGATTCGCGGCACTTCCGTGCCGCGAATCGCTCGATTCAGCGCGCGTCGAAGCCGTCGCGGAAAACGCGCTCCGAGCAGGTGTCCTCGTGCAGGATCAGGCCGAAGATGCCTGCGGCGACGCAGCTGCGCCCGTTCGACGCGACGGCCTGGAAAAACCCCGTCGTTCCCGCGGGTTCGAGTTGCCAGTCGAGGCCGTCGTCCGAGCCGAGCATCGCGCCGAAACCGCCGACCGCGATGAAGCGGCTGCCGGTCCACGCGACCGCAGTCAACCCGCCCGCATTCGGCGCGGGCGGCAGCGATGCGTAACTCCAGGCGAGGCCGTCGTCGGACGTCGCGATCGAGCGCGGGTCGCCGCTGAGCGCCGCCTCGTCGCCGACCGCGACGAACCGACGGCCGTTCCACGCGATGCCGGCCACGCCCGGACCCGGAATCGGATCGAGCAGGGTGCGCGTCCACGCGATGCCGTCGGTCGAGGTGAACATCGGCGTCGGATCGTGGTCGCCATTGAGGTCGCGGCGACTGCCGCCGGCGACGAAGCGCTCGCCGTTCCAGGCGATGCTGAGGATCGCATCGCCGACTTCCGACGGGACCGCGCGTTCCGTCCAGGCGACGCCGTCGGGCGAGGTCAGGATGATGCCGAGTCCCATGTGCGTGCCGGACGGCGGCGTGCCGATCACGCCGACCGCGACGAACAGGCCGTCGCCGAACGCGACCGCGTTGAGGCTGCCGCTCGTGCCGGATGCCTGCAGCGTCCAGTCCGACGCGTCCGGCGAGGTATAGACCGAACCGTCGATGCAGACGACGACGAAGCGCTCGTCGCCCCACGCGATCGAGGTCGGCATCGCGGCGAACGAACCCGGTTGCGCATCCCAGCGCGCGCCGTCGGCGGAGCGCGCGACCGCGCCCGCGTCGGTGACGGCGACGTACTGCGTGCCGTCCCAGACGACGGACATGATCGAGTCGGACGTGACCGATTGCGAGCGCGTGCTCCAGTCGGTGCCGTCCGGCGAGGTGAGGAAGGTGCCGCGCTGGCCGATGGCAACGAGGCCTGGCGCGCCCGCAGCGATCGACAGCAGGTTGTCGCCGGTGCCGGTCGCCTGCGGCGACCACGTCGTGCCGTCGGCCGAGGTCAACGCGAGGCCGCCGTCGCCGACCGCGATGAAGCGGCTGCCCGACCACGCGAGTCCGTCGATGTAGTTGCCGTCCTCGGCGCGCGCGGGTGTCCAGGACAGACCGTCGGCCGACGTCAGCACGATGCCGCCTTCGCCGGCGGCGGCGAACAGCGCGCCGTTCCAGCCGATCGACGTGAGCCGATTGCTCGTGCCGGAAACCTGCGGCGTCCATGTCACGCCGTCGCTCGAAGCGAGGATCACGCCGTTGCGGCCGACGGCGACATGGCGAACGCCGTTCCATGCGACCGCACTGAGGTCGCTCAGCGAATTGGACGCCTGCGCCGTCCAGTGGATGGCGTCGGGCGACGTCAGGATCGCGCCGCTGCCGAACGTGCCGCCGACGGCGACGAACTGGCCGCCACCCCAGGTGACCGCCCACAGATCCTCGCTCGAACCGGAATCGCGGTGCGTCCAGGTATCGCCGTCGGGCGAGGTCAGCACTTCGCCGGCCCAGCCGACCGCAACGAACTGCTGGCCGTCCCAGGCGATGTCCTCGAGCACGGACGTGCTGCCGGTCGCATGCACGGCCCAGTCGACGCCGTCGTTCGAGGTCTCGACCATGCCGGCCGCATCGACCGCGACGTAGCGCCCGCCGCCGTAGGCGAGGCCTAGCACGAGATTGCCGGTCGGAAGGGGATTGGCCCACTGCCAGTCGGCCGCGGCAGCGCCCGGCAGCGACGCGAGCAGGCAGGCGGCGATGGCGCCGGGTATCGTGCGGAATCCGTACATGCGGGTCGTTTCTCATGGCTGGCGACGGCGGTCTGCCGCCTCCACCCCAACACGCGGATCGGCGCGTGAACCTATCAGCGCCGCATCAGGCGCCGCCGTAGTAGCGCGCGAGCAGCGCGGCGACCGCGGGCTCCGCGCGCGCGAGGCCGGCCGGGTCGGAGAAATGGAGTTCGCTGACGACCGCGAAATACTCCTCCGCACTCTCGGCCGCGTACGGGTCGATGAACGTGTCGCGTCCGCGTTCGACCGCGCGTTCGAGGCGGTCGAAGCCGGCCTGCATCGCGGCGATCCATTCGCGTCGCGGGATCGCGCGCGGCAGCGCGGGCACGCCGTTCATCGCGCCGTCGAGCAGGTCGAGTTTGTGCGCCATCTCGTGCGCGACGACATTGAAGCCGTCGAACGGATGGGCGAGGTCGGTCGCGACATCGGCCCACGACAGGATCAGCGGACCGCGCTCCCACGCTTCGCCGATCAGCACGTCGTCGCCTTCGGTGACCACACCACTGTGTTCGTCGTGGTGTTCGCGCTTCACGCGGAATTCGCCCGGATAGACGATCACCTCGTGCCAGCCCGCGAGCGCGTCGCGGCCGAGGTGCAACACCGACAGGCTCGCGAGCGCCGCGATCGCGAGCGCGTGCGCGGGTTCGAGCACATGGCCGCCGGCCGCGCTGAACGCCTTGCGCGCGAGGAAAAGCGCGGTGAGCGTGCGCAGCGCGTCGCGATCGGCGTCGTGCAGGCGTCCGAACAGCGCGGACGAGGCGATCAGCGCGTTCCAGTCGGCATCGGCGATGCGTGCGGGCGGCTGCAGCGTGTCGCGCAGCCGCGTCAGCCAGCCCATTGTCGGGCCGACATGCCGGTGCGGACGGTGCGCGCGTCGCGGCGCGGACGGGACGGATTCAAGGCTGCGCGATCCGCGTCATCGATCGCGCGTCGGCCGCGGCGGCCGAATCCATCCTCGATTCACTTGATCGCGCCGGGCACCAGCGACTGCCAGCGATAGCTCGGGCGCTTCGGAGTCGCCGCGGCGGGCGCGGACGGATCGCCGCTGGCCATCGGCTTGGGCAGCGGATCGGGCGTCGGTGCGACCGCGCTCTCGTCGGTCTCGCTATGCGTCGGGCGGGGCGTGACATCGCTGCCGCGCAACGCGCGTGCGCCGGTCGATCCACCCGAGCCGCCGCCGGTGTCGATGCGCTCGACCACGGTCGGGCACGTCCTCGAGTCGACCGAGTCGAGCGCGAGCAGGCCTGCGCCGCGCAGCGGCGCGCTCTGCGCGTGCACGTGCGCGGCAGCGATCGAACAGCCGATCGCGGCGAATAGGATGGCGGTCTTGTTCATGGCTGGGTTCCCTCGCGGCGCGGCCGAGGAAGCCGCAATGCTCGCACGATCCCGATCCCGACTCCAGTCGGCCCCGCCCACGAATAAGCACGAGGCGTGCCAGTGCCCTTCGGCACGGTACGAGCGCGCCCGGCGCGTCGCACGGGGTGTCCATCGGACACGGCCGGACACCCGCGGACAGTCGGTCGGACGACGTCGCCGGGTGCGCGACGGCTGCAGGAAGCTACACTGCGGGTCAGCCTGCCTTCCGACATCGCCCGCGTGACCGAACCACGACCCCGCCCCTCGACCGCTGTCGGCGAGCCGAGCGCCCGCACGGTGCTGGCGGAGCTCGGGGCGCAGCGGGCGATTTCCGGCAGCGCACTGGCCGAACGGCTCGGCGTCTCGCGCGCCGCGGTGTGGAAGCAGGTCGAACGCCTGCGCGACGCGGGCGTCGCGATCGAGGCGCGGGCCGGCAGCGGCTACCGCCTCGCGGCGCCGCTCGAGCTGCTCGACGAGGCGGCCTTGTGCCGCGCGCTCGCGCCGGCGACGCGCGCGCGCGTCGGCGCGCTCGCCGTGCACTGGCAACTCGACTCGACCAGCAGCGAGCTGCTGCGTCGCGCCGAGCTCGACCCGCGCGACCTGCTCGCCTGCGTCGCCGAAATCCAGACCGCCGGGCGCGGCCGCCGCGGCCGTCGCTGGCACACGCCGCTCGGCGGCGGCATCGCGCTGTCGCTGCTCAAGCGCTTCGATGCGGGCATGGCCTCGCTGGCGGGGCTCAGCCTCGCCGTCGGCGTCGCCGCGATCGACGCGCTCGGCGCCTGCGGCGTCGGCGAGGTCGCGCTCAAGTGGCCGAACGACCTCGTCGCGCGCGGCGCCAAGCTCGGCGGCATCCTGGTCGAACTCGGCGGCGATGCGCTCGGCCCGTGCCATGCGGTGATCGGCCTCGGCGTCAACCTGCGGCTCGGCGACGCCGCGTCGGCGATCGACCAGGCCGCGATCGATATCGCGGCGCTCGCGCCCGATCCGTCGCGCACGCGCATCGTCGCGAGCCTGCTCGACCACCTCGTCGCCGCGCTCGACCGCTTCGCCGAACACGGCTTCGCCGCGTTCGCCGATGCCTACGCGCGCCACGACGCGCTGCGCGGGCGCGAGGTCGACGTCGTGCGCGGCGCGGAACGGCGCCACGGCGTCGCACGCGGCATCGACGCGCGCGGCGCGCTGCGCGTCGCTGTCGGCGGACGCGAGGAAGCCGTCGACGCGGGCGAAGTCAGCCTGCGGGTGCGCCCATGAAGCTGCTCGTCGACTTCGGCAACACGCGCCTCAAGTGGGCGAGCGTCGTCGCCGACGCGCCATTGCGCCCGGGCGGCGTGTTCGCGCACGCGGACGTGCCGCTCGTCGCGGAACTGCGTCGCGAATGGGGCGGGCTCGCACGCGTGGACTCGGCGTGGATAGCGAGCGTCGTGTCGAGCGCGCGCGAGGACGAGCTCGCCGCATTCGTGCGCGATCGCTTCGGCGTGCCGGCCCGGTTCGTGCGCAGCCCGGCTGCCGCACTCGGCATACGCAATGCGTACGCGCAGCCGGAACGTCTCGGCGTCGACCGCTTCCTCGCCCTCGCCGCCGCGCACGCGCGCCACCCGCGCCTGCAGGTGCTCGTCAGCGCGGGCACCGCACTCACGATCGACGCGCTCGACGCGGACGGCAGCCATCTCGGCGGCCTCATCGTCGCGAGCCCGCACGCGATGCGACTCGCGGTCGTCGCGGGTACCGCACGCGTCGACGCGCGCGGCGGCCGGCTCAGCGAGCGGCCGCGCGCGACCGCGGACGCAGTCGTCACCGGTTCGCTGTATGCCGCGGCCGGCGCGATCGAGCGCTTCCGTGCGAGCCTCGTCGGCGCCGGCGAGGCGCTGCCGCCGATCCTGCTCGGCGGCGGCGGCGCCGACGAACTCGAGCCGTTGCTCGCGCCGGTCGAGCGCGTGCACGACCTCGTGCTCCATGGCCTCGCGCTGTGGGCGCGCGATGCCGCGACGGCGGCCGCGTCGCCGGACGGCTAGCCTCGCCCGTCGCTTAGAATCGCCCGATCGCTGCACACCCGGCCATCGCCATGTTCGTCCGCGTCCTCTTCATGCTCCTGCTCGCGCTGAACCTCGGCGGCGCCGGTTGGCTCGCGTTCGCGAACCGGCCGCACGCGGATGCGACGCCCGCGACCGATCCGGGCGTGCCGCGACTCGAGCTGCTCGCCGAACGCGACGCCGACGACCACGCCGAGCTCGCGAGCGCGCCGGAGAGTCCGGCCGACCTCGCCAACGACCAGTGCCGGCGCTTCGGTCCGTTCCCGACCCAGGCCGACGCGCGCGCCGCGATGAACACGCTCACTCCGCTGACCAAGCGCATCCGCGTGCGCGAGGAACATGCGACGCAAACGCGCGGCTACTGGGTCTACCTGCCCGCGATGCCGACGCGAGAACAGGCGCTCGCGACCGCGCGCGAACTCGCCGCCAAGGGCGTGCACGACTACTACGTCGTCACCGCGGGCGACCAGCAGAACACGATCTCGCTCGGCCTGTTCCGCGACCAGGGCAACGCCGAGCGCCGCCGCGCCGAGATCGCCGCGCTCGGCTTCACGCCGAAAGTGAACACGCGTACCGAGGACCTGCCCGTGTACTGGCTCGACTTCGCGCTCGCAGGCGCCGAACCGCCCGACCTCGCGAGCCGCGTCGCGGGCGCGCACGAGGCGCACATCGAGGCCACGCGCTGCGTCGCCTACTGAGCCGCCGCGGGCCTCCACGGGCCGTTGCGTCGGCGCTTCCACGCCGCGCCGCTGCCGGCGGCAAGCCGGCCGCGCCGGACGATGCTGCTAGAATCGGCCGCCGTGCCGCTTTAGCTCAGTTGGTAGAGCAACCGCCTTGTAAGCGGTAGGTCATCCGTTCGAGTCGGATAAGCGGCACCACTTCCCGACCTCGGCCGGCGCGCCGCGACGAGCGCATCGACGCCACGCGATCGCATCGACGGCGACAGCGGCAAGCGCGGAGGGTGCGGGGCGGCTATTCGATCCCTCGCACGGGCAGTTCGACGCGATCGCCCGGGTCGTGGTCGAGGCGTACCTCGTGCGTCCGGCCGAGGTATTCGTAGACGACGTCGTACGCGACGTCCTCGACCGGTTGCTTCACGGTGCGGCAGCGGCGCTCGGTCGTCACGTACGTGTCGCGGTCCTGCTGGCCCTGCTGGATCTTCTTGCCCGCGTAACCGCCGCCGACCGCACCAGCGACCGTCGCGAGGTCGCGCCCGCGCCCGCCGCCGACCTGGTGCCCGATCACGCCGCCCGCGAGCGCTCCGATCACGGTGCCTGCGACCTGATGGTCGTCCTTCGGGCGACGCTTGTGCACGATGCGCTCGTCGCGGCATTCCTCGCGCTCGCGAGTCGCGGTCTGCTTGACCGGCTGCACGCTGATCACGTTCGCGTAGCGCGGCGCGCCCGCTCCAGCTGCCACGTCGTCGCGCGCGGTCGCTCGTCCGCTGTCGTCGTCGGCAGCAGTCGGCGTGGGCAGATCGACGTTTGCCGGCGCGCGCGTCGCGACCGGGCCTTCGCCGGCCGGCGCACCGCGTTGCGCGTCCTGCGTAGCCGGCAGGCTGCCACGCGGCGCGGAAATCATCTCGCGGGCGGTCAGGCCTTCGCCCGGCGGTGCATCCGTCGATGCCTGCGCGGGCGCCGTTGCCGCTGCGGCGGGCGCGTCGTTGGCGGCGCGGGTGGCCGCCCGCTTGTCGCTGCATGCCGCCAGCGCGGCTGCGACGGCGATCGCGATCGGCAGGCCGGATTTCGTGCAGATGTTCATGAGGGCGACCCCGAACCGTAGAACCCACGACAGTCTACGGCGGCCCGCCGCGCGATCGGCGGGCGCGCGGATTCCCGTTCGGTTCGCGCTCAGCTTGCGATTCAGCGGGCCCGAAAAAAAGAGCCTGAAACACGGAGCACACGGAGAGAGCGAAAAGGAGAAAAAAGTGAGCTCTTCCTCGGTGTGCTCCGTGTGCTCCGTGTTTCAAGCTTTGGCTTTGCAAGCCGATACGATCAGTTCCGCCGCGCACGCGCGAACGCTTCGGCGAACGCGTTGTTCGCGGGCGCGGGCGCGCTCGCCGGCTTGCGCGGGCCACCGTCGCGGCGTGCGTTGCGCTCGCCACCGCCGCGATCGTCGCGCGCGGTGCGGGCGCCGCCGCGTGCTTCGCCGGGCACGTCGTCGAGGCGCATGCTGAGCGCGATGCGCTGCCGCTGCAGGTCGACTTCCATGACCTTGACCTTGACGATGTCGCCCGCCTTCACCGCTTCGCGCGGATCGCGCACGAACGTGTGCGACAGCGCCGACACGTGCACGAGCCCGTCCTGGTGCACGCCGATGTCGACGAACGCGCCGAACGCGGCGACGTTGGTCACGCGGCCTTCGAGCACCATGCCGACGACGAGGTCCTTGAGGTCCTCGACGCCGTCGGCGAACGCGGGCGCGACGAAGTCCGGGCGCGGGTCGCGGCCGGGTTTCTCGAGTTCGCGGATGATGTCGCGCACGGTCGGCACGCCGAAGCGTTCGTCGACGTAGTCCTCCGCGCGCAGCGTGCGCAGGAACGCACCGTCGCCGATGACCTGCTTCACTTCGCGACCGCAGCGCGCGAGGATGCGCTCGACCACCGGATACGCTTCCGGATGCACGCCGCCCGCATCGAGCGGATTGTCGCCGTGCGGGATGCGCAGGAAGCCGGCCGCCTGCTCGAACGCCTTGTCGCCGAGGCGCGGCACCTTCTTCAGCACCGCACGCGTCGCGAACGCGCCGTGCTCGTCGCGGTACCTGACGATATTCTCGGCGACGCTGCCGCTGAGGCCGGCGACGCGCGCGAGCAGCGGCGCCGAGGCCGTGTTGACGTCGACGCCGACCGCGTTCACGCAGTCCTCGACCTTCGCGTCGAGCGCGCGCGCGAGCCGTGCCTGGTTCACGTCGTGCTGGTACTGGCCGACGCCGATCGCCTTCGGTTCGATCTTCACGAGCTCGGCGAGCGGATCCTGCAGGCGGCGCGCGATCGACACCGCGCCGCGCAGCGACACGTCGAGATCGGGGAACTCCTTCGCCGCGGCCTCGGACGCCGAATACACCGACGCGCCCGCCTCGCTGACGACGATCTTCGCGATCTTCGCGCGCTCGCCGAGCTTCCTGATCAGCTCGCCGGCGAGCTTGTCCGTTTCGCGCGACGCGGTGCCGTTGCCGATCGCGATCAGTTCGACGCCGTGCTTCAGGCACAGCGCGCCGAGCTCGGCGAGCGACTCGTTCCACTGCCGGCGCGGCTCGTGCGGATACACGGTCGTCGTCGCGAGCAACTTGCCGGTCGCGTCGACGACCGCGACCTTGACGCCGGTGCGGATGCCGGGATCGAGGCCCATGACCGCCTTCGGGCCCGCGGGCGCGGCGAGCAGCAGGTCCTTGAGGTTGTCGCCGAACACGCGGATCGCTTCTTCCTCGGCCGCCTCGCGCGCGCGCGAGAACAGGTCGAGCGTGAGCGAGAGGTGCAGCTTCACGCGCCATGCAAGGCGGCAGGTTTCGAGCAGCCAGGCATCGGCGGCGCGCCCGCGCGCGGCGATGCCCGCGTGCGCGGCGACGCGCGCCTCGGCTTCGGCATGGCCCTGTTCCGCTTCCGCGGTAGGCACCAGTTCGAGCGCGAGCACGCCTTCGTTGCGTGCGCGCATGAGCGCGAGCAGTCGATGCGACGGGATTTTCGCGATCGGCTCGGCGTGGTCGAAGTAGTCGCGGAACTTGGCGCCTTCGTTCTCCTTGCCTTCGACGACCTTCGCGCGGATCTGGCCCTTGCTCCACACCCACTCGCGCAATGCGCCGACCAGGGTCGCGTCCTCGGCGAACGACTCCATGAGGATCTGCCGTGCGCCGTCGAGCGCGGCCTTCACGTCGGGCACGCCCTTGTCGGCATCGACGAATGCGGCCGCGCGCGCTTCCGGCGCGACGCCCGGGTCCTCGCGCAGGCCGAGCGCGAGCGGCTCGAGGCCAGCCTCGCGCGCGATCTGCGCCTTCGTGCGGCGCTTGGGCTTGTACGGCAGGTAGAGATCCTCGAGGCGCGCCTTGGTCTCCGCCTCGAGGATCTGTGCCTTGAGCGCGTCGTCGAGCTTGCCCTGTTCCTCGATGCTCGCAAGGATCGCCGCGCGCCGGTCCTCGAGTTCGCGCAGGTAGCCGAGGCGCTCCTCGAGCAGGCGCAGCTGCGTGTCGTCGAGGCCGCCCGTGACCTCCTTGCGGTAGCGCGCGATGAACGGCACGGTCGCACCGCCGTCGAGGAGTTCCACCGCGGCCTTCACCTGGGCCGGCTGCGCGGCGATGTCGGCGGCGATGCGTTGTTCGATGCTCTGCATGGATCGTCCTGTGTCGGCGACGGCGATCGCGTGGGTCGTGCGATGTCGTCCTGCCCGCGTGAGCGGGGGTCGATGTGATCTGGGTCGGGGAATGCGACGGTGGTCGAGGCGCGTGTCGTCGCGACGGCACCCGCTCCGCATGCGCCGCCGTGGGCGATGCGAAGGCGGAGCGCACTCACGCGACGCGCGTGCGCCGTATCGTAGTGATGCGCCCCGCGTGGTCAAGGCTTGCTTTGCGCCGCGTTTCACGGCTGGCGCGCGTCGCTACAGCGAGAGGCGCAGGCCGACCCACGCGCCCCGCGGCGGCGCGGGGCCGAGGAAGCGCGGGTCGTCGAAGCCGGGAAACACATCGCCGGGATCGCCGAGCGTGCCGAACGTGACGTAGCGGCGATCGAACGCGTTGTCGATGCGCGCGAACACGCTCGCGCGAGCACCGATCGTCCAGCTCGCGCGCAGGTCGAGCACCGCCCAGCCGCCCGTGCGCGGCAAGCGGTTCGCCTCGTCGCCGCGCAGGTACTGGCCCGCATTGGCGACGAGGTCGCCTCCGATCGAGAACGTGGGCGTCAATGCGAAGTCCGCGCCGACTTTCGCGCTCCAGCGCGGCAGCCCCGGGATGCGGTCGCCGCGATGCACGGCGATGAGGCCGTCGTCGTCGGCATCGGGATGGTTCGCACTGCTTTCGACGAAGCCGGTGCGGTACGTCGCATCGAGCCAGCTCGCGTTCGCGTGCCACGAAAGCCGGCGACCGAACGCGGTGCCGGACGCGCCTGCCTGCAGGCCCTGCCGGCGCGTGTCGCCGACGTTCGCGAAGAACCCCTCGTTCGACTGCGTGCCGCCGGTCGCCTGGAACAGGATGTCGTCGGCGTTGGTCGTGCGGAACAGGCCGACGCGCCAGTCGATGCGGTCGCCATCGTCGCCGGCGAGCGCGCCGCGCAGGCCCGCTTCCCAGCCCTTGGCGACGACCTGCTTCAGCGGCGGATCGCCGAGGAACTGGTTCGGCAACTTGCACGGCGCGTCCTCGTCCGCGCACGTGAGCTCGACCGGCGTCGGCGCGCGCGTCGACTCGCTGACGCCCGCGTACGCATCGAGCGCGTCGCTCCAGCGCCAGGTCGCGCCGACGGCGGGATTGATGCGCGAGAACGCGTGGCGGCCGTCGAGGTCGGGGTGGGCGCCGGAGAGATCGGCGATCGTCGTGCGGGTGCGGTTGGCGCGCGCGGACGCGGTCAGTGCGAGGCGGTCGGTCAACGACAGCGTGTCGGTCGCGTAGAGGCCTAGGCTGCGCGTGCGGCTGCGCAACGCGAGCGCATCGGCCGGTACGAACAGGCCCGAATCGGCCGAGGCGTGGCGTTCCTCGTCGAGCACGGCCGCCTCCACCGCCGAATCGAAGCGCAGGCGACCGTCGACGACGTCGAAGCCGGCGACGAACTGGTTCTCGCGTCCGGCGAGCGGCGCGTCGAACGCGAACTGGACCGTCCCGCCTTGGCCGCGCTGGCGGCGCCGGCTGATGTTGCCGATCGCGTCGAAGCTCGCAGGCAGTGCATCGCCGTGCTGGTCGAGCACGGGCTCGCCGTCGTCGTCGCAGAGGATCGCAGCGTCGCCGGCGCATCGCTCGAAGTCGGTGCCGTCGCCGTTGTACGAGCGCGTCGTCACGTCGCGACGGAACAGCGTGAACGAGAGCTTCGCGTGCGCGGACAGCGCGATCGAACCTTCGCCGCTCACGAGGTCCATGCGGTTCGCGGTTTCGTCGGGCGACGTGAAGACGCCCTGCCAGCGTGCGGCGAGCAGCTGCACGGGCGCGGGTCCGTTGCCGGTGAGGTCGGTGTCGCCGCGACCGAGATGAAGGTCGAACGACGCCGCGTCGCCGCGCCACGACCACGTGCCGTAGACGTTGCGCGCGTTCGACGGCGACGCGTCGCGCCAGCCGCGCTCGTCGAAGCGCCGGCCCACGAGGTACCAGCCCCACGCGCCCGCGGTGCCTGCGGTTTCGAACGTCGCGTCCGATCGGCCGGACGAGCCGCCCTCGGCCTCGAACCGCGTGCCCGGATCGCTGAAGCCGCTCTTCGTGCGGATCGAGATCGCGCCGCCGAGCGTGTTGAGGCCGAAGACCGGATTCGCGCCCGCGAGCAGGCTCATGCGCTCGATCGCGGCGTCGGGCACGAGGTCCCAGTTCACGGTGTCGCCGAACACTTCGTTCACGCGCACGCCGTCGAGATAGACCGACAGGCCCTCGGAGCCGCCGAGCAGCGGCGTCGCGGTATAGCCGCGGAACTGCAGGTCCGGCTGCAGCGGGCCGTTCTGCGCGGCATTGACGCTGACGCCGGCGAGGTGGCGATCGAGGAAATCGGCGAGGCTCGGCACCTGCGCGCGCCCGAACGCGGCGTCGTCGATCGACTGCACGTCGTACGGCAGCTTCGCCGCCGGCAGTTCGGTGCCGGTCACCGGCGTGACGCCGACGACGCGCACGAGGTCGAGTGCGTCGACGTCTTCGTCGCCGTGCTGTTGCGCGCGTGCCGCGCCGACGCACAGTGCGGCGAACGCGGCGAGCGCGAACGCGGCGCCGAATCGCGCGCGCTGCGCGAGGCCCACGCCGCGCCTCAGTAGCGGATGACCGAGCGGATCACCTTGCCTTCGTGCATGAGGTCGAACGCATGGTTGATCCGTTCGAGCGGCAGCTCGGCCGACACGAACTCGTCGATCCTGATCTCGCCCGCGAGGTAACGGTCGACGTAACCCGGCAGTTGCGAGCGGCCCTTGACGCCGCCGAACGCGCAGCCGCGCCAGACGCGGCCGGTGACGAGCTGGAACGGCCGCGTCGAAATCTCCTGGCCTGCGCCCGCGACGCCGATGATGATCGACTCGCCCCAGCCCTTGTGGCAGCACTCGAGCGCCGCGCGCATGACGTTGACGTTGCCGATGCATTCGAACGAATAGTCGACGCCGCCATCGGTGAGGTCGACGACGACCTGCTGGATCGGCGTGTCGGGGTAGTCCTTCGGATTGACGACGTCGGTCGCGCCGAGCTGTTTGGCCATCACGAACTTCTCGGGGTTCGTGTCGATCGCGAGGATGCGCGCGGCCTTCGCCATCACCGCGCCCTGGATCACCGACATGCCGATGCCGCCGAGGCCGAACACGGCGACGGTCGAGCCCGGCGTGACCTTCGCGGTATTGAGCACGGCGCCGATGCCGGTCGTGATGCCGCAGCCGAGCAGGCAGACCTTGTCGAGCGGCGCGGCAGGATCGATCTTCGCGAGCGCGATCTCGGGCAGCACGGTGTGCTCGGCGAACGTGCTGCAGCCCATGTAGTGCAGGATCGGCTTGCCGTTCAGCGAAAAGCGCGAGGTGCCGTCGGGCATGAGGCCCTTGCCCTGCGTCGCGCGGATCGCTTGGCACAGGTTCGTCTTGCCCGACAGGCAGAACTTGCACTGGCCGCATTCGGGCGTGTAGAGCGGGATCACATGGTCGCCCGGCCGGAGGCTCGTCACGCCGGCGCCGACCTCCTCGACGATGCCACCGCCCTCGTGGCCGAGGATGACCGGGAACAGGCCTTCGGGGTCGGCGCCGGAGAGCGTGAACGCATCCGTGTGGCAGACGCCCGTCGCGACGATGCGCACGAGCACTTCGCCTGCGCGTGGACCCTCGAGATCGACCTGTTCGATCGACAGCGGCTTGCCCGCTTCCCAGGCCACTGCGGCACGCGTCTTCATCGATCACCTCGCATCGTCGGCGCCGGACGCGGCGCGGTCAGGCATTCTCCGACGCATGCGTGCGCGGCGGAAGGGGCGCGCGCTCAGGGCGCGATCGCCACGCCCCACGGCAGCTCGCCGACCGCGATCTGCTTCGTCACTGCGAATGTCCGCGTGTCGATCACGCTGACCGAGTTCGAGCGGCCATTGGCGACGTAGAGCTTCCTGCCGTCGGGCGTGAGCGCCATGTTCCAGGGCCGCTTGCCGACCGCGATCTCACGGATGACGACGCTGCTCGCGACGTCGACCACGCTCACGCTGCCGCTGCCGTTGGCGACGTAGATGCGCTTGCCGTCCGGCGTGACCGTGACGCCGGCGGCGCGCTCGGCGGTCGCGATCGTCGCGACCTTCCTGCGTGCGGCGACGTCGACGAGGTCGACGCCGTTCGCCGATTCCTGTGCGACGTAGAGTGTCGACGAACGCGGCAGGAATGCCGCGCCGCGCGGATGGCCCGCGGTCGCGATCGTGCCGGTAGAAGTGCGCGTGGCGAGATCGATCACGTCGAGGTCGTTCGAGCCCTCGTTGCTCGTGACGAGGAAGGTGCCGTCGGGCGAGAACTCGCAATGCTCGGGATTGCGCCCGCGCACCTTGATGCGCGCGCTCACCGTCAACGTCGCGACGTCGACGAGCAGCGCCTGGTGCTGGCCCTCGGCGCAGACGGCGAGGGTCTTGCCGTCGGGCGACACGCGCACGCCTTCGGCATCGGGACCGATCGGAACCTTGCCGCGCACGCGGTCGGTCGCCGCATCGAGCGCGACGAGCTGCTCGTGGCCGGCGTCGACGACGTAGAGCGTCTTGCCCTGCGCATCGGCATCGAGCGCCTGCACGCGGTCGCCGAGCGCGCCGCCCGCGGTGAGCGTGCGCACGACCGCATCGGTCGCGGTGTCGATGACCGAGATCGAGCCGCTCTTCTGGTTCGGCACGTAGGCGAAAGGCGCTGCCTGGACCGCGCCGGCGGCGAACAGCAGCGCGGCGGCGAGCGTGCGTGGAAACCGGTTCATCGCGACTCCGCGGTCGACAGGGGGCGACCACGATACGCGCTCGCGCGCGTCGGCGTCACCGGGTCGCGCGCCGCGCCGCTGCATCGTGCGAGCGGATCCACGCGAGCAGTTGCCAGGCCTCCTGCTCGCTGACCGCGCCACCGAGCGGCGGCATGTCGCCGACGACCTTCGCCGCGCCGCCGCGCGCGTAGCCGTGCGCGCGCATTCCCGCGCTGCCTTCGCGAATGAGATGGTAGAGCGTGGTGTCGTCGTCGCCGTACACCCATGCGCCGTCGACGAGCGACGGGCACATGCCGCCGCCGGCTTCGGCGCCGTGGCAGCCGGCGCACGCCTTGCTCGCGAACAGCGCCTGCCCGGCCGCGATCGCGCCCGCATCGCCCTCGAGCGGATTGCGCAGGCGCGCGAGGCCGTGTTCGTTCACGCCGCCCGCCTTCGCCGTCTCGCTGACCGCGGCGGGGTCGCCCGACGACGCGCTGCACGCGCCGAGCAGCGCGGCGCACGCGAGTGCGAACGAGCGGCCTCGGGCGAAGCGGCGCAAGGCCACGACTCAGTCCTCGAGCACGTGCACGCCGTCGACCTCGACCAGCAGCTCGCGCCGGCAGATGTCGCCGCCGAGCAGGATCAGGCCACCGAGCGACGGCAGCCGCGCGTGCAGCATCGCGGCGACGTGCGGCGCGTCGGCGTCGTGCCGAACGTACGCCTTCATGACGCTGTGGCCGTCGAGCCCGGGCGGCCGCGCGCCGGCTTCGACGGCGAGGCTCTGGAGGTTCGCGATCGTCTCGGTGAGCTGTGCGTCGATGTCGCCGGCGTGGCGCGAGGCATGGCCGACCACGGCCGCGGTTCCCGAGATCAGCAGCTCCGCGCTCGCGGTGCGCATGCCGCGCGCGAACGTCGGTGCGGTCGGGCCGTATTCGCGCGGATAGCGCCATGCGCTGACCTGGCGCGGGTTCTCGACCGGCGTGCCGGCGTGTCGCGCGGCAAGTCCGTACACCTGCAGGCGGCGCACCCCGTCGTGGCGGCCGATCGCGGTCGCGGCCGGATAGCGCGCCGGCACGTGCGCATCCATTCCGCGCGCGCGGCCGGCGCAGAAGCGCCGATAGCGCTCGTCGTCGCCGTCGCCGAGATTGATCGCGTCGAGGTAGTTCCACAGGCGCAGGATGTGCGGCGTCTTGCTCGCGGCGACGTATGGACCGAGGCACGCGTACGCATGTTCGGCCGCGCCGTCGATGCCGCCGTGCGCCGCTTCGTCGATCTCGATCGCGAAGAACAGGTGCTCGCCATCGGTGCTCCAGGCGAGTTCGCCGTCGCGACCGTGCCGCACCGGTGCCGCGCCGCGCCAGACCTCGAACGGCACCGGCACGCCCGCTTCGAGCGGCTCGAGGCCGACGCGCAGCACGCGCGGATCGGCCGATGCGGGTGCCGCGCGACCGAAACCGATGACCGCGAGCACGTCGTCCGCGCCGAGCAGCGCATCGAGCGCGGCATGCTCGTAGCGGATCGAGAGCGGCGCCACGGGCGCTGCCGGCAGGCTCATCGGGCTCGACATCGGTGGCGCATGTTCAGGGGGCGGAGAGGGTCGCGGATGATACACTGCCCTGATCGCCATCGCCTGCAATACCCGAGCCAACGCCCGCCATGACCGACCTCGCCGCCGCCAGCCAGACGCCTGCCGAACAGGAGCTCG
This sequence comes from Dokdonella sp., assembly GCA_035760865.1. Taxonomy (GTDB): domain Bacteria; phylum Pseudomonadota; class Gammaproteobacteria; order Xanthomonadales; family Rhodanobacteraceae; genus Dokdonella_A. The sequence continues at coordinate 16,533 of DASTSE010000431.1, forward strand.
CCCACCTCATCGTCGACAGCCTCAACATCGACTGGATCAAGGCGGACGCGATCGACCCCGACGCGGCGCTGTTCGGCGGCGACCTCGGCCTCGACTCGATCGACGCGCTCGAACTCGCGCTCGCGGTGTCCAAGCGGTACGGATTCCAGCTGCGCTCGGACAACCCCGACAACCGCCGCATCTTCGGCAGCCTGCGCGCGCTCGCGGCGCACATCGAGCAGCATCGCACGCGGGACTCGTGACGGGCGATTCGTGATTCGTGATGGGTGATTGGTTGAAAGGCGAAGCGCGAAGCATCAGCTTTTCCCGAATCCCGAATCCCGAATCCCGACTCTTCAGGCCGAATCCACCGGCGTATTGCCGCCCGTGAACGCGATCTTCGCCTGGCGCCGCCGTTCGGCGAGTTCGCGCAGCCAGTAGCGCAGGTTCGCGAGTCCGACCGTCGCGTAGATGAGCTTGAACAGGTGCAGGCGGCGCATCACGGGCGGGCTGTCGAACACGTCGCCGGCGAGCATCGAGATCACGCCTTCCTCGACCCGCCAGGTGTTGCGCGGGCTCGCGAACAGCTTGCGCATGACCGGCGAATTGAAGCGGTAGATGAACCACGAGAACACGCGCACACCGCGGCGGATGCGCTTCTCGAAGCCCGCCTGCAGCGCGGCCTCGCGCGCGGGCGCGTCGAGCGCGGCGCCGACCATCGCGGCGGCCTGCTTGCCGCTGTGCATCGCGAGGTACACTCCGGAAGAGAACACCGGATCGACGAACGCCCATGCGTCGCCGACCATGACCCAGCCGGGCCCGTGCATGCGCTCGCAGGCATAGGAGTAGTTGCCGGTCACGCGCACGTCCGAGACCCGCTTCGCGCCCTGCATGCGGCGCAGCGCGTCCCGCATCAGCGCGAGCGTCGCGAGCAGGAACTCCTCGTTGCGGCCGCGCCGCTGCTTGAGGTACTCGGGCCGGCAGACGCAGCCGATGCTCATGATGCCGTCGCGCAACGGGATGAACCAGCACCAGCCGTGCTCGAAGTTGTAGATGCTGATGTTGCCGGCGTCGTCGCCGGGGCGCGCCTCGACGCCGCTGAAGTGGGCGAAGATCGCCGCGCTCTGGTGGGCGTCGTTCCTGCGCTTGAGCTTGAGCGCGTTGCCGAGCAGCGTGTCGCGGCCGCTCGCGTCGACGAGGTACTTCGCGCGCACGGTCAGCGCTTCGCCGGCGGCGTCCTTCGCATGCGCGACGACCCGGCCGATGCCGCCGAGTTCGACCGATTCGACCTCGACGCGCTCGCGCGCATCGACGCCGCTCTCGCGCGCGTGCTCGAACAGCATGCGGTCGAACTCCTCGCGCTTGACCTGGAACGCGTGCGGCGGCGTGTTGCCGAGCGCGCGGCGGAAGTGGAAGGTCTGGTACTTGCCGTCCTTCGACGGGAAATCGGCACCGAGCTTGAGCACGCCGAGCGCACGCACCTTCTCCATCACGCCGAGCGCATCGAAGATCGGCAGGTTCGACGGCAGCAGCGACTCGCCGATGTGGAATCGGGGGTGGTGGTCCTTCTCGAGCTGCACCACGTGCCGGCCCTGCTTGCGCAGGAAGGTCGCCGCGGTCGAGCCGCCGGGCCCGCCACCGACCACCAGCACGTCGCAATCGATCGTGTTCGCCATCACCCGCGTCCCTCCGTCGAAGATCGCCCGAGTCTATCCGCAACGCGCGTCGATCCG
>DASTSE010000432.1:0-7872 GCA_035760865.1 Dokdonella sp.
TGTACACGGTCACCAGGGGACTCTACAAGGCGTTCAAGGGCGCGCGCGTGTTCAACACGCTGCTGGACGAGACCATGATCCTGGGTCTTGCGCAGGGCTACGCCAACATGGGCATGCTGCCGATCCCGGAGATCCAGTACCTCGCGTATTTCCACAACGCCTGCGACCAGATCCGCGGCGAAGCGGCGTCGCTGCAGTTCTTCTCCAACGACCAGTACCGCAATCCGCTGCTGGTGCGGATTGCCTCGCTGGGTTACCAGAAGGGCTTCGGCGGACACTTCCACAACGACAACTCGATCGCCGCGCTGCGCGACATTCCGGGGTTGGTCGTCGGGTGTCCTTCACGCGGCGACGATGCCGCGACGATGCTGCGCACGCTGGCCGCGCTGTGCAAGGTCGATGGCCGGGTGTGCGTGCTGCTGGAACCGATCGCGCTGTACATGGCGAAAGACCTGTACGAAGCGGGCGACGGCGGCTGGCAGTTCGCGTATCCCGCGCCCGGCCAGGCGATGCCGCTCGGCGAAGGCCGCGTCTATGAAAGCGCTGGCGCGCCCGCGCAACCCGCGACCGCCGGCGCCGGGGCCTGCGACCTCGTGATCTTCACCTACGGCAACGGCGTGCCGATGAGCCTGCGCGCCGCGCGCGAGATCGAGAAAGCGCTCGGCTGGAACGTGCGCACGGTCGACCTGCGCTGGCTCGTGCCGCTCAACGAAGCGTTCATCGGCGAGCAGGCGAAGCATGCGAAGCGCATCCTCGTCGTCGACGAGGGCCGCCACTCGGCCGGCGTCGGCGAAGGCGTGATCACCGCAATCGTCGAAGCGGGCGAAGGCGCCAAGCCCCTGCGCCGCGTCGTCGGCGCCGACACCTACACGCCGCTCGCGGGCGCCGCGTTCCTCGTCTTGCCTGCAGAGGCGGACATCGTGGCCGCCGCGCGCGAGCTCGCGCAGTAAGGCGTCGAACCCGGGGCGCTGCGACCGCGGCGCCTCCGGCTGTCCAGCCTCGAGGTCGAAGTGGCCCTGCCCGGGGAAGGCCGCATCTCCTGGCGGCCGCGTCGGCGCCGCCTCGCGTCTGTCGACGTAGCGATGCGTGCGTCGATCTTCCTGTTCGAGTAGCCGCGCGCACGAATGCCGGGGTTGCGGGGATTCGCTATCATTCCCCGCAATGACCGAGCGCCGCCCCCTCACGATCCTGTTCGCCGACGTCTCCGGCAGCACGCGGCTGTTCGAGACGCGCGGCGACGAAGCCGCGCGGCGCATCGTCGCGAATGTGCTGCTCGCGCTCGCCGAGGTGTCGGCGCGCCACGGCGGGCGTGTCGTGAAGACGATCGGCGACGAGATCATGTGCACGTTTCCGGGGCCGCTCAACGGGCTGCTCGCGGCGACCGACATGCATCGGCGCATCAAGGGCGATCCGGAATTCCAGCGCGACAACCTCGCAATCCGCATCGGCCTGCACCATGGCGAAGCGCTGGTCGAGAACGGTGACGTGTTCGGCGACGCCGTCAATACCGCGGCGCGAATGGCCGACAAGAGCCTCGCGCGGCGCGACCAGATCGTCGCCACCGCGAGCACCGTCAACGGCGTGACCAATACGACCGGATTGCGCGTGCGTCCGCTCGGCAGCGCTTGGGTGCTCGGCAAGCAGGCGCCGATCGAGATCGTCGACGTGATGTGGCAGGAGGATCTCGCGCACGTGACGACGGTGCAGCGCGTGATGACGCCGATCGACGCCGCCCCGTCGGATCGGCCGCGCCTGACCCTGCGCTTCAAGAGCCAGGTGTTCGAGATCGACGAGGGAACGCCGTTTTCGATCGGTCGCGACCCCGCGAGCAGCCTCGTCGTCGAAACCGAGTGGGTGTCCCGCAATCATGCGCTGATCGAATGGAAGCGTGGATACTTCATGCTCGCCGACCGCTCGACCAACGGCAGTTGGCTCAAGATCGGCGACGACGACGAGCTGTTCGTGCACCGCGACGAGACGCACCTGCGGCGCAGCGGCACGATCAGCCTCGGCCAGGCGCACCAGATCGATGTCGCCGACCTCATCTGGTTCCAGTGCGGCGGCGAATGATGCGCCGCGCGTGACGCGGTCGTTACCGCGTCGCCTCGAAGGCCGGAAGTTCGTCGTGCCCGCGCAAGGCAGGGGAGCCGCTCGACCTCGGTGCCTACGGCGGGCGCGGGCGGGCCTGCGTCGACGCCGTCGCGAATCCACCGCACCGCGACGCCCGCGCACGCGCGATTGCCCTTTCGCGATCTTCGAGGACGTCGAACCGTAGCCCGTCCCGCCCGCGTGCGTGCTCGCCCATCGGGCCGGTTCGCCGTTCGCTCGCTGCGTCCGGAGCGCGCCTCAGGCTGCCTCGAAGCCGTTCTTGAAGATCTGGTCGAACCCCGTCGGCGGCAGGTCGGCGCCCTGGAAGATCCCGAGCGGCGCGTAGCCGGAATAGCCGGGGAACGTGTAGTAGATGTTCGGGTTGCCCATCCGGCGGATCAGCGCTTCCGAGATCACCTGCCTGTAGTCGGTGGTTACGCCGACGTCGTTGCCTTCGTAGAGCTGGTCGCTCGCGAGGCCCGGGAACGTGCCGTAGACGTGGCCGCCGTTGACGGAACCGCCGAGCACGGTGATCACGTTGCCGTAGCCGTGGTCGGTACCGCCGTCGGAGTTCTCGAGCACGCGCCGCCCGAACTCGCTGACGACGATCACGCTGACGCGCTGCATTAGGTTGCCGCCGGCCGCGCTCGCGAGGTCGGTGTAGAACGCCGACAGTCCCTGCGAAAGACTCTCGACCTGGTTGCCGAACCAGTCGTAGGTCTGCGACGGGTTGCCCTGGCCGACGTGCGTATCCCAGTTGCCGAGGTCGATCGTGACCGCGCGCAGGCCGAGCCCGAGCTTGATCATCTGCGCGACGTTGCGCAGCTGGGTGCCGAAGCTGCCGTTGTTCGCGAGCGTGTAGTTGGCGCCGCCGGTCGGCTGGTAGCCATCCGGGTTGTTCGCCGCGTCGTAGAGGCCGAAGTCGACCGGTCGCAGCAATGCGAGCGAGTCGAGCGTCTCCATCCCGGCGCGTTCGAGCAGCGTCGCATTGCCGTTCCACAGTGCGTTCATGCGGCTGACGGCGCCGACGATGCCGTGCGCGGAATCGTCTTCCTGCCACGACCAGTGGAACGTGTCGAGGCGGAAGTCCGAGCCGCTGTTCATCGTGATCGCGTCGCTGCTGCCGAGCAGGCTGTTCGCGGTGATGCTGCCCATCGATGCGGCCGGCAGTGGCACGTTCGCCGGGAGGCCGCCGCTCACGAGGTGGCGGGTCAACCAGCCGATGCCGGTGCCGCCGCCGCCGAGGCCGAACTCGAGGTTGGATTGCGCCTCGAAATGGCTGCGCACGACCGGGTTCGGCTGCACCTGGCCCGCGGCGACGACGAACGCCGCGTGACCGGCCTGGTAGAGCGCGTATAGGCCGCTCGCACGCGGATGCAGTGCCCAGGTCGTATTGTTCAGCGCCAGCGCGGCGCCCGTGCCGCTCAACGGCACGCGCGTGTTCGTGCGCGACGTCTCGTAGTCAGCGCGGTAGGGACTCGATGCGCCCGGCGGCAGCAGGCTCAGGCCGTCCATCGCGCCGCGCAGGAACACGATCACGAGCGTGTCGTCGGTCGCCGTCGCCGGCAACAGCGGCGGCGGTGCGAAGTAGGCGCGCGCACGGCTGCCGGTTCCGGCAGCGATCGCGCTGACGCAGCAGCCCTTGAGGAAGTCGCGGCGGTTGAATGCGTTCATGGCGATCGTTCCCTCAGCGGCGCAGGAATTCGGGCGAGCACAGGAGCATGCCGATCGCCACGCGCAGGCGCGCGATCGTGTAGTGCATCGACAACGTGTTCGGCGGATTCAGGTGCCACACGCCGACATGCTGCGGCTGGCCGTTGCTGGTGGAGTCCGTCACGAGATCGATCGGCGCGGTCGCGGCGGCTTCCTGGCGGAAGAAGTCGAGCACGATGCCGAACGTCGGCTGCGGCCGGTAGCCGAGGATGCGATCGCACCAGTATCCGATGATGTTCGAGGCGGTGCGGTCGGACGCGTTCGGGAACGCGGACAGCGTCTGCCCCTGGATGTCGACGAGGAACGGGTAGGCGTTGTTGTAGCTTTCGGTCTGGTGCATCTCGAGCAGGCGCGGCAACAGCTTCAGCGTGAGGCCGAGCGCACCCGTGCTCGACCATGCCGCGACCGTGTCGGGGTAGCCGTTCGGCGCGGGCCAATAGAACAGACGCTGTCCGGTCGCCTGCAGCCGGCCGATGAGCTCCTCCGTGGGCGTGTAGGTGGAGCTGTTGTCCGGCACCGGCGTGAAGTCCGCGAGCGTTGCGCGCAGTGCGCTGACGACGCTGCGCGCGGGACTCTTCATCTTGGTGCCCCAGCTCGTCTTGAATTCGTTCGAGTGCAGGATGAATGCGAGCACCTGGGCGATCTGGTCGGGCGCCTGCCATTGCTGGTGGAACACGTCGGCCGCGGCCTGCACGAGCGAGTCGGGGACGTAATCGCCGATGAAGCGCCGGCACAGCTTGCCGGCGATGAAGTGCGCGGTGCCCGGGTGCTGCGCGAGCATGTCGAACAAATGGGTGCCGTCGTTCTGCCCGCCGCCGGCGGAGAAGTTGCGGTGCAGCACGCGCTTGACGCCGGCGTCGTGCAGCGCCTGCACGTATTCGAATGCGCCGGGGCTGGGGTCGTTGCGGGTCTCCCAGGTGCTCTGCGAAATCGTCCAGCCCGTCAGCACGCGCGCGGCCTCGTAGACGTCGTCGTCGACGTACTGCAGGCGTTGCACCTTGCCTTCCCAGTCGATGTAGGTCGGCAGGGAAGGGTCGTCGTCCGGATCGTCGACGATGCCCGCGTAGTTCTCCGCGCCGAGCGTGTGCAACTCCATGAGCTCGCGCGCGTAGTTCTCGTTCGGGTGGCCCGAGTAGCTCGTATAGAGGTCGAGCATGTACATCATCGCGGCCGATTCGCAGGTCGCCTGCAGCATCGTCCGGAAGTTGCCGAACACGTTCGGGCGGATCGCGTCGCGATCGAACGGCGGGAACAGGGGGCCGCCGTCGTAGTCCCAGCCGAATACGCTGAAATGGTCGTGCCAGAACGATGCCATCACCTCGTACAGCTGGCGCTGGCTGTAGATCTGGCGGATCAGCGTCGCGCACTCGGTCTCGGCGATCGGCAGCATGCGCAGGAAATAGTTGCTGTTGCCGACCGCCTCGCGCGCGGCCCACAGCTGCTCGGGCGTCTTGTCGAGCGTCGTGAATCCGGCGCTCGCCAGGCGTGCGTCGCAGGCGCCGTCGGCGATCGTCGCGGGGGAGAGCTGGCGGTCGACCCAGGCCTGCCAGCGCGCATCGTCGTCGGCGCCGAGCGCATTGAACGCGAACAGGTCGAGCGTCGAGTAGCCGCACGTCGCGCGCGTGAGCCAGCGCATGGACGCGGGCGGGAACGAGAGCGAGTCGGGGCTCTCCGGCAGGTCGTCGTCGAGCTGCCCATCGCGGCCGGGACGGCGCCTGGACAGTCGAGGGTCGGTAGGCGGCGCGACCGTGGCGAAAACGGCTTCGAACAGGCGGCGGCGGGCGGCGCTGAATGCCGCACTCGCAGGGGCAGAGGCCATGTGACCGACTCCCGGAACGCGAATGGAGGGCGGCATTGTCGCCGGACGCGGTGCCACGGGGTGTGATCGCGCACGCGCTTCGCGCGCGTCGGATCAGACGACGCGCGGTTCCGCGTCCAGCTCGACGCCGAAACGCTCGCGCACCCCCGCGCGCAGGTGTTCGGCCAGCGCCCACAGGTCGGCACCGCTCGCGCGGCCATGATTGACGAGCACGAGCGCGTGCTGGTCGGAGACGCCCGCATCGCCCATGCGCAGGCCCTTGTAGCCGCAGGCCTCGATGAGCCACGCTGCCGAGAGCTTCCATTGCGAACCCGCGGCCCACGCGGGCAGGCCCGGGTGCGCGCGTCGCAGGGCTTCGGCCTGCGACGCGTCGACGAGCGGGTTCTTGAAGAAGCTGCCCGCGTTGCCGAGCAGGATCGGGTTCGGCAGCTTGCGCGTGCGGATGCGCGCGATCGCTTCCGCGACCGCGGGAGCGCGCGGTTCGTCGATACCCATCGCAGCGAGTTCCTCGCGCACGCCAGCGTAGTCGAGGCGCAGCGGCCGTTCGCGCACGAGCTCGAATTCGACCGCCGTGACGACGTAGCGCTCGCGCTCGCGCTTGAACACCGAGTCGCGATAGCCGAACGCGCACGCGGCATTGTCGATGCGCACGAGTTCGCCCGCGCGGCGGTCCCAGGCTTCGACCGCGAGGATGAACTCGCGCACTTCGGTTCCGTATGCCCCGATGTTCTGGATCGGGGCGGCGCCGACCGTGCCCGGAATCAGCACGAGGTTCTCGAGGCCGATGAAACCGCGCGCGAGCGACCAGCGCACGAAGTCGTTCCACGGTTCGCCGGCCTCGACGCGCACGTGCGCGCGATCGCCCTGGTCGTCGAGCACGCGCACGCCGTGCGCCGCGATCGCGAGCACGACCCCGGGCCAGTCGCGCGTGAACAGGATGTTGCTGCCCTCGCCGAGCACGAGCAACGGCTGCGTGCGCAGCGCGGCGTAGCCGAACAGCTCGCCGAGTGCGACCGGCTTGCGCACGTCGACGAGCATCTGCGCGCGCGCCGCGACATGGAACGTGTTGCGGCCGAGCAGCGAGGCGTTCTCGACGATGGTATAGCCGTCGCCCTCGGCGATGGCCACGCCTGCGCGGTACGCGCCGCTCATGCGCCGCCGCCTTGCGCGCGCCGGCGGATCGCCTCGACGCACTCGCCCACGAGCGCGGGGCCGCGGTAGACCAGGCCGCTGTAGAACTGCACGAGCGTCGCGCCGGCGTCGAGCTTGGCCGCTGCGTCGGTGCCGCGCACGATGCCGCCGACGCCGATCAGCGGCACGCCGTCGCCGAGGCGTGCATGCATGCCGCGCAGCACCGCGGTCGAGCGGGCGAACAGCGGCGCGCCGGACAATCCGCCCGCCTCGGTCGCATGTCGATGGCCCGCCACCACGCTGCGGTCGATCGTCGTGTTGGTGCAGATGACGCCGTCGATGCGTGCGGCGCCGAGCACGCCGGCGATCGCGTCGAGCTCGGCTTCGGCGAGGTCCGGCGCGATCTTGAGCAGCATCGGCTTGCGCCGGCCGTGCTTCGCGCCGAGGCGCTCCTGCGCCTCGCGCAGGGTGCCGACGAATCGCCTCAGCGTTTCCTCCTCCTGCAGGTCGCGCAGGCCCTGCGTGTTGGGCGAGGAGATGTTCACGGTGACGTAGCTCGCGCGCGCGTACACGCGCTCGAGGCAATGCAGGTAATCGTCGGTCGCGCGTTCGTTCGGCGTGTCCTTGTTGCGGCCGATGTTGATGCCGAGCACGCCCGCGTAGCGGGCACGCTCGACGTTGCGCACGAGGGCGTCGACGCCGGCGTTGTTGAAGCCGAGCCGGTTGATGATCGCCTCGTGCTCGGGCAGCCGGAACATGCGCGGCTTCGGGTTGCCCGGCTGCGCACGGGGAGTGGTCGTGCCGACTTCGATGTAGCCGAAACCGAGCGCGGCGAGCGCGTCGACGTGCGCGCCGTTCTTGTCGAGGCCGGCGGCGAGGCCGACGGGATTGTCGAAGCGCAGGCCGAACGCGTCGACCGGCAGCGCCGCTGGCTTCGACGCGAGCAGCGCGCTCGTACCGGTGCGCCATGCGCCTTCGATCGCGGCAAGGCCGAGGTCGTGCGCGCGCTCGGCATCCAGGCAGAACAGGAACGGGCGGGCGAGCGCGTACACGCCGGATGCGCTCAGTGCCAGTGCGCGCCGAAGAACGCGAGGCCGCCGAAGAACAGCATGATCGCGATG
>DASTSE010000433.1:0-7106 GCA_035760865.1 Dokdonella sp.
AACGGACCCGGCAGGAACGCGGCGTCGATCGAACGCCTGCGCGCGGCGCAGTCGCCGTCGACGTAGCGCCGCTGCTCGAGCGCTCGCAGGCTCGTGTACTTCCACGCTTCGTCGCGCGGCCCGGGCAGGCCGCGTTCGCGCAGCGCGGCGACCGCCGCCTCGCGCACGCCCGCGAGCGCGGCCGGTGCGGCGCGCTCGCCGAGCAGCGAATCGAGCAGCGCGCTCATCCGCCGACTCCCGCAGTGCCGCGCGCGGGCGCGTCGCGCCCGGCGATCCACGCGTAACCGTGTTCCTCGAGCTCGAGCGCGAGCGACTTGTCGCCGCTCTCGACGATGCGCCCGTCGGCGAGCACGTGCACGACATCGGGAACGATGTAGTCGAGCAGGCGCTGGTAGTGCGTGACGACGAGGAACGCGCGCGCCGGATCGCGCATCGCGTTGACGCCGTCGGCGACCATCTTGAGCGCGTCGATGTCGAGGCCCGAATCGGTCTCGTCGAGGATCGCCAGGCGCGGCTCGAGCAGCGCGAGCTGGAAGATCTCGTTGCGCTTCTTCTCGCCGCCCGAGAATCCCTCGTTGACCGCGCGATGGAGCAGTTCGTCCTTGAGGTGCAGAACGGCGAGCTTCTCGCGCACCTTCTTCAGGAACTGCATCGAGTCGAGTTCGGGCTCGCCGCGATGCCTTCGCTGCGCGTTGAGCGCGGCGCGCAGGAAATACGTGTTGTTGACGCCGGGAATCTCGACCGGATACTGGAATGCGAGGAACACGCCTTCGGCGGCGCGTTCCTCGGGCTCGAGCGCGAGCAGGTCGCGGCCGCGATACTCGACCGTGCCCGCGGTGACCTCGTAGCCTTCACGGCCCGCGAGCACGTTGCCGAGCGTCGACTTGCCGGCGCCGTTCGGCCCCATGATCGCGTGCACTTCGCCCGCGGCGATCTCGAGCGAAAGGCCCTTGAGGATTTCCTTGCCCGCGACGCGGACGTGGAGGTTGTCGATCTTCAGCATCGGATTTCCCGGTCTTCGGCACCGCCGCGTCGCAGCAGCGCGTAGGTGAATGCCTGCACGGCGCCCGTGGGCGTGCGGTGCAGGTCGCGTTCGGATTCGATAAGGGCGAACGCGGGCGCGAACTGCACCGCGAGCGACGCGGCGTCGTAGCGGTTCGCGGGCAACCCGCTGCAGCGCTCGGGACCGTCGGGCGCGAAGGTCGCGACGATCGCGTGGCCGCCGGCGCGGACCGAACGGGCGAGCATCGCCGCGTAACGCGAGCGCGCATGCGCGTCGACGAGGAAGTGGAACACCGCGCGGTCGTGCCACAGCGCGTAGCGCGCCGGCGGCAGCTCGACCGAGGTCACGTCGGCGCCGATCCAGTGCACGTTCCCGCCTGCCGCGCCGAGCCGCTCGCGCACCTGCGCGAGCGCCTCCAGCGAGACGTCGAGCACGCTCACGTCGCGATGGCCGCGTGCGAGCAGGTCGTCGACGAAGCTCGATCGGCCGCCGCCGATGTCGACGATGGGCGCGTCGGGGTCGAGACCGATCGCGTCGAGCAGGCGCAGCGACGCGTCGAGGCGCGCGCGATGCCAGCTCGTCCGATCGTCGGGTCGCGCGCGGTAGACGGCGTCCCAGTGGTGCGCCGAGTCGCTCATCCCGGATTGCTCGCCTGGCACAAACCGGACGTCGGCTTGCGCGAGAGATCGCACTCGAGGCGCAACACGACGCGCCCGCTGTCGGACAGGCCGATGTCCTGCAGCCGCGTGACCGTCTTCGTGCGCGTACCGAGCTCGAGCCAGTAATCGGCGTATGCGGGTGGCCGCGCATCGTCGTCCCCGGCCGGTTCGGGGTGCACCTGGCCGAACGACGGGATGCGGAAACGCCCGTCCATGTCCGTGTATGCGCACTGGGTCGACTCCGATCCGCTGTGGCGCAGGCAGACGTTCGTCGGCGGGTACGCGGGCACGCCGGCGAGGCGGCCGACGATCTCGGGCACATAGCGCACGCGGCCCGCGTCCACGCCGTGCGCGGCGACGGCGGCGAACGCGAGGAGGATGACGGGCAGTTTCATCCGACCGCTCCTTCGAGCGACACCTCGAGCAGCTTCTTCGCCTCCACCGCGAATTCCATCGGCAGTTCCTGGAACACCTGCTTGCAGAACCCGTCGACGATCATCGACACCGCGTCCTCTTCGCCGATGCCGCGGCTGCGGCAATAGAACAGCTGGTCTTCGGAAATCTTCGACGTCGTCGCCTCGTGCTCGACGATCGCGCCGGGATTCCTGACCTCGATGTACGGGAACGTGTGCGCGCCGCACTTCTTGCCGATCAGCAGCGAGTCGCACTGCGTATGGTTGCGCGCGCCGTCGGCGCCCTTCTCGACCTTGACCAGGCCGCGATAGGTATTCTGGCCGCGTCCGGCACTGATGCCTTTCGAGACGATCTTCGATTTCGTGTTGCGGCCGATGTGGATCATCTTGGTGCCGGTGTCGGCCTGCTGGCGGTGGTGCGTGAGCGCGACCGAATTGAACTCGCCGACCGAATCGTCGCCGCGCAGCACGCAGCTCGGGTACTTCCAGGTGATCGCCGAGCCGGTCTCGACCTGGGTCCAGGAGATCTTCGAGCGCGCGCCGCGGCAATCGCCGCGCTTGGTCACGAAGTTGTAGATGCCGCCGACGCCGTTCTCGTCGCCCGGATACCAGTTCTGCACGGTCGAGTACTTGATCGACGCGTCGTCGAGCGCGACGAGCTCGACCACGGCCGCATGCAGCTGGTTCTCGTCGCGCATCGGCGCGGTGCAGCCCTCGAGGTAGGACACGCTCGCGCCGTCCTCGGCGATCAGCAGCGTGCGTTCGAACTGGCCGGTGTCGCGCGCGTTGATGCGGAAATAGGTGCTCAACTCCATCGGGCAGCGCACGCCCTTCGGCACGAACACGAACGAGCCGTCGGAGAACACGGCCGAATTCAGCGCCGCGAAGTAGTTGTCGCCGGTCGGCACCACGCTGCCGAGGTAGCGGCGAACGAGTTCGGGATGCTCGCGGATCGCTTCGGACATCGAGCAGAAGATCACGCCCGCGGCCGCGAGCTCCTTGCGGAACGTCGTGCCGACCGACACCGAGTCGAACACCGCATCGACCGCGACACCGGCGAGGCGCGCGCGCTCGTGCAGCGGCACGCCGAGCTTGTCGTAGGTCTCGAGCAGTTTCGGATCGACCTCGTCGAGCGACTTCGGGCGGTTCTTCGGCTGCGAGAAGTAGCTGATCGCCTGGAAATCGATCGGATCGATCTCGAGTTTCGCCCAGTGCGGCGGGGCCATCGTGAGCCAGTGGCGGAACGCCGCGAGGCGCCATTCGGTCATCCACTGCGGTTCGTCCTTGCGTGCGGAGATCGCGCGCACGACATCCTCGTCGAGCCCGGGCGGCAAACTCTCGCTTTCGATGTCGGTGACGAAGCCGGCCTCGTAGCGGCGGTTCAGCGCGGCCTCGACCGCCGCGTTGCCGGTCGGCTCGCGGGCGCGTTCGATCTCGATCTCGGTGCTGGTCTGGGTCGCCATCGGGCTGCCTGTGGCTGGTTTCGGTTCGCGAAGGGAGATCGCGGATGCCTCACGCGGTCGCGACACGCAACGGGATCGTGCCGGCACGCCGCGGCGGCGGCTTGAGCATGTCGGCGAGCGTGACGCTCTCGAGCGCGTTCGCGATCGCATGGTTGATGCGCTGCCAATTCACGCGCACGCCGCAATGTGGCTCGTGGCCGCACAGGCCGGCATGCGCACTGCATTCGGTCATGCCGATCGGCCCCTCCATCGCGGTGACGATGTCGGCGATCGTGATGCGATCGGGCGTGCGCGCGAGGCGGTAGCCGCCATTGATGCCGCGCGTCGACGCGACGAGGCCGGCCTGGGCGAGCTGCTTGAGCAGCTTGCTCACGGTCGGCAGCTCGAGCCGCGCGCGTTCGGCCAGCACCTGCGCGCTGAGCACGCCGTCGCCGGCCGCGGCGAGGCAGGTCATGACGACGGTCGCATAGTCGGTGAGCTTGCTGACGCGGAGCATCGCGGCGTGCCGGGCGTTAATCAGTACCGAAATAGTACTGTTTAACCCGTCCCGTGGTCAAACCGTGGCCTGTCAACGCAACCCGCGCCGAGGCGTTGCTACCGCCAGCCCCAGCGGAAGGACCGCCCATGCGCCCGCGCCTGCTCCTGCTCGCCGCCCTCGCCGCGACACCGGCCGCGCGAGCGAACGTATGCGATTTCACGGCCGTCTCCGCGCGCGTGCAGCAGCTCATGCAACGGGCCGGGGTCAGCGATGCCGGCATCGCGATCGGGACGTCGCGCGGCCTTCTGCTCAAGCAGTACCTGCACGCCGGTGGCGGCACGTCCGCCTACGACGACGGCGTGCGCATTCCGCTCGCGTCGGCGTCCAAGCTGCTCGCGGGCGTGCGCATCCTGCAGCTCGTCGACGACGGCGCGATCGCGCTCGACGCGCCCGTGTCGGACTACCTGCCGGAATTCACGGGCCCCAAGGGCACGATGACGATGCGCCAGATGTTCTCGCACACGGCCGGTTACGGCGACGACCTCGACAGCCCGGTACTCGCCTTCCCGGTCACCCTCGCGCAGGACGTGGCGTGGATCGCGCAGCACGTCGACATGCCGTTCCCACCGCCGGGCGCCTACTTCGCCTATGGCGGCATCTCGATGCAGGTCGGCGGCGAAGTCGCCGAGGTGCGCGGCGGCGAGGACTGGCAGGCGGGCTGGCAGGCGCATCTCGGCGCGCCGCTCGGTGCGACCGGTATCGACTGGCAGGGCCTCGGCCCGACGGCGAACTACCGCATCTCCGGGGGCGCGCAGGCGAGCCTGCCCGACTACGCGAAGGTGCTCGCGATGCTGCTCGCGGGCGGCGTCGGCAACGGCTGGCGCGTGCTGTCGCCGCAGGCGATCGCGACGCTCGACGCCGACCAGACCGCGGGCGCGGCGCTCGCCTATTCGCCGCCCGGCGCCGATGGCCGCCATGCGTACAGCGTCGGCGCATGGATCGAGACGTTCCCGCCGCCGCCCCTGGCGCCGGCGATCTCGAGCATCGGCAAGTTCGGCTATGCGCCCTGGGTCGACTTCGACGGCGGCTTCTACGGCGTCATCATGATCGAGCAGCAGTCGACGACATTGCCGCCGATGGGCGAACTCTCGCACGACGCCGTCGTCGACATCGATGCGCTCGTGCGCGCGCAGCCGGTCGCGAGCTGCGCGCCTGCCGAACCGTGGGACCCGATCTTCCGCGACGGCAACGAACGCCCCTGACGTTCCGGCGTGCGGCAGCGCGCTGGCGCCTTGCTAGACTCGTTGGACCCGTTTCGCAGGACCAGCCGTGACCCGTGACCCCCGCGCCGACGCTCGCCGTCGCTTCGTCGCAAGCGCACTTTCGACCGGCGCCGAGATCGAGGTGGCCTCCTCGGACGCGAGCGCGCGCAGCTACTGGCGCGTGCACCCGGCCGGCGCGCCCGCGCGCATCCTCATGGACGCGCCGCACGACCGCGCCGAACTCGACACCTGGCTCGACGTCGGCGCGCGCCTGCGCGCGGCCGGCCTGCACGCACCCGAAGTGTTCGCGGTCGACCGCGAACGCGGCTTCGTGCTCATGGAAGACCTCGGCACGCGTACCTACCTGCCCGAGCTCGACGAGCACGGCGCCGATCGCCTCTACGGCGACGCGTTCGACGCGCTCCTGCGCATGCAGGCGCAGGTCGACACGAGCGGCCTGCCCGCCTTCGATCGCGGCCGACTCGTCGCCGAAATGGAGCTGATGCCCGAGTGGTTCCTGCAGCACCACCTCGGCCACGTGCCCGCATGCGAGGAATGGGACGTCCTCGAAGCCGCGTTCACGTTCCTCGCGCACGCCGCGCTGGAGCAGCCGCGCACGTTCATGCACCGCGACTGGCACAGCCGGAACCTGCTGGTATGCCGGGATTCGGACATCGGGAATCGGGAATCGCGCCAGCAGGCGGCTGCGGGGGCGCCGCCGCTCGCGAGCCCCGGCATCGTGGATTTCCAGGGCGCGGTCGCCGGGCCGATCGCCTACGACCTTGCCTCGCTGCTGCGCGACTGCTACATCGAATGGCCGCCCGAGCGCGTCGACGGCTGGATCGAGGCGTATCGACTGCGCCTGCGCCATGCGCACCTCGTCGACGTCGACGCCGCGCGCTTCCGTCGCTGGTTCGACCTCATCGGCCTGCAGCGCCACGTCAAGGTGCTCGGCATCTTCTGCCGCCTGCACTACCGCGACGGCAAGACGCAGTACCTCGCCGACCTCGCGCTCGTCTGGCGCTACGTGATGCAGGTCGGGCGCGCGTATTCCGAACTCGCGCCTTTCGTCGCGCTGCTCGAGCGCGCGCTCGGCGGGCGCGACATCACCTGCGCGCGCGAGGTCGTCGCGTGACGATCCGGCGCGCGATGATCTTCGCCGCGGGCCGCGGCGAGCGCATGCGACCGCTCACCGACGCGACGCCGAAGCCGCTGTTGCGCGTCGGCGGCCGCATGCTGATCGAGCGGC
The DNA here is from genome assembly GCA_035760865.1 of Dokdonella sp. Lineage (GTDB taxonomy): Bacteria > Pseudomonadota > Gammaproteobacteria > Xanthomonadales > Rhodanobacteraceae > Dokdonella_A. The sequence continues at coordinate 6,528 of DASTSE010000433.1, forward strand.
ATCTGGAGAAGCTCGCCGCCGCGGGCGTGCGCGAGGTGGTCGTCAACACGTCGCATCTCGCCGAGCAGTTCCCGGCCGCGCTCGGCGGCGGCGAGCGCTGGCGCCTGCGCATCCACTACAGCTACGAAGGGCCGACACCGCTCGAGACCGGCGGCGGGATCCGGCACGCGCTCGCGCTGCTCGGCGAGGAGCCGTTCATCGGCATCAGCGCGGACATCGTCAGCGACTACGACTACGCGCGGCTGCCGCCCGAGCCCGACGGTCTCGCCCACCTCGTGATGGTGCCCAACCCGGACTTCCATCCGCGCGGCGACTTCTGCCTCGATCGCGGCCGGCTCAACGACGCCGGCATCGGCGAGCGCCTCACGTTCGGCAACATCGGCGTCTATCGCCCCGCGCTCGTCGCCGGCGAGACCGCGGCCCGCTTCAAGCTGCTGACGATGTACCAGCGCGCGATGCGCGAGGGCCGCCTCGCCGGCGAGCGCTACGACGGCTACTGGCGCAACATCGGCACGCCGGCGCAGTTGCGCGAGCTCGGCGACGACGAGCGCGCGGACGGCTGAAACGCCGCAACGCCAT
>DASTSE010000434.1:0-9611 GCA_035760865.1 Dokdonella sp.
GCCGCCCGGCGCGCCGGCGTGATCGACCAGGTCGATGCGGGCCGCATCGTCGTGCGCGTGAACGAGGACGAGATTGGCGAGAGCGACGCCGGCGTCGACATCTACACGCTGACCAAGTACACGCGCTCGAACCAGAACACGAACCTCAACCAGCGCCCGCTCGTCAACGTGGGCGACCGCGTCGAGCGTGGCGACGTGCTCGCAGACGGTTCGTCGACTGACCTCGGCGAGCTCGCCCTCGGCCAGAACATGCTGGTCGCGTTCATGCCGTGGAACGGCTACAACTTCGAAGACTCGATCCTGTTGTCCGAACGCGTGGTCGAAGAGGATCGCTACACGACGATCCACATCGAAGAGCTCACCTGCGTCGCGCGCGACACCAAACTCGGCCCGGAGGAAATCTCGGCCGACATCCCGAACGTGGGCGAGCAGGCGCTCGCTCGCCTCGACGAGTCGGGCGTCGTCTACATTGGCGCCGAAGTGAAGGCGGGCGACATCCTCGTCGGCAAGGTCACGCCGAAGGGCGAGTCCCAGCTGACGCCGGAAGAGAAGCTGCTGCGCGCGATCTTCGGCGAGAAGGCGTCCGACGTTAAGGACAGCTCGTTGCGCGTGCCGCCCGGCATGGACGGCACCGTCATCGACGTCACCGTGTTCACCCGCGACGGCATCGAGAAGGACAAGCGTGCGCGCCAGATCGAAGAGATGGAGATCAAGCGCATCAAGAAGGACTTCGACGACCAGTTCCGGATCCTCGAAGGCGCGATCTACAACCGCCTGCGCGCGGCGATCGTCGGCAAGGTCGCCAACGGCGGTCCGGGCACCCTGAAGAAGGGCGCCGAGATCACCGACGAGTACCTCGACGGCCTGAAGAAGGACGAGTGGTTCGCGATCCGCATGAAGGACGAGGACGCGGCCGAGTTCCTCGAGCGCGCGCAGGAACAGGTCAAGCGCCACAAGGAAGAATTCGACCAGCGCTTCAAGGCGAAGCAGGCGAAGATCACCGCCGGTGACGACCTCGCCCCGGGCGTGCTCAAGATGGTCAAGGTGTACCTGGCCGTGAAGCGCCGCATCCAGCCCGGCGACAAGATGGCTGGCCGCCACGGCAACAAGGGCGTCGTGTCGATGATCGTGCCGGTCGAGGACATGCCGTACGCGAAAGATGGCCGTCCGGTCGACATCGTGCTGAATCCGCTCGGCGTGCCGTCGCGAATGAACATCGGCCAGATCCTCGAGGTCCACCTCGGCTGGGCCGCGAAGGGCCTCGGCGAGAAGATCGACCGCATGATCAAGGCGCAGGCCAAGGTCGCGGAGCTGCGCAAGTTCCTCGACGAGGTCTACAACTCGAATGCGAGCAGGGAAGCTGCCGCCGGCCACCACGTCAACCTGAAGTCGCTCACCGACGAGGAACTGCTCGCGCTCGCGCAGAACCTCACCGACGGCGTGCCGATGGCGACGCCGGTCTTCGACGGTGCGTTCGAGGAGGAGATCAAGGCGATGCTGAAGCTCGCGGACCTGCCCGAATCCGGCCAGACCACGTTGTACGACGGCCGCACCGGCGAGGCATTCGATCGCCCGGTCACGGTCGGCTACATGCACATGCTCAAGCTCAACCACCTCGTCGACGACAAGATGCACGCGCGTTCGACCGGTCCGTACTCGCTCGTCACGCAGCAGCCGCTCGGCGGCAAGGCGCAGTTCGGCGGCCAGCGCTTCGGCGAAATGGAAGTGTGGGCGCTGGAGGCGTACGGCGCGGCCTACACGCTGCAGGAAATGCTGACGGTCAAATCCGACGACGTTTCCGGCCGCAACCAGATGTACAAGAACATCGTCGACGGCGACCACGAGATGGTGGCCGGCATGCCGGAGTCCTTCAACGTGCTCGTGAAGGAGATCCGCTCGCTGGCGATCAACATGGAGCTGGAAGAGAGATAGAGCCGGGATTGGGGATTCGGGACTCGGGATTCGTTCAAGCGATTCCGATGCCTCGAGTCCCCGGCTTCTGACCAGTCCCGAATCTCGAATCGCGAATCCCGGAGTCAAATATGAAAGACCTGCTCAATCTCTTCAACCAGCAGCGCCAGTCGCTCGATTTCGATTCGATCAAGATCGCGCTGGCTTCGCCCGACCTGATCCGCTCGTGGTCGTTCGGCGAGGTGAAGAAGCCCGAGACCATCAATTACCGTACGTTCAAGCCCGAGCGTGACGGCCTGTTCTGCGCCGCGATCTTCGGTCCGATCAAGGACTACGAGTGCCTGTGCGGCAAGTACAAGCGCATGAAGCATCGCGGCGTGGTGTGCGAGAAGTGCGGCACCGAGGTCACCCTCGCCAAGGTGCGCCGCGAGCGCATGGGCCACATCGAGCTCGCCTCGCCGACCGCGCACATCTGGTTCCTGAAGTCGCTGCCGTCGCGCATCGGCCTGATGCTCGACATGACGCTGCGCGACATCGAGCGCATCCTCTACTTCGAGGCCTACGTCGTGGTCGACCCGGGCCTGACCGCGCTCGAGCGCGGCCAGCTGCTCAACGAAGAACAGTACCTGCAGTCGGTCGAGGAGCACGGCGACGAGTTCGACGCGCGCATGGGCGCCGAGGCGGTCTACGAGCTGCTCAAGACGATCGACCTCAACCAGGAACTGATCAGGCTGCGCGAGGAAATCGCGGCGACGAATTCGGAAACCAAGCTGAAGCGGCTGAGCAAGCGCATCAAGCTGGTCGAGGCGTTCCTCGAGTCGGGCAACCGCCCCGAGTTCATGGTGCTGACCGTGTTGCCGGTTCTGCCGCCCGACCTGCGTCCGCTCGTGCCGCTCGACGGCGGCCGCTTCGCGACGTCGGACCTCAACGACCTGTACCGCCGCGTCATCAACCGCAACAACCGCCTCAAGCGCCTGCTCGAGCTCAATGCGCCCGACATCATCGTGCGCAACGAGAAGCGCATGCTGCAGGAAGCGGTCGATGCGCTGATGGACAACGGCCGTCGCGGTCGCGCGATCACGGGCACCAACAAGCGCCCGCTGAAGTCGCTCGCCGACATGATCAAGGGCAAGCAGGGCCGCTTCCGCCAGAACCTGCTCGGCAAGCGCGTCGACTACTCCGGTCGCTCGGTCATCGTGGTCGGCCCGACCCTGAAGCTGCACCAGTGCGGCCTGCCGAAGAAGATGGCGCTCGAGCTGTTCAAGCCGTTCATCTTCTCGAAGCTGCAGCGTCGTGGTCTCGCGACCACGATCAAGGCGGCGAAGAAGCTCGTCGAGCGCGAGAGCGCGGAGGTGTGGGACATCCTCGAAGAGGTGATCCGCGAGCATCCGGTGCTGCTCAACCGCGCCCCGACGCTGCATCGCCTCGGCATCCAGGCATTCGAGCCGGTGCTCATCGAAGGCAAGGCCATCCAGCTGCATCCGCTCGTCTGTACCGCGTTCAATGCCGACTTCGACGGCGACCAGATGGCCGTGCACGTGCCGCTGTCGCTCGAAGCCCAGCTCGAGGCGCGCGCGCTGATGATGTCGACCAACAACATCCTTTCGCCCGCCAACGGCGAACCGATCATCGTGCCGACCCAGGACGTCGTACTCGGCCTGTACTACATGACGCGCGCGCTCGAGAATGCGAAGGGCGAGGGCATGGCGTTCGCCAATGTCGCCGAAGTCCACCGCGCCTACGACAATCGCGCGGTCGAACTGCACGCGAAGGTCAAGGTGCGCCTGCACCAGGTCGAGTTCGACGACAACGGCGGACGCACCGAGAAGGCGACCCTGGTCGACACCACCGTCGGCCGCGCCCTGCTCGCCGAGATCCTGCCCGAGGGCCTGCCGTTCGCGCTCGTCAACATCGAGCTGACCAAGAAGGCGATCTCGCGCCTGATCAACCAGTGCTATCGCCGCCTCGGCCTCAAGGACACGGTCGTGTTCGCGGATCAGCTCATGTACACGGGCTTCCATTACGCGACGCGCGCGGGCATGTCCATCGGCATCGACGACATGAAGATCCCGGGCGAGAAGAAGGGCATCCTCGAGGAAGCCGAGAAGGAAGTCACCGAGATCCAGCAGCAGTACCAGTCCGGCCTAGTCACCGCGGGCGAGCGCTACAACAAGGTGGTCGACACCTGGTCGCGCACGAACGAGCGCGTCGCGAAGGCGATGATGGACGGCATCGGCTCCGACAAGGTCAAGACCCGCAAGGGCGAGACGATCGAGCAGAAGTCGATGAACTCGTTGTTCATCATGGCCGACTCGGGCGCGCGCGGTAGCGCGGCGCAGATCCGCCAGCTCGCCGGCATGCGCGGCCTGATGGCGCGCCCGGACGGCTCGATCATCGAGACGCCGATCAAGGCGAACTTCCGCGAAGGCTTGAACGTGCTGCAGTACTTCAACTCGACCCACGGCGCCCGAAAGGGCCTCGCGGATACCGCGCTGAAGACCGCCAACTCCGGCTACCTGACCCGTCGACTCGTCGACGTCGCGCAGGACGTCGTCGTGACCGAGACCGATTGCGACACCAAGTCCGGGCTCACGATGGCGCCGATCGTCGAAGGCGGCGACGTCGTCGAGGCGCTCAAGGATCGCGTGCTCGGCCGCGTGGTCGCGGAAGACGTGTTCGCCCCGGGCAACGACGAAGACCCGATCGTCCCGCGCAACACCCTGCTCGACGAAGCGATGGTCGACAAACTCGAGGCCGCCGGCGTGCAGTCGGTGCTGGTGCGCTCCCCGATCACGTGCGACGCCCGTTTCGGCGTCTGCGCGATGTGCTACGGGCGCGACCTCGCGCGCGGCCATCTGGTCAACATCGGCGAAGCCGTCGGCGTCATCGCCGCGCAGTCGATCGGCGAGCCGGGCACGCAGCTCACGATGCGTACGTTCCACATCGGTGGCGCGGCATCGCGTGCCGCCGCGGTCGACAACGTGCAGGTGAAGACGACCGGCACGCTCAAATTCACCAACCTCAAGACCGTCGCGCACAGCGCCGGCCACCTGGTGGCGGTGTCGCGATCGGGCGAACTGTCGGTCATGGACACGCACGGCCGCGAGCGCGAGCGTTACAAGGTGCCCTACGGCGCGGTCATCGACGCGAAGGACGGCGCGGCGGTGAAGGCCGGCCAGACCGTCGCCAAGTGGGACCCGCACACCCACCCGATCGTGTCGGAAGTCGCGGGCGTGGTCCGCTTCATCGACTTCCAGGACGGCATCACCGTACAGGAGCAGGTCGACGAATTGACCGGCCTGGCGAGCGCGGTCGTCACGGATCCGAAGCGTCGCGGCGGTACCGCCAAGGACCTGCGCCCGATGGTGCGCTTGGTCGACAAGAAGGGTGGTGAACTGCGTCTTCCCGGCACGGACATTCCCGCGCAGTACTTCCTGCCGGCGGGCGCGATCGTGTCGCTGCAGAACGGCTCCGAGGTCGGCGTCGGCGACGTCGTCGCGCGTATTCCGCAGGAGACGTCGAAGACGCGCGACATCACCGGCGGTCTGCCGCGCGTGGCCGATTTGTTCGAAGCGCGCAAGCCGAAGGAGCCGGCGATCCTGGCCGAGCGATCGGGTGTCGTCAGTTTCGGCAAGGACACCAAGGGCAAGCAGCGCCTGATCATCCGCGACACCGACGGGAACGAGCACGAAGAGCTGATCCCGAAGTGGCGCCATGTGATCGTGTTCGAAGGCGAGCACGTCGAAAAGGGCGAGACGATCGTCGACGGCGAACCGAATCCGCACGACATCCTGCGCCTGCTCGGCGTCGAGCCGCTCGCGGCGTACCTCGTCAAGGAGATCCAGGACGTCTATCGCCTGCAGGGCGTGAAGATCAACGACAAGCACATCGAAGCGATCATTCGCCAGATGCTGCGCAAGGTCGAGATCGCCGAGGCCGGGGATACGCGGTTCCTGCGCGGCGAACAGGTCGATCGCTCGCGCCTGCTCGAGGAGAATTCGCGGGCGGAGGCACGCAACGAACGCGTGGCCGAGATGTTGCCCGTGCTGCTCGGCATCACGAAGGCCTCGCTGGCGACCGAATCGTTCATCTCGGCGGCGTCGTTCCAGGAAACCACGCGCGTGCTGACCGAGGCGGCCGTGCGCGGCACTCGCGATACCTTGCGAGGCCTCAAGGAAAATGTTATCGTCGGACGCTTGATTCCAGCCGGAACGGGTCTCGCCTACCACGCCCAGAGGCGCAGCAGGCAGGGTGCGTTGACCGAGCAGGAACGCGAAACGCTGGGTGCCACGAGTTCGGTGGCCGAGGCGGTCGCCGAAGACGGCGATTCGCACTGATCCAGGCCCCATGCGGGCTGATGCGGCCAGGCCTGCGAAAGCAGGCGTCCGGGCGAGCCGGACCTCCCCGCCGCGGGGTGGCGATCAGCCGGGGCGATGCGACGACATCGAAAAGAGGCGAAGGATTCGCCTCGTGTTCGAGGGCAGGGAGCGAGGCGCTGCGTGCGCGGCGGGTTGACCGTCGCGTTGGGCGCACGTTATACTCTTTTGTCTCGGCAGGCCGGATTCATTCGGCCTGCCTTTTGTTTCCCGGATGCATTCCGGGCCTCCTTTCAAGATCCCGCAGGCACGGTTCAAACGCATGTCAACAGTCAATCAGCTGGTACGCAAGCCGCGCAGCCCGAAGACGTACAAGAGCGCGTCCCCGGCTCTCGCGAACTGCCCGCAGCGTCGCGGCGTCTGCACGCGCGTCTACACGACCACGCCGAAGAAGCCGAACTCGGCTCTGCGCAAGGTCGCCAAGGTTCGCCTGACGAACGGCTTCGAAGTCATCAGCTATATCGGTGGCGAAGGCCACAATCTGCAGGAGCACTCGGTGGTGCTCATCCGCGGCGGCCGCGTGAAGGACCTGCCGGGCGTGCGCTACCACACCGTGCGCGGCAGCCTCGACGCGGCCGGCGTGACCAAGCGTCGCAAGAGCCGTTCGAAGTACGGCGCGAAGCGCCCGAAGAGCTGATCCGCTCGCAATCCGACAGGCGCTCGCGCGCTTGAGTATCAAGCGGTCCTGGTGACCGCACCATTGAGAAGAATCTATGTCACGCAAAGGTCAAACTCCGACTCGCACGCTCCTGCCGGATCCCAAGCACGGCAGCCAGGTGATTGCCCGCTTCATCAACATGGTGATGCAGAGCGGCAAGAAGTCGGTCGCGGAAAAGATCGTCTACGGCGCGCTCGACCACATCGGCGAGAAGCATGCCGAACCGGTCGCGCTGGTCGAGAAGGCGCTCAACAACGTCGCCCCGGCGGTCGAGGTCAAGTCCCGCCGCGTCGGTGGCGCGACGTACCAGGTGCCGGTCGAAGTGCGCTCGTCGCGCCGCACCGCGCTGGCGATGCGTTGGCTCATCGATGCGGCGCGCAAGCGCGGCGAGAACACGATGCCGCGCAAGCTCGCGGCCGAGCTGCTCGAGGCTTCGGAGAACCGCGGCGGCGCGGTGAAGAAGCGCGAGGAGACGCACCGCATGGCGGAAGCCAACAAGGCGTTCTCGCACTACCGCTGGTAAGCGGTTTCGCGCGCCCTGCGATTCGCCCGAATCGCGGCATGCGGGGCTCGATGCCCCGTGCCTGAACTCGTACCGCAGCCGGGACGGCTGCTTCATCGCGGGAAGGAATCCCGGGAAAGGTAACCACAATGGCTCGCACCACACCTATCGAGCGCTACCGCAATTTCGGCATCATGGCCCACATCGATGCCGGAAAGACCACCACGACCGAGCGCATCCTCTATTACACCGGCGTCAATCACAAGATTGGCGAGGTGCACGAGGGCGCCGCGACGATGGACTGGATGGAGCAGGAACAGGAACGCGGCATCACGATCACGTCGGCCGCGACGACCTGCTTCTGGACCGGCATGGACCGTTCGTTCCCGCAGCACCGCTTCAACATCATCGACACCCCCGGGCACGTCGACTTCACGATCGAAGTCGAGCGTTCGCTGCGCGTGCTCGACGGTGCGGTGTTCGTGCTGTGCGCGGTCGGCGGCGTCCAGCCGCAGTCCGAGACGGTGTGGCGCCAGGCCAACAAGTACGGCGTGCCGCGCCTCGCGTTCGTCAACAAGATGGACCGTACCGGCGCCGATTTCGACAAGGTCGTCGGCCAGCTGAAGTCGCGCCTTGGCGCGCACCCGGTGCCGATGCAGGTGCCGATCGGTGCCGAAGACGCCTTCGAGGGCGTGGTCGATCTCGTCAAGATGAAGGCGATCTACTGGGACTCCGAGTCGCAGGGCATGTCGTTCGAGTATCGCGACATCCCGGCGCACCTCAAGGACGTCTGCGAGAAGGCGCATTCGTTCCTCGTCGAGTCGGCCGCCGAGACGTCGGAAGACCTCATGAACAAGTACCTCGAGGAAGGCTCGCTTTCCGAGGATGAGATCCATGCGGGTATCCGCGATGCGGTGATCGGCAACAAGCTGATTCCGGTGTTCTGCGGCACGGCGTTCAAGAACAAGGGCGTGCAGGCGATGCTCGACGCGGTCGTGCGCTACCTGCCGGCGCCGTCGGATCGTCCGCCGGTGAAGGGCATCGACGAGAACGAGAAGGAAGATTCCCGCAACGCCGACGATGCCGCGCCGTTCTCGGCGCTGGCGTTCAAGATCATGACCGACCCGTTCGTCGGCTCGCTGACGTTCTTCCGCGTCTATTCGGGCGTGCTGAACTCGGGCGATACCGTCTACAACCCGGTGAAGAGCAAGAAGGAGCGAGTCGGCCGCATCCTGCAGATGCACGCGGCCGAGCGCAGCGAGATCAAGGAAGTCCGCGCGGGCGACATCGCTGCCGCGGTCGGCCTCAAGGACGTCACGACCGGCGATACGCTGTGCGCGACGGACAACGTGATCACGCTCGAGCGCATGACGTTCCCTGACCCGGTCATCGCGATGGCGGTCGAGCCGAAGACGAAGTCGGACCAGGAGAAGATGGGCATCGCCCTGTCGCGTCTCGCGCAGGAAGATCCGTCTTTCCGCGTGCGCTCGGACGAGGAGTCGGGCCAGACGATCATCGCCGGCATGGGTGAGCTTCACCTCGAGATCATCGTCGACCGCATGAAGCGCGAGTTCAACGTCGAGGCGAACGTCGGCAAGCCGCAGGTGGCCTATCGCGAGACGATCCGCAAGGCGGTCAAGCAGGAAGGCAAGTTCGTGCGCCAGTCCGGCGGCAAGGGCCAGTACGGCCATGTCGTCCTCGAGATCGAGCCGCAGGAACGCGGCGCCGGTTACCTGTTCGAGAACGTGACCGTCGGCGGTTCGGTGCCGAAGGAATACGTGCCGGCGGTCGACAAGGGCATTCGCGAGGCGATGACGAGCGGTCCGATGGCGGGCTTCCCGGTCGTGGACATCAAGATCAGGCTCGTCGACGGTTCGTACCACGAGGTCGACTCGAACGAAATGGCGTTCAAGATCGCCGGTTCGATGGGCTTCAAGGAAGGCTTCAACAAGGCCAACCCGGTCCTGCTCGAGCCGATCATGAAGGTCGAAGTGGTCACGCCCGAGGACTACATGGGCGACGTCATGGGCGACCTGAGCCGCCGGCGCGGCGTGCTGCAGGGCTCGGACGATTCGCCGTCCGGAAAGGTCATCAACGCGATGGTGCCGCTCGGCGAGATGTTCGGTTACGCGACGAGCCTGCGCTCGATGTCGCAGGGCCGCGC
>DASTSE010000435.1:0-13828 GCA_035760865.1 Dokdonella sp.
GACGGACGCCAAGCCGCCCGGCGAGGCCTCGCGCCTCGACACGATCACGGTCACCGCGCAGAGCCGCGCGCAGGAAATGCAGGAAGTGCCGATCCCGCTGCAGATCGTCACCGCCAAACAGATCGACACGCTCGCCGCGACCGATCTCAGCCGCATGAGCCTGTTCGTACCCGGCCTCGTCGTCAACGGCGAACAACCGACCCAGCCGAACTACCAGATCCGCGGCATCGCGACCGACGATTTCGGCGTCGGCACCGAGTCCGCAGTCGGCGTCTACATCGACGGTGTCTACGCGGCGCGCTCGGGCGGCGCCCTGCTCGCGTTCAACGACGTCAAGCGCATCGAGGTGCTCAAGGGTCCGCAGGGCACGCTGTTCGGACGCAATGCCGCGGCCGGCGCGATCTCGATCGTCACGAACGAGCCGTCGAACACGTTCGAGGACCGGGCACGCGTGCGCGTCGGCAACTACGGCCGCCAGTACATCGACGGCCTGCTCAACCTGCCCGTGCGCGACGACATGGCGCTGCGCTTCAGCGTCGTCGACAACCAGAGCGAAGGCTGGATCCGCGACGCGGCGAACGCGACGCGCTACGGTGGCGACGACGACTGGGGCACGCGCGCGGCGTGGCGCTGGAACGCGACCGACGATACGCGCGTGCTGCTGTCGTGGGACCACGAGAAGTTGAACCAGTTGCCGAAGGCCGCAATCGGCCTCGTCCCGCTCGCCGACGATACCTATCAGCGCCCGCCGTTCCCGCCCGACCCGTCGACGTTCCTCGATCCGCTGCACGCGCCGCTCCACAACGATACCGTCGACCCGCGCGAGTCGCGCCGCTTCGACGGCGCGACGTTGTCGATCGACCACGCGTTCGGCTGGGCGAGCTTCACCTCGACCACCGCGTGGCGCGACTTCGACACGCTCAACCGCGGCGACTACGACGGTACCAACCACATCGTGAGCTATCTCTCGACCTCGAACATCGAGTCGAACGCCAGCTGGTACCAGGAGTTCAAGTTCGCCGGCAACACCCCGCTGATGGACTGGGTGGCGGGCGCGAGCTACTACAACGAGCACGCACGCCAGACGAGCCGGACCGACATCTTCACCGACGGCATCGACACGCTCGCGCTGAACCTGTCGCCCGCACCGACTCCGGACGGGACGCTCTACAACTACCTGAGCCAGGTGCTCGCATTGAACGGCTTCCCGAACACATTGCTCGGCGAACCGTGGCGCGAACAGATCGCCAACAACGGCCGCTTCAAGGCCTACGCGGCCTACGGCGACGTGATCTGGCACCTCGGTTCGAATTGGAACCTCACGACCGGCGTGCGCTTCACGCGCGACGAGAAGAGGTTCTCGTGGTTCAATGCGCCGCGACAGGCGCCCGGCCTCGACGCGACGCTCGCGCAGCTGCAGGCGGCCGGCGTGCTCGACCTCATCGGCATCCCGATCGAGACGTTCCAGCAGAACCTCGTCTTCACCGACGCGGTCGGCGTGCCGGTGACGTTCGAGGACAGCTGGAACGACACCAGCCCGCGCGTCGTGCTCGACTACCGCTTCACACCGAACGTGATGGCGTACGTGTCCGCGACCAAGGGCTACAAGGCGGGCGGATACAACAGCGTGCAGGTCGCGTCCCGCTTCGAGCCCGAGAAGGTGTGGAACTACGAGGCGGGCGTGAAGAGCACGTTCCCCGAGTACGGCCTGCTCCTCAACGCGTCGATCTACCACTACGACTACGACAACCGCCAATCGCTCACGCTCGACCCGAACACGGCCGGCTCCGGCGTTCCGCGCTATCTGGTCAGCAGCAGCAACCAGAAGGCGGACGGCCTCGAGGTCGAGGCGCAATGGGCGCCGACCGACGACCTGCGCCTGAACTTCACGAGCGCCTACATCGATTCCACCTACGGCCATGCGATCGCGCCGTCCGGCGTCGACCTCGGCGGCGAACCGACCGGCGAGCCGCGCTGGTCGATGTCGGCCGGTTTCGCCTACACCTGGCACGCGGTGCTCGGGGGCAGCGTCGAGTTCGACCTCTCGCATGCCTGGCGCGGCAAGTCGCGCTGCAACGCCGACTCGGTGCTGCAGGGTACCTGCGAGGTCAGTCCGAACTTCAGCGTCGGCAGCGCGCAGCAGCGCACCGATGCACGCATCGGCTGGACATCCGACAATTCGCGCTTCGGTGTGGCATTCTTCGTCAACAACCTGTTCGACAAGCGCTACGTGACCGGCGTCAGCAATATCTCGGCGACCGTCTTCGGCACGCCGTACGCCCTGATCACGCCGCCGCGCATGTGGGGCATCGAGGCACTCGTGAGATTCTGAGCCGATGACGAACGGCGAAACGTCCCTGCACGAACGCTACGCGCGCCTGCGCGACGCACAGGCGCGCGGCGGCGCACCCGACCTCGCCACACGCCAGCGTCGACTGCGCGCGCTCGAGGCGCTGATCCGCGACCATCGAGCGCAGATCGCGGAGGCGATCGCGGCGGATTTCGGTCGCCGGCCGGCCGAGGAGACTGACCTGCTCGAGGTGTTCCCGAGCCTTTCCGGCATCCGCCATGCGCGCTCGCGCCTGCGCCGCTGGATGCGGCCGCGCCGGCGCTGGGCGGGGTTCTGGTTCCTGCCCGCGCGCACGGAGCTGCGACCGCAGCCGCTCGGCGTGGTCGGCATCATCGCGCCGTGGAACTATCCACTCTATCTCACCGCCGGTCCGCTCACCGACGCGCTCGCGGCGGGCAACCGCGTCATGATCAAGACGAGCGAGCTCACGCCCGCGTTCGCGACGCTGCTGTCGGAGCTCGTCGCGCGCCATTTCGAGCCGGACGAGGTCGTCGTCGTCAACGGCGACGTCGACGTCGCACGCGCATTCGCGGCGCTGCCGTTCGACCATCTGCTGTTCACCGGCTCGACCGCGGTCGGGCACGAGGTCATGCGCGCGGCGGCCGCGAACCTCGTTCCGGTCACGCTCGAACTCGGCGGCAAGTCGCCCGCGATCGTCGGCGAAGGCGCACGCCTGCCGCATGCGATCGAGCGCATCGTGCTCGGCAAGCTGCTCAACGCGGGCCAGACCTGCATCGCGCCCGATTACGTGCTGTTGCCGCGCGCGCGCGTGCAGGAGTTCATCGACGGCGCGCGCGCGGCCGTCGCCCGCCTCTATCCGCAGTTCGCCACCAATTCGCAGTACGCGGGCATCGCGAGCGAGCGCCACTACGTGCGGCTGTCGGACCTGCGCGATGACGCGGTCGCCCAGGGCGCCGTCGCACACCCGCTCGCCGATGCGCCGGAGGGCGCCCGCGTGATCGCCCCCACTCTGCTCACCGGCGTCGACGACCGCATGGCCGTGATGCGGCAGGAGATCTTCGGCCCGCTGCTGCCGATCGTCGCGTACGATTCGATCGACGAAGCGATCGCCTACGTCAACGCGCATCCGCATCCGCTCGCGCTCTACGTGTTCGACGACCGCCGTGCAGTGGTCGAGCGCGTGCTCGATGCGACGCTCGCCGGCGGTGTCAGCGTGAACGACACCATCCTGCACATCGCCCAGCACCACCTGCCGTTCGGCGGCGTCGGCGCGTCGGGGATGGGCGTGTACCACGGCGAGGACGGTTTCCGCACCTTCTCGCGCATGAAACCCGTGTTCCGCCAGGCGCGCTGGAACCTCGTCGGCCTGCTCAATCCGCCGTATCGCACGACGTTCCGGCGCATGCTGCGCATGCTCCTCGGCGGTTGATTGGTCCGGCCGATCGGCGGCACGCGCTGCGCGCGCGCCGCCCTGCGTGGGAAAAGTTGCTTGCGCGAACCGTCGCGTCAGGTCGCGGCGGCCACCGGCGCGCCGCGCACGCGCCCCTTCGCGTCGGCGATCACGCGGCGCATCCACAGGCTCGAGTCGTCGAGCAGCGAATAGATGCACGGCAGCGCGAGCAGGGTCACGATCGTCGAGAACGTGAGGCCGCCCGCGATCGCGCGCGCCATCGGGAAATACGGCGGGCCGTCGCTCCACGCCTCGGCTCCGCCGAGCGCGAGCGGCAGCATGCCGAGGATCGCGGTCGCCATCGTCATGAGCACCGGGCGCAGGCGCTCCATCGCACCGAGCACGAGCGCCTCCGTGCGCAGGTGGCCATGGTGGCGCAGCTGGTTGATGTGCACGATCATCACGATGCCGTTGTTCACGACCACGCCCATCAGGATCAGGATGCCGATCGCGGCCATGATCGAGAACGTGGTGCCGCTGAGCCAGAACAGCCAGAACACGCCGAATACCGAGAAGACGAAGGTCGTGAGGATCGCAAGCGGGTAGATCAGCGACTCGAACATCGCGCACATGACGATGTAGACGAGCACGAGCGCGATCAGCGTGTTGAACAGCATCTGCTGGCCGGCCTGGTCCTCCCGGTCGAAGCCCTCGCCGAAGCTCCAGCGATAGCCGGGCGGGAAAGCGAACGTGTCGAGCGCCTCGGTGATCTCCTTGCGCGCGTCCTGCATCGTCTTCTTGTCGCCGAGGTTCGCCGAGATCTTCAGCGCGGTGAGGCGGTCGACGCGCTGGATCGCCGACGCAGTCTCGTGCGAGTCGGTGCGCAGCATCGTCAACAGCGGCACCTGGGTACCGTCCGGTGCGCGCAACTTGAAGTCGGACAGCCCGGCGAGGCTCTGCGTGTCGGCGCCCTGGAAGCGCAGCCATACCGGCAGCTGGCGATCGTCGGCATGGAAGTCCTTGAGCGGCATGCCGCGCAACGCGATCTGGATGTAGTTCGCGACGGTCTGCGCGTCGAAGCCGTACTGCTTGGCGCGGATGCGGTCGACCTGGGTCGCGACTTCGCGATCGCCGTTGCCCTTCTCGGCGCGCACGTCGCGCAGGCTCGGCAGGTGCGAGAGCACGTTGATCACGTTCGGCGCGAGCTCGCGCAGCTGCTCCATCGAATCGCCGATCAGCGAAATGTCGACGCCGCCGCCGAGGCCGCCGTCGCCGTTGCCGTCGAAGCCGACCTTGCCCGTCGCGAGCTTCGGCAGGCCCTTGCGGATGTCTTCCTTGATCGCCGACGACGAACGGTTGCTGCCGTAGCCGAACAGGCCCTTGACCCATTCGACCACGCCGGGCTTGGTCTCCTGCAGCAGCACGCGCGTCATTGCCTGGCCCTGCTCCGAGTACCAGGTGTAGACCGAGGTGATCTCGAACTTTTCGCGGTTGTCGTTGAGGTACTTCTCGACCTTCATGACTTCGGGCTTGAGATCCTGCAGGCGGTAGTTCGCGTTGAGCTGGTAGAACATGCGCAGGTTCCGCGCCTCGCCGCCGCCGAAGAAGTCCATCTTGGTCTGCGTCATCGGCACGAAGCTCGCGACGACGAGCGCGAACACGCCGAGCATCGTCCAGCGCCGGTGCGCGAGCGTCCAGGCGACGAAGCGGCCGTAGCGGTCGCGCAGGCGCGTGATCGCATTCTCGCGGCCGAGGAACTTCGGCGGCGGCATCCGCGAGGCGAACATCGGCACGATGCTGACCGCGACCAGCCACGAAGCGAGGTGCGCGATCGACATCGCGATCGCGACCTGGGCGAGGAAGATCGAGATGTTGTTCGCCTCGCCGAAGATGTTCGGCAGGAACACGACCACGCTCGACAGCGTGCCCGCGGCGATCGCGATGCCGACGACCTGGGTGCCCTGCACCGCGCAGTACCACGGCTTGTCGGGGTACTTCTCGCGGTACTGGTAGATGCTCTCGACCACGACGACCGCGTTGTCGACGAGCATGCCGACCGCGAGCAGAAGGCCCATCATCGACAGCACGTTGAGGCTGATGCCGAAGAAGTACATGCAGCCGAGCGTCATCACGAAGCAAATCGGGATCGACAGCGAGACCATCAGCGTCGACGGCCAGTCGCGCAGGAAGAAGAACAGCACGAGCACCGACAGCAGCGTGCCCTCGAGGCCGGCCTTGCCGAGCTGCGCCAGCGAGCCCGTCACGCTGTCGGCCTGGCTCTCCATCGCGTAGACCTGCATGCCCTTGAGTTCCGGCGAGGCCTGGATCTTCTTCACCTCGGCCATGACCGCGGTGCCGACATCGACGAGGTTCGCGTTGCGCTCGCGGCGGATGTCGACGCCGATCGCGGGCTTGCCGTCGAGGCGGCGCGCGAAGTCGACGCGCGCGGGGCGCAAGGTCACGGTCGCGATGTCGCCGAGCTTGAGGCCTTTCGCGTCGAGCGGGACCGCGCGGATGTCGTCGAGCGTGCGCCACTGCCCCTGCGGCTGCACGCGGAAGCGCGTGCCCGCCGCGTCGACCTGCCCCGCCGAGATCGCGAAGTTCGCGTTCGACAGCTTGGTATAGAGATCGTTGAGGTTGATGTTGTGCGCACTGAGGCGGTCCGACGACAGCTCGATCTGCACCTCGGGCTTGCCGATGCCGGAGATGTCCACATTGGCGACGCCCGGGATGCGCTCGAGCGGGCGCTTGATCTCGCGCTCGATGAGTTCATACGCGTTCGACAGGTCCGCACCGTTCGAGGCGATGCGCAGCTGCAGCACCGGCTCGTCCGAGGTCGAGAACTTCTGCACGAAGTAGCGCTGCATGTCCGACGGCAGGTCGGCGCGGATCGCGTCGATCTTCTCGCGCGCCTGCACCGCCTTGATCGCGACGCTCTCGCCCCACTTGAACTCCATGAAGATCTGCGCGGACTCGGCGTCCGAGGTGGAGTTCATGCGCTTGATGCCGGGCAAGGTCGCGAGCGCTTCCTCGACCGGGCGCGTGATCGTGCGTTCGATCTCCGCCGGCGTCGAACCCGGGTACGGGATCTGCACGAACAGGAACGGCGCGTCGATGCTCGGGAACTGCTCGAGCGGCAGCCGGAAGGCGGCGATCAGGCCGATCACCACCATCGTCACGAAGAACATGATCGCGGTGACGGGCCGCTTCAGGCTGAGCTCGGCGAGTGTCATGCGTGCTGTCCTTCGGGGCGCAGGCCTTCGATCGCGAGGTCGTCGTCGGCGCCCGCGTGCTCGACCTTCGCGCGATGCCGTTCGCCGCGCGCGACGTACCACTCGTCGCCGCGACGATCGAGCAGGTCGTACACGATCGGGATGACGACCAGCGTTAGCAGGGTCGACACGGCGAGGCCGCCGATCACGGTGAGCGCCATCGGTGCACGCACTTCGGCGCCTTCGCCCCAGCCGAGCGCGAGCGGCGCGAAGCCGATCAACGTGCAGAGCGTCGTCATCACGATCGGCCGCAGGCGCGACTCGGCACCCTGCGCGAGCGCTTCGCGCTTGGGCACGCCCGCTTCGCGCAGCTGGTTGACGCGGTCGATCAGCACGATCGCGTTCTTCACCACGATGCCGACCAGCATGATGAGGCCGATGAACACGACCACCGAGATCGCCGATCCGGACAGCTTGAGGGCGAGGATCGCGCCGACCGCGGCGAGCGGGATCGAGAACATGATCACGAACGGATGCAGCAACGACTCGAACTGCGACGCCATCACGAGGTAGACGAGGAAGATCGCGAGCCCGAGCGCGAACAGCAGCGACTGCACCGACGCGTCGAGTTCCTCGCTCTGGCCGCCGATGCGCACCTTCACGCCCGCGGCGAGCGGGTTCTTCGCGACGAGGCCTTCGACCTCCTTGACCGCGCTCGCGAGATCGCCCTCGCGCAGGTTCGCCGACACGATCGCGACGCGCTCCTGGCTCACGCGATGGATCTCGCTCGGGCCTTCGGTCGCGATCACGTCGGCGACCGCGGACAGCCGCACCGGCGTGTCCGCGCTCGACTGCGCGTCGTCGACGAGCGTGCCGGCGCCGCTGGTGCCGCCGCCGGCGCCGATCGCGCCCGCCGCGCTGCTGGTCGAGCCGCTGCTCGAGCCGCCCGCTCCCTTCGCGGGGATGTAGCCGACGACGAGGTTGCGCACGTCGTCGACGCCGGTGCGGTCGGCAGCGCGGGCGCGCACGAGCACGTCGATCTTGCGGTCGCGGAAATCGTAGCGCGTCGCGACCTCGCCCTTGACCTTGCGCACGACGCGGTCGGCGATCTCACGCGTGGTCAGGCCGAGCGCGGCGGCGCGGTCCTGGTCGAAATGCACCTGAATTTCCGGGTAGCCGCCTTCGACCGTCGACTTGACGTCGGCGAAGCGCGGCGACCCCTTCATGAGTTCGGCGAGGCGCTGGCCGCCCTTGGCGAGCGCGTCGAGGTCGTAGCCGCGAATTTCGATCTCGAGCGGCGCCGAGAAGCTGAACAGCTCGGGCCGGGCGAACTTCACGCTCGCGTCGGCACGCGTCATGTTCTCGCGCAGGCGCTCGATCTCGGCGGCCTCGATCTGCTTGCTGCCGCCGTCCTTGAGCGCGATCGACAGACGCGCGATGTTCTCGCCCGACTCGGTCGGGTTCGCATCGAGGCGCGTGCCGCTGCCGGCGACGCCGTAGATCGACTCGACGCCCGGATCCTTCGCATGGCGCGTCGAGATCTCGTCGACGACCTTGTCGGTATCCGCGAGCGGGGTGCCCGGCGGCAAGGTCACCGTCATGTTGAAGCGGCCCTGTGCAAGCTGCGGAATGAGGTCGAGGCCGAGCGTCGGCACGAGCGCGAGCGTCGCGACGAGCGCGGCGAGCGCGAAGCCGAGTACCGGCAGCGGACGCGCGAGCGCCTTCGGCAGGAAGCCGTGATACGCCTTCGCGGCACGTTCGTACGGCCACAGCACGAACGCCCCGGCCCACCTGATCGCGAATCGGAACGCCCGCCCGATTGGAACCAGCAGCAGCGGCAGCACGGCCGTCGCCGCAAGCGCGACGAGGTACGGCACGAGCAGCAGCGCCTTCACCGGCGCCGCGACGACGAATTGCGCGATCGCGCGGACCTTCGGCAAGTCGTTGCCGAGCGGCCACCGCGCCGCACGAGCGCCCCAGGCGAGCGTGCGGCGCGCGTAGTCGAGCGTGATCGGCAGCTTGCCCTGTGCGAGCCCCGCGACGAAGAACAGCAGCAACGTGACGCAACGCATGAGCGCGGAGATCGCGATCATCGCGACGAGCACGACGAAGAAGATCAAGGCCGCCGGCAGCAGGACCGGCAACGAGGCCAGCAGCGCGGCGATCCGCGCCGCGAACGGCCAATTGCGCCGCCACGGCCAGGCGACGATCGCCCATGCGCCGCTGCACGCCTTGCTCCACAGCGATTCGGAATCGACGGCCTCGTCCTTGTAGGCGAGCGGCGACCGTCCCTTGAGCGAGGCGAGCATCGGGATCAGCGTCATCGCGACGACGAGCGAGGTCAGCATCGCGAACGTGATCGTGAGCGCCTGGTCGCGGAACAGCTGGCCGGCCACGCCCTGCACGAACACGAGCGGGAAGAATACGGCGACCGTCGTCAGCGTCGATGCGGTCACCGCCATGCCGACCTCGGCCGTGCCGCGCACGGCCGCTTCGAGGATCGATGCGCCCTTCTCGCGCAGCCGCGCGATGTTCTCGAGCACGACGATCGAGTCGTCGACGACCATGCCGGTCGCGAGCGCGAGGCCGCCGAGCGACATCACGTTGAGCGACAGGTGCAGCTGGTCCATGAAGAAGAACGTCGCGATCAGCGAGACCGGCAGCGACAGCGAGATGATGAACGTGCTCCACGAATCGCGCAGGAAGAAGAAGATGATGAGGATCGCGAGCAGGCCGCCGATCAGCGCGTCCTTCTTGACGTCGCTGAGCGCGCCTTCGATGAAGACCGACTGGTCCTCGATCATGCCGAGCGTGGTGTCGGCCGGCAGCGTCTTCTTCAGGCGTTCGATCTCGGCCTTGACCGACTTGGCGACGCTCACCGTGTTGGCGTCGCCTTCCTTGTAGATCGCGAGTTCGATCGCCTCGTGGCCGTCGATGCGCACGATGCCTTCGCGCTCCTTGAAGCCCTGGCGCACCTCGGCGATGTCCTTGAGGCGGATCGGCACGCCGCCGTCGATCTTGACGAGCAGCTCGCGCATCTCGTCGAGTGTCTTGAACTGGTTGATCGTGCGCACGAGGAAGCGCTGGCTGCCCTCGTCGATGCGACCGCCCGACGCGTTGACGTTCTCGTTCTTGAGGCGCGTGTTGACGTCGTTGATGTCGATGCCGAGGCGCGCGAGCTTCTGCTGGTCGATCAGCACCTCGATCTCGTCCTCGAGGCCGCCGCCGACCTTGACCGCGGCGACGCCGGCGACCGGCTCGAGGTGCTTCTTGAGGTCGTCGTCGGCGAAACGGCGCAGCTGCTTCAGGCGCGCCTCGTCGATGTCGCCCTTGGCGCTGAGGCCGAGCCGGATGATCGGGTCGGTCGACGGGTTGAAGCGCAGCAGCAGCGGCTTCTTCGCTTCGAGCGGCAACTGCACCGTGTCGAGCTTGTCGCGCACCTCGAGGCTCGCCATGTCCATGTCCGTGCCCCAGGCGAACTCGAGCACGACGTCGGACTGGCTCGTGCGCGACACCGAATGCACCTTGCGCACGTTCTTGACCACGCCGACGGCTTCCTCGATCGGCTGGCTGATGAGGTTTTCGATCTCGAGCGGCGCCGCGCCTTCGTAGTCGGTGCGCACCGTGAGGGTCGGGTACGACAGGTCCGGCAGCAGGTTGACCTTGAGCCCGCTCAGCCCGATCAGGCCGAACAGGACCAGCGTCACGGTCAGCATGCCGATCGTGACGCGCCGGCGGGTCGCCAGCTCGGGCAGGTTCACGAATGCTTCTCCGTCGAAGCGACCGACGCCATCGCATCCGGACTCTTGCTCGCGCTCTCGAGCACCTGCACTTCGGTGCCCTCGCGCACCGCGTTGCGGCCGATCGTGATCACGCGCTCGCCGTCGGCGAGGCCGTCGCGGATCTCGATGCGGTCGCCTTCGGCGTAACCGGTCTTGACCACGCGGCGCTTGGCGACGAACGCGGGAGCCGCCGGCTTCGCCGTCTCGGCCGCGACCGCCTCGCCCGCCTTGCCCTTGGGCGCCTCCTTGCCGTCCTTCTTGTCCTCCTTCGGCGGCGCGGGTTCGACCACGAACACCGAACTGACGCCGTCTTCCTCGACGATCGCGTTGCGCGGCACGACGAGCGCGTCGTGGCGCTGGTCGTAGGTGACCTCGATGCGCCCGAACATGCCCGGCTTCAACGTCGCGGTCGTGTCGCGGAACTGGCAGGTGACCCGGAACGTGCCGCTCGCGGCGTCGACGACCGGCGCGATACGCGCGATCGATCCGTCGAACGACTTGCCGTCGAGCGCGTCGACGCGCATGCGCACGGGCTGGCCCGCCTTGAGCGTGTCGAGGTCGCGCTCGGGCACGTTCAGCACCGCCTCGAGCGGATCGAGGTCGACGATCTGGAACAGCGCCTGGTTGAGCTGGACGAGGTTGCCGAGCTTGATCGAACGCTTGGCGATGACGCCCGAGATCGGCGCGACGATGCGCGTGTACGACAGATCGAGCTGCGCGCCGTCGACGATCGCCCTCTGCGCCTCGAGGTCGTACTTGGTGCTGTCGTAGTCGGCCTTCGGCGTGATCTTGAGCGCGAAGCCCTTGTCCGCCTTGTCGTACGCGGCCTGTGCCTTCTTCAAGGTCGCGGTCGCCTGGGCGAGCTTGTTGCGCGCCGCTTCGCTGTCGAGCTCGGCCAGCACCTGGCCCTTCTGCACGTGCATGCCTTCCTCGACGAACAGCTTCAGCACGATGCCCGTGGTCTTGGCGACCACCTGCGCGTCGCCGACCGCTTCGAGGGTCGCGGTGCCCGAATAGTTGGCGGTGATGGTCTGGTGCGAGGCCGGCGCGACTTCGACGGGGATCGAGGCCTGGGCGTTGGCGTCCTTGCCCATGCCGGCGCCGCCGCCGCCACCGCAGGCGGCGAGCAGTGCGACGGCGGCCGCGAGCGCGGAGATGCGCAGGAAGCGGAAAGCGCGGGAATTCGGGGTAGCAGCGAGGTTCGGGAGCATCGTCGTCGGCCTGGGAGGGGTTGACTTGGTGTTATAGTAGACTACATCACTAGCAAAGTGCAATAGCCTTGGCAGCCCGGCAAGTCGACCCCTGGGGTCGCTGCTTCCTTGCTGCCCTGCCGTTGCAGCAGGGTGACGATCCATGCGCCGATGCTGCGCCAGATCCATCGCGACGTCGTGAGCCGGTAGTCACGTCGCCCGATGCGGGCCTTGGATGCGCGAGCGGTGCAAAGAGTTGCGCGCTTCGGCCAACCTCGTTCGATCGACGCGAGGCGTGCTTCGTGCATGCGAGCGGTGGCCGCCGGCGAGGGTTGGCCGCTATACTCCCCGGGCTTGACGCCCGAGAAGTTCAACCAACGCCGTACCGGAACGAAAATGACCCGAGCGCCTCTGCTTGCCGCTGCCCTGCTGATCACCTCCCTGCCCTGTATCGCCGCCGAAAAAGGCGACGCTGCCGCGGGCAAAACCAAGGTCTACACCTGTGCCGGCTGCCACGGCATCCCGGGCTGGAAGAACCCCTATCCGAACTATCACGTGCCGAAGATCGGCGGGCAGAACTACGACTACCTCGTCGCGGCATTGACCGAATACAAGAAGGGTGAGCGCGCCCATCCGACGATGCGCGCGCAGGGCGAGAGCCTGTCCGAGCAGGACATCCGCGACATCGCCACCTACCTTTCCAGCCTCACGCCTTGAGCCAGGACCGCACGAGATGAAGCGTTTCCACGCATCGCTGTTGATCACGACGCTCGCCGTCTGCGCGGCGCCCGCCTTCGCCAAGGGCGACATCGAAGCCGGCAAGGCCAAGGCCGTGCCGTGCCAGGCCTGCCACGGTGCCGACGGCAACGCCGCGGACCCGCAGTACCCGCGCCTCGCGGGCCAGTACCACGACTACCTCGAGCGCGCACTGCGCGAGTACAAGTCCGGCGAGCGCAAGAATCCGATCATGGCCGGCTTCGCGACGACGCTGTCCGACGAAGACATCGTCAACGTATCCGCGTACTTCTCGAGCCTGCCGGGCAGCAAGCTCACCGACCTGCACGACAAGGTGCAGGGCGACTGATTCGTCGCGGCGCGGCGGCATGCCGCGCCGTGCTCGCGCCGGCGGCATGCCGCGCCGTGCTCGCGCCGGCGTCATGCCGGCGCGCTGCTCGCGGAACCGTCCTTTCCTTCGCGTCGCTCAGGCGTTCGCCGGGCGCTTGTAGTACGGCGTGCTGCCGCTCGCGTGATCCGTCGCATCGGCGACGCCCGTGACTTCGGGCACGCGCGCCTTCAGCGTCTGCTCGACGCCGCCCCGCAAGGTCTTGTCGACCATGCCGCAACCGTGGCAGCCGCCACCGAACTGCAGCACGACGACACCGTCGGCCGTCACTTCGCGCAGGCTCACGCGTCCGCCATGCGACGCGAGCTGCGGGTTGATCTCGCTCTCGATCACGTAGCGCACGCGCTCGACCACGCTCGCGTCAGCGCCGGGCACGCTGCCGCGCAGCGCCGGCGCACGGATCGTCAGTTCGCCGCCGGTCGCGTTGCGCGCGAAGTCGATCGTCGCGCCGTCGAGGAACGGCACGCTGACGGCGTCGACGAACAGCGAGAAGCCGTCGCATTCGACTTCCCACTCGCTGCCGTCGCGGTCGGCGGGCTCGCTGAACTCGAGCTGGCAATCGCCTTTCGGCGTGCCCGCATCGACGGCGACGACGCGTATCCCGAGCCCGGGCAGCGCCTGCTGCTCGACGAGCTTGCGGAAGTGCTCCTGCGCGGAAGCCGACAACGAAATCATGACTGCGTGACCTGATCTTGTGCTCTTTATGAGAAGTACGGCCATGGATGGCCGCTCTTTCTTTCGCGGACAGGACGTCCGCAAAGATACCGTACCAGTTTAGTACTGAATTGGGCACACGTCATCCGCCTATACTCGCGCATCG